>NZ_JBFRCL010000026.1:0-131679 GCF_040965695.1 Paraburkholderia sp. BR10937
GCGGAATAGATGAGCCCCGCGGCATAGCTGTGCGTCGCGTCCTTGAGCCAGCCGACCACGAGCGGATTCGCCGCCGAACTGATATTGCCGATCGCATTGATCACGGCGATGCCCACCGCGCGCGCCTGCGGCGTGAATGCCTGATCGGGCGTGGTCCAGAAGATCGACATCGCCGTGTACGACCCCGCCGATGCGAGGCACACGCCGAGCAGCTGCACGAGCGGCGCGCCGCCTTGCGCCGTCAGCACGCAGCCGAGCCCGGAGAGCAGCATCGGCATGGCGAGGTGCCATTTGCGTTCCTGACGCCGGTCCGAGCGGCGCCCCCACACGATCATCGCGACGATGGTGACGATCTGCGGAATCGTCGCGACGAGGCCCACGGTAACGTTGCTGGCCCCGGCGCTGAAGCCCTTCACGATCAGCGGTGCCCACACGGCGACCATCGCGAGCGTATTGACGAGGCAGAAGTACGCCGCCGCGAAGCGCAAGACTACCGGTGAGCGCAGTTGCTGCCAGAGGCTGCGCTCGCGCGCTACGTGCGTCGTGGGCGCAGCGAGGGCATCGGCCGGCTCGGCGAGCGCGGCTTCGAGCGTGCGTTTCTCTTGCGCGCTGAGCCAGCGCGCGGCGCGCGGCGTGTCGTCAAGATAGAAGAACGCCACGCAGCCGAGCAGCGCGGCCGGCATCCCTTCGAGCACGAAGAGCCATTGCCAGCCGGCGAGTCCCGCATGGCCGTCGAGCTTGAGGATGAAGCCCGAGACCGCAGAGCCGAGCGCGGCCGTCACGGGCATCGCGATCATGAAGAGGGCGTTGGCCCGGGCGCGCCACGCGCTCGGGAACCAGCAGGTGAGATAGAGCAGCATGCCGGGCAGGAAGCCCGCCTCGGTCACGCCAACCAACATGCGCAGCCAGTAGAGCGTGGTGGCGTTGGTCGCGAACATCGTCGCGGTGGAGGCGAGGCCCCACGCAATCATGATGAAGCTGATCCAGCGGCGCGCACCGACGCGCGCGAGCATGAGATTGCCCGGAATGCCGCACGCGATATAGGCGACATAGAAGAGGGTGGTGGCGAAGCCGAACTGCGTGCTCGACAGGCCGAGGTCCTTCATCATCGTCAGGCCCGCGAAGCCGATGTTGATGCGGTCGAGGAACGAGACGACGAACAGCAGGAACAGGAAGCCGAGCAAGTGGCGCGACACCTTGCGCGTGACTTGTTCGGTGGCGGCTGCGCAGTTCGACTGCGCCTGCGCGGACGTTTGCGGCACGCGCGAAGCATGCCCTTGCGGGATTGGGCTCATGTGTCTCCTCCTAAGCACCGGGACGTGAGCGAGGCAAGGGTTGTGAGGTTGTTGTTTGCCGCGGATCACAATTCACGCGGATTATGCGAGGGGCCCGCGCGCTGTCTGTCCTCAATTTGGGTACAGCTGCGCCGCGTATTCCGCGATGCTCGGGAATACCCGGGTGCAGATGTCATGCGGGCTTTGCGCTGAGGATTATCGGGATGGGCAGCCAACCGGAAAATCGTTAATCAGAAATGTGAATACCCGGTAAATCGACGGGCGGTAATTGAGACGGATTCGTTAACACGGTGAATCCATATTTCGTAAATCCTTCCGTAAATAATCGTTCAGCACCATTTGTCAGACTCGATAATCGAAACTGAAAGCTGTCAGTCAGTCTTTATCAAGCCGCAGGCCCAGCACGGGCACGGTCCGTTGGCACGCCAGCGAGCGTGCCCGATTTTTCGACGCTAAACTTCGCTCTCATATGTGCGCCAGTCATTAGTGAACATTGGAGCCTGATGGTATTTGTTCTTTCCAGATGACAAGCGCGTAGTGCATTTTGTATGGCATTTGCGCTGGTGCCGAATCCGCGCAAAGCGTGGTAGGGCCCGATGCATGGCGTCGTGCTGAATCGAGCGAATCGGGGAAAGATATGAGAGAAAGAAGATTCGTCTGGCGCGCTCATGCAGTGCGTGGGGCGCTCGCCGCGCTTTGCGCCTTCGGCGCGGCTGGCGCGCAGGCGGACAACACGTTCGGCGTGCAACTCGGCGCGGGCGTAGCGGACCACGACGTGAAAAAGCTCGATCTCGGCCTCGTGTGGGATCCGGGCCTGCAGTGGTGGCATCTCGGCGGCTATCACTTCACGCTGGTTGGCGAGGCGCATGTCGCCTACTGGAAGCTGAACGCGCCGGATGCCGTTTACTCGCATATCTGGGAATACGGCGTGACGCCCGTTTTTCGCTTCATCAAGGACAGCGGCTGGTTCAAGCCGTTCATCGAGGCGGGCGTGGGCTTTCACTTTCTCTCGCACGTCCGGCAGACGCCCGATCGCGCGACGTCGACGTCGTTCCAGTTCGTCGACATGATCGGCGTCGGCGCGCAGTTCGGCGAGCACGGCAACTATCAGGCCGGGTTCCGTTTCCAGCACTTGTCGAACGCCGATATCAAGGAGCCGAATCCGGGTACGAACTTCAGTCAGATCTACTTCCAGTACAACTTCTAGGGCGGCAGCGGGCGTGCCGGCGCGTATCAGCGCGCGTGCTAGACTTTTTTCATGCCGCCTGTCGCGCGGCGCCTGATGACGCTATTTCCGGCTGCATGGAGGTGCCCATGCCCGCAGGCAGTCAACTCACGCTCTACACGAGCCGCAAGCACAAGAAGGGCCACAAGTCGGCAGTCGCGTGGATCATCGACGCCGCGCGGGCCCAGGGCGTCTTCGGCATCACCGTGCTGGAAGGCTACGAAGGCCTCGACGCCCACGGGAAGATGCACGCCGCCCACTTCTTCGATCTGGCCGACGAGCCCGCTGTGGTGCTGATCGTCGCTGACGAACCCTCCATCGATGCGCTCCTCGTCACACTCGAAGCGGGCGGCGTCGAGCTCTTCTATACGCGCACGCCAATCGAGTACGGCCGGCTTGGCGGCGCCTGAGCGCCAGGCCCTTCAGGCCGCCGCGCTGGCACTTCACCGCAGGCCCTCCCGTCACGCGAGTGCCGGTCGATTCCCGCAACCCGTTACACTGTGGGTATTGGTGCGGTGCACCACGGGTTGCGCCGCACGACCGGCATTTTCCATAGCGACACGCCGGGGTCGCAGACAAGGAGTGAGGACGAGGCATGGCAATCGAATCGGTAGGAATCGTGGGTGCAGGCACGATGGGCAACGGCATTGCCCAGGCGGTGGCGGTGGCGGGGCTCAAGGCGGTGCTGATCGACGTCACCGATGCGGCGCTCGCCAAGGGTGTCGCCACGCTCGCCCATAGCCTCGAGCGGCTCGTCTCGAAGGGCAAGCTCGAAGCCGGCGCGCGCGACGCCGCGCTCGCACGCATCGAAACGAGCACCGACTATCAGCGCCTCGCGAGCGTCGATCTCGTGATCGAAGCGGCGACCGAGAACGCCGAGCTCAAGACGCGCATTCTCAAGCAGATCGAAGCCGCGGCCCGCCCCGACGCGATCGTCGCGTCGAACACCTCGTCGATCTCGATCACGGCGCTCGCGACCACGCTCGCCGACCCGTCGCGCTTCATCGGCATGCACTTCTTCAACCCCGTGCCGATGATGCCGCTCGTCGAAGTGATCCGCGGCCTGCAGACGCGCCCGGAGGTGGCCGAGTCGGTGCGCGAAATGGCGCTGCGCCTCGAGAAGACGCCGATCGCCGTGAAGAACGCGCCCGGCTTCGTGGTGAACCGCATTCTGGTGCCGATGATCAACGAAGCGTTTTTCGTGTTCGCGGAAGGCATTGCGAGCGCCGAGGAAATCGACGCCGGCATGAAGCTCGGCGCCAATCATCCGATCGGCCCGCTCGCGCTGGCGGACCTGATCGGCCTCGACGTGTGTCTGTCGGTGATGGATGTGTTCCTGAAGGACTTCGGCGACTCGAAGTATCGTGCGTGCCCGCTGCTGCGCGAGATGGTCGCGGCGGGCCAACTCGGCCGCAAGACCGGCCGCGGCGTGTATCAGTACGACAAGGTGTCGTAAGGCCTGGCGCCCGGCATCAGGCGAGCACGCTCACGCGGTATTGCGTGACCTGCCGATAGGTCTTGCCGGGCTGCAGCACCACTTCGTCGCAGGCGGGCGCTTCCATGTTGATCTGGTTCGGGAAGCCGCCCGCTTCGAGGCACAGCCCCGCATAGCGCGCGCAGGTCGCGCCGCGGCGTCCCGGCTGCCCCTCCAGATAATTCCCCGTATAGAGCTGCAGGCCGCGCTGGTCGGTCGCGACGGCAAGCTCGCGCCCGCTGCCCGGCTCGTAGACGCGCGCCACCGGCCGCACGGGCCAGCGACCCGGCGCGGCGTGCAGCGTGCCCGCCGTGCTCTCGGGCGCGCGCAGCACGTAGCAGTGGTCGAAACCGCGTGCGCGCTCGAGTTGCGCGTGCGGCCAGTCGAGCCGCGCACCGAGCGGCGCGCCATGGCGGAAGTCGAAGGCGCTGCCCGAGACGTCCGCGATGCGCACGGGAATCAACTGCGGATCGACTTCGAGGAAAGCGTCCGCGTCGATCGTCAGCACGTGGCCGCGAATGTCCGGGCTCGCCTCGCCGGAGAGATTGAAGTAGCCGTGGCTCGTGAGATTCAGCGGCGTAGGCGCGTCGGTCACGCCCTCGTAATCGAGCGTCAGCGTGCCGTCGTCGTCGAGCGTGTAGCGCACCTGCACGCTCACGTTGCCCGGAAAGCCGCCGTCGCCTTCGGGCGATTCGAGCCGCAGCACCAGCGAGCCCCGATCCTCTTCCACCTGCCACATCTGCCGATGAAAGCCGTTCGCGCCGCCGTGCAGCAGATTGCCGTTCTCGTTGCGATCGAGCGGATAGTCGATGCCGTCCAGCGTGAAATGCGCACCGGCGATGCGGTTGGCCCAGCGCCCGACCAGGCCGCCCATGTACGTGGTGGCGGCGAGATAGTCCGCGGGCGTGTCGTGGCCGAGCATGACGTCCGCGAGGCGGCCGGCGCGATCGGGCGCGAGCCATGAAACGAGCGTCGCGCCGAGGTCGCTGACTGTCACCTTCATGCCCTGCGCGTTGCGCAGCGTATAGAGCCGCACGGCGTCGCCGCCGGGCAGGGCGCCCCACGGTTCGGAAGTCAGATGGGCAGCAAGAGTGTTCATGAGGTGAAGAGAACGTATGAAGAAAGCGTGATTGTCCGGGATGGCCGAAGCCGCTTCATCAAGTGGACAGGCGAGGGCCCGAAGCGTTCGCGACACTGTCCTGATATTCGCGCGGCGTGCATCCCAGTTCTCGCCGGAATACGGCATACATGTACTGCAGCGACGTGAATCCGCAGCGGATCGCCACCTCCGCACTCGAGGCGTCGCGGCTCGCGAGCATCGCCTTGGCGGCGTCGAGCTTGTGGCGCAGGATTTCCTGGTGGACCGTGCATTGCAGTTCACGCCGGAAGTAGTCTTCCAGTGACGAGCGCGATACGCCCACGTAGTCGGCCACCTGCTCGGTCTTGATGCCCTGGCAGGCGTACTGGCGGATGAAGTGGCGCGCCCGCATGACATGCGGGCTCGACAGCGGTTCGTGGCGGGTCGATTCGAGCACGTTGATGCCGACGGGCGGAACCAGAATGCGTTGACCCGGAAAACGTGCGCCGCGCAGCATCTGGTGCAGCAGGTGGGCGGCGGTCTTGCCCATTTCCTCCGTGCCCTGGATGACCGACGAGAGCGGAATGCGCGTGAGCGTGCGGGTGAGCGGATCGTTGTCGATGCCGATGATCGCCACCTGCTCGGGCACGGCAATGCCGTGAATCAGACACGCCTGCAGCAAATGCCGCGCCCGTGCGTCGGTCACGGCGATCACGCCCACGGGCTTGGGCAGGCTGTGCAGCCAGACGCTCAACTGCTCGATGGCCTGGTTCCAGGCGCTGGCGCTGGTGGCCTGGCCCCGGTAGATCGGCGCCTGTACCCCTTCTTCGCGGGCGAGCGCCTGGAACGCCAGTTCGCGCTCCTGTGCCCAGCGGTTTTCCTGCGCGACGGGCAGGCTGTACATCGCGAGATTCGGCAGGCCTGCACCGATCAGATGTGTCCACGCGAGCGAGACCAGTTTGCGGTTGTCGGTCGCGATATAGGGCACGTCGGCCGGGTACTGGGCCGCGTCTTCGAATGACGAGCCCACGGCGACCACCGGCAGCGGGCAGCCGCGCAGGGCGTCGGCCACGTCGGGGTCGTCGAAGTCGGCGATGATGCCGTCCCCGTCGAAGCGCTCGATGCCCGCGAGGCGGCAGCGGAAGTCCTCTTCGAGAAAGAGGTCCCACGCGACGCGCGTGGAGCGCAGATAGTGGCCAATCCCCGCAATGATCTCGCGGTCGTACACCTTATTCGCGTTGAACAGCAGCGCGATGCGGTGGGGCGTCTGGGAAGCGGGGGCACGGGTCATGTCGTGTCGGCGGCTGGTCGCCCGGCGCGCAGCGCCGGCGGAAAACCGCCATGTCTCCAGTTCGGGCGCGGTGCGCATCAAGGTGCACCGCGCTACGATGTCTCTGGCGCCTGCGGCGCGTCGTTTTAAGCGTCCGGTTATTTTAGGCCCACATTCGGGTTCGCGGGCACGCCGGACGCACCCGTCGGCAGGAAACGTTAAGGGTCTCACGCAATTTCGCAATTGCCGCGCTTTGCGCGTCGCGGGCAGTATGGCGTCACACAGAGGGATGCACGCTGCGCCGCTGCGCTGCAACAACATTGGAGACATCATGTCGTATTTCGAACATATTCCCGCCATTCGATATGAAGGCCCGCAGTCGGACAACCCGCTTGCGTACCATCACTACGACCGTACCAAAAAGGTGCTCGGCAAGACGCTCGAAGAGCATCTGCGCATCGCCGTGTGTTACTGGCATTCGTTCGTCTGGCCCGGCAACGATATCTTCGGGCAGGGCGCGTTTCACCGCCCGTGGCAGCAGCCCGGCGACGCCATGGAGCGCGCGCACCAGAAGGCCGACGCGGCGTTCGAGTTTTTCACGAAGCTAGGCACGCCTTATTACACGTTCCACGACACCGATGTCGCTCCGGAAGGCAAGGACCTGAAGGACTACACCGAAAACTTCAAGCGCATGGTCGACTACCTCGGCGAGCGCCAGCAGGCGAGCGGTGTGAAGCTGCTCTGGGGCACCGCCAACCTGTTTTCGAATCCGCGCTACGCCGGCGGCGCCGCCACCAACCCCAACCCCGAAGTCTTCGCCTACGCGGCCACGCAGGTTTGTCATGCGCTCGACGCGACGCGCAAGCTGGGCGGCGAGAACTACGTGCTGTGGGGCGGCCGCGAAGGCTATGACACGCTGCTCAATACCGACCTCAAGCGCGAGCGCGAGCAGTTCGCACGCTTCCTTTCGATGGTGGTCGAACACAAGCACCGCACCGGCTTCACGGGCACGCTACTGATCGAGCCGAAACCGCAGGAGCCGACCAAGCACCAGTACGACTACGACGTTGCGACGGTGCACGGCTTCCTCACGCAATACGGTCTGCAAAACGAAATCCGCGTGAATATCGAGGCCAACCACGCGACGCTCGCGGGCCACTCGTTCCATCACGAAATCGCCACGGCGTTCGCGCTGGGCGTGTTCGGCAGCGTCGATGCGAATCGCGGCGACCCGCAAAACGGCTGGGATACGGACCAGTTCCCGAACAGCGTCGAAGAACTGACGCTCGCGTTCTACGAGATCCTGCGCCACGGCGGCTTCAGCACGGGCGGCATGAACTTCGACGCGAAGGTGCGCCGCGCGAGCAGCGATCCGGAAGACATGTTCTATGGCCACGTGGGCGCGATCGACGTGCTCGCGCTGGCGCTCGAGCGCGGTGCGGCGCTCGTGGAAAACGACCGGCTCGAGCAGTTCCGCAGTCAGCGTTACGCGGGCTGGGACAGCGAGTTTGGCCGCAAGATTCTCGCGGGTGGCTATTCGCTCTCGTCGCTTGCCGCCGACGCACTCTCGCACGGCATGAACCCGCAGCACGCGAGCGGCCAGCAGGAGCGGCTCGAGAATGTCGTGAACCAGGCCATCTACGGCCAGCGCTAGCGGTGCCACGGCGCGCGCGAAAAAAACATTAGCGCGCGCCGTCAAATTCGCAATTGCGCCGTTTGCCGTTGAAGGCAAACTGACGCAAAAAATCAGGACGGAGACATGTTCATCGGTATCGACCTCGGCACGTCGGGCGTAAAGGCCGTGCTGCTCGACCGCGCGGGCGATGTGCTCGGCAGCGCGAGCGCGCCGCTCACCGTGAGCCGGCCGCAGCCGCGCTGGTCCGAACAGGCGCCGCAAGACTGGTGGCTCGCCACGCAGAGCGCGTTGCGCGCGCTCATCGACGAGGCGCGCGGGCGCGGCATCGACCCGGCGCGCATCGAAGCGCTCGGCCTGACCGGCCAGATGCACGGCGCGACGCTGCTCGACGCGCAGGGCGAGGTGCTTCGTCCCGCCATTCTGTGGAACGACGGTCGTTCGGATACCGAATGTCTCGAGCTGGAACGCGCCGTACCGCAGTTGCACGCCATCGCGGGCAATCTCGCGATGCCGGGCTTCACGGCGCCGAAGCTGTTGTGGGTGCGCAAGCACGAGCCTGAGATTTTCGCGCGCATCGCGCACGTGCTGTTACCGAAGGACTATTTGCGCTGGCTGCTCACGGGCGTGTTCGCCACCGACCCGTCCGATGCCGCCGGCACGCTGTGGCTTGACATTGCGAAGCGCGACTATAGCGATACCTTGCTTGCAGCGTGCGGCCTCACGCGCGCCCAAATGCCGGAGGTGTTCGAAGGCAACCAGGTGACCGGCACGCTGCGGCCCGAACTCGCGCGCCAATTCGGCCTGCGCGAAATTCCGGTCGTGGCGGGCGGCGGCGACAACGCGGCGGGCGCCGTAGGCGTGGGCATCGTGCGGCCCGGCGACGCGATGCTGTCGCTCGGCACGTCGGGCGTGTATTTCGCCGTCTCGGACGGCTTTCTCGCCAATCCCGATTCCGCGGTGCACAGCTTCTGCCATGCATTGCCGCACACGTGGCACCTGATGTCCGTGATGCTCAACGCGGCCAGCTGCCTCGACTTCACGGCGCAGCTGACGGGTTACGAAAGCGTTGCCGCGCTGCTCGCCGACGCCGAGGCAAACTCGAACGCCGAGCGCGACGCGCGCCGGCCGTGGTTCCTGCCGTATCTGAGCGGCGAGCGCACGCCGCACAACAACGTCAACGCGAAGGGCGTGTTCTACGGCATGACCCCGCAGACATCGCGAGCTGATCTCGCCAACGCAACCCTCGAAGGCGTAGGTTTCGCGCTGCTCGACGGCATGGATGCGTTGCATGCGGCGGGGCTCGTGCCGGACACGATCACGGTAATTGGCGGCGGCTCGCGCAGCGCGTGGTGGACGCAGATGCTCGCCGACATCAGCGGTCGCGCGCTCACGTTGCGCGCAGGCGGCGAGGTGGGGCCGGCGCTGGGCGCCGCGCGCCTCGCGCATCTCGCGCTCGAACCCAGCGCGACGCTCGACGAAGTGTGCCCGCAGCCGCCCGTGCTGGCGGTGCGCGAACCTGACGCCGCACGCCACGCCTGGTATCGCGAGGCGCGCCGTCCAACCTTTAGCGCGCTGTATCGCGCGCTCGAACCGGTTTTCGCCACCGGCGCCTGACTAACGGCGCCGGCGAAGAAAAAACTGCACGGCCGGTGTAGTCGTGCAGCTGATTAGTCGTCCTACGGTTATACCGCACGCTGTGCCGTTTCGCGTGTGTTCCGCAATGATATCGGCAACACCCTGAAAACCATCGCCGCGGCGGCGACGCGTTCGCGCGCGCCTGCGCACCGGCATCAAGAGGAGTATGGAGACATGAATTTCGCCAAACGTCGTTCGGTTCTGAGTTCGCTCGTATGCGGGGCCGTGCTCGCGAGCCTGTCGCTTGCCGCACCGCTCGCGCACGCGAGCAAGGATCATCCCGAGATCGGCTTCTGTATCGACGACCTGCGTGTCGAGCGCTGGTCGCGCGACCGCGACTACTTCGTCGCGGCCGCGGAGAAGATGGGCGCAAAGGTGTCGGTGCAGTCGGCCGACGCGAGCGAAGAGCGTCAGGTCTCGCAGATCGAAAACCTCATCTCGCGCGGCGTGGATGTGATCGTGATCGTGCCGTTCAACTCGAAGGCGCTCACCAATGTCGTGGCCGAAGCGAAGAAGGCCGGCATCAAGGTCGTTTCGTATGACCGTCTGATTCTCGACGCCGATATCGATGCGTACATCTCGTTCGACAACGAGAAGGTGGGCGAGCTCCAGGCGAAAGGCGTCTACGACGCGCAGCCCAAGGGCAACTACTTCCTGCTGGGCGGCGCGCCGACCGACAACAACGCGAAGATGCTGCGTGAAGGACAGCTGAAGGTCCTCAAGCCTGCCATCGACCGCGGCGACATCAAGGTGGTCGGCCAGCAGTGGGTGCCGGAGTGGAGCGCTTCGACGGCGCTGCGCATCATGGAAGACGCGCTCACCGCGAACAACAACAAGATCGACGCAGTCGTCGCCTCGAACGACGGTACGGCGGGAGGCGCGATCCAGGCGCTCGCCGCGCAGCACCTCGCGGGCAAGGTGCCGGTGTCGGGCCAGGACGCGGACCTCGCGGCAGTCAAGCGCGTGGTGGCGGGCACGCAGACCATGACGGTCTACAAGCCGCTCAAGCTCATCGCGAGCGAAGCCGCGAAGCTCGCCGTCGATCTCGCGAAGGGCCAGAAGCCGGCGTACAACGCGCAGTACGACAACGGCAAGAAGAAGGTCGATACGGTGCTGCTGCAGCCGACGCTGCTCACGAAGAGCAACGTGGACGTCGTCGTGAAGGACGGCTTCTACACGCAGGCGCAACTGGCAAGCCAGTAACGCTTTTGGCCTGACGGCCCGCGCGCGCCACGAGTGTTTCCATCGTGTCGCGCGCGGGCCATCGCAGCGAGTAACCAGCGTATGACCGAACCCTTGCTGACGATGCGCGGCATCGTCAAGTCCTTTGCGGGCGTGAAAGCGCTCGATGGCATCGACCTCACGGTGCGGCCCGGCGAATGCGTGGGCCTGTGCGGCGAGAACGGCGCCGGCAAATCCACGCTCATGAAAGTGCTCTCGGGCGTGTACCCGCACGGCACCTGGAGTGGCGAGATCCGTTGGGAAGGCGCGCCGCTCGAAGCGCAGAGCGTGCGCGACACCGAACGCGCGGGCATCGTCATCATCCACCAGGAGCTGATGCTCGTGCCCGAGCTGTCGGTGGCCGAGAACATCTTTCTCGGCAACGAAATCACGCTCCCGGGCGGGCGCATGAATTACGCGGCGATGTACCAGCGCGCCGACGAATTGCTGCGCGAACTGAACATCGACGCCGTCAACGTGGCGCAGCCGGTGATGAACTATGGCGGCGGCCATCAACAGCTCATCGAGATCGCGAAGGCGCTCAACAAGCGGGCGAAGCTGCTGATTCTCGACGAGCCGTCGTCTTCTCTCACGGCAGCCGAAACGAAGATCCTGCTCGACATCGTGCGCGACCTGAAGCGCCGGGGCGTGGCGTGCGTCTACATTTCGCACAAGCTCGACGAGGTCGAAGCCGTGTGCGACACGGTGAGCGTGATTCGCGACGGCCGTCACGTGGCCACCGAGCCGATGGCGACGCTCACCACCGACCGGATCATTGCGCAGATGGTGGGGCGCGAGATCCGCAATCTCTTTCCGCGCGAGCCGCATGACATCGGCGGGGTCGTGTTCGAGGCCCGCAACGTGACCTGCTACGACGTGACGAACCCGCGCCGCAAGCGCGTGGACGACGTCTCTTTCTCGGTGCGGCGCGGTGAGATCGTGGGCGTGGCCGGGCTCGTCGGCGCAGGCCGCACGGAAACGATGCAGGCGATCTTCGGCGCGTATGCGGGCACCTGCACGGCAACGGTCCTGCTCGAAGGCAAGCCGCTGAAAATTCGTTCGCCGCTCGACGCGATCAAGGCGGGCATCGCCATGGTGCCCGAGGACCGCAAGCGTCACGGCATCGTGCCGCAACTGGGCGTGGGTCACAACATCACGCTCTCGGTGCTGCAACGTTTTTCGCGGCACGGACGCATCGACACGGCCGCCGAACTCGATACGATCCGCACGGAGATGCAGCGTCTTTCGGTGCGCGCGGCAAACCCGATGCTGTCGATTGCGAGCCTCTCGGGCGGCAACCAGCAGAAGGCGGTGCTCACCAAGATGCTGCTCACCGATCCGAAGGTGCTGATCCTCGACGAGCCGACGCGCGGCGTGGACGTCGGCGCGAAGTACGAGATCTACAAGCTGATCTTCCAGCTGGCCAAACGCGGCGTGGCGATCGTGATGGTGTCGTCCGAACTGCCCGAAGTGCTGGGCATCAGCGACCGCGTGCTCGTAATCGGCGAGGGCGAGTTGCGCGGCGACTTCGTCAATGACGACCTCACGCAGGAAGACATTCTTGGCGCGGCGATCCAGAGCGTGCGCGCCCAACCCGATACAGCGAGTGCAGTATGACCCCCGACGTCACGACCCAAGGCGCACGCGAAGACCTGCCGCAAGGCGGCAATGGCTTCGCCATGCGTTTCCAGCAACTTTTTGCGCGCTACAAGATCCTCGCGCTGCTGCTCGCAGTAGCCGTGATCTGGCTGTTCTTTTCGCTGCTCACGCACGGCGCGTTCGTCACGCCGCGCAACGTGTCTAACCTGCTGCGGCAGATGTCGATTACCGGCATGCTCGCGTGCGGCATGGTGTTCGTCATCATCGCGGGCGAGATCGACCTTTCGGTGGGCTCGCTGCTCGGCCTGCTCGGCGGTGTCGCGGCGATTCTCGACGTGAATCGCGGCTGGCCGATCGGCGTGACCGTGCCGGCGGTGCTCGTGCTTGGCGTGCTCGTCGGACTCTTCAACGGCTGGTGGTCGACGTACCGCCGCGTGCCGTCGTTCATCGTGGGTCTCGGCGGCATGCTCGCGTTTCGCGGCGTGCTGCTCGGCATCACGGGCGGCTCGACCATCGCGCCGGTGTCCGATCACTTCGTGTTTCTCGGCCAGGGCTATCTGCCGCGCGTGGCGGGCGACGTGCTGGCGTTCGCGCTGTTCGTGCTGCTCGCCGTGCTTACGGTGCGCCAGCGGGCGAATCGCCGGCGCTATCAGCTGAGCGTCGTGCCGCTCTGGCAAGACGGTGTGAAGATCGTCGGTGCGGGCGCGATCCTGCTTGCCTTCGTGCTGATGCTCGACAGCTATGGCGGCATTCCGGTGCCCGTGCTGCTGCTGCTCGCGCTGCTCGGTATCTTCACATGGATCGCCACGCAAACCGTGTTCGGACGTCGCATTTATGCGGTGGGCTCGAACCTCGAAGCCACGCGTCTTTCGGGCGTCAACACGAACCGCGTGAAGCTCGCCATCTTCGCACTGATGGGTCTCATGTGTGCGTTCGCGGGCATCGTCAATACGGCGCGTCTCGCGGCGGGTTCGCCGTCGGCGGGCACGATGGGCGAGCTTGACGCGATCGCGGCCTGCTTTATCGGCGGCACGTCGATGCGCGGCGGTTCCGGCACCGTGTATGGCGCGCTGATCGGCGCACTCGTGATGGCGAGCCTCGACAACGGCATGTCGATGCTCGACGTGGACGCGTATTGGCAGATGATTGTGAAGGGCGGCATTCTCGTGCTTGCCGTGTGGATCGACGTGGTGTCGGGCTCGAACCGCCGCTGAGCAACGCGTAGCAGACACGATTGCAAACCTGCAGGCGCCATGAAAATCATGACCGTGTTCTTGCATCGCGCGTGACACCGCGACGGATCTCTCGCGGATGACTGCCACGTGCAGTTGCTCTCCTCGCGCGCCCCGAGCGCGCTCTCAGGGCGGGACGCATGTCCCGCCCTTTTTCTTTGCTGTGGCCGCTCAAGCATCTCGCACCGAGCGGCGCAGGTTCGACGCGCCGGCGATCGTTTCCTGCCACAATCGTTTGCACCTGTGCATGGCGGCATGCGCACGCGATAGGTGCGATTCATGTCGTCCGCAAGGTCATCGTCAGCCACAGCACCGCGTCGCCGTGTTCCAGCGCGTGCTTGCCGATTTGTCGCTTTGCTGGTGCAACCGCTGCATGAGCGCTCGCGTTGCACCGAATCATGCCGCGAGGTTGTGCCAGCGTTTTGCCAACTTCGGCGGCGCGATTCCGATCCTCCGGAGACAAGCCGACCATGCCCACTCTTTGCGAAATCTGTAATTCCCGGCCTGCAGTCGCGCGCGTGACTGTCGTGCAGAACGGGCAGCGCAAGTCCATGTCGATCTGCGACTACGACTACCGCCAACTGATGCGTCACCAAAGCATGCTCAATCCGTTCGATTCGCTGCTGGGCGGCAGCGGCCTGTCGCGCTTTTTCGGCGGGCAAGGCGGCGAGGACGAGCACGACGACGAGGGGCACGACCTCGCCGCCGAGGTGCCGCGCGAATCCGTCGATGCGACCGATGCGTTCAGCGAGCAGACGCTCGAAATCCTGCAGCGCGCCGCGGAAAAAGCCCATGAACTGCAGCGCAACGAACTCGATACGGAACACCTGCTGTACGTACTGGCGGACACCGATGTTTGCGCAGCACTCCTGAAGGAGCTGAAGCTCTCGCCACAGGACATCAAAGGCTATATCGATCAGCATGCGCAAAAGGGCACGGCTTCGCCCGACGCGCCCATCGACAAGATGACGATCTCGCCGCGCCTGAAAAAAGCGTTTCAATTCGCGTTTCAGGCATCGCGCGATCTCGGCCACTCGTACGTCGGCCCCGAGCATCTGCTGATCGGTCTCGCCGCGGTGCCCGACAGCATTGCGGGCGCGCTGCTCAAGAAGTACGGCGTGACGCCCGAGGCGCTGCGCCAGAAGGTCGTGAAGGTGGTGGGCAAGGGCGCGGAAGACGGCCGCGTCGATGCGCCTACGGGCACGCCCACGCTCGACAAGTTCGGCCGCGACCTGACGGCCATGGCGCGGCAAGGCAAGCTCGATCCGGTGCTGGGCCGCGCGCAGGAAATCGAGAGCACGATCGAGGTGCTCGCGCGGCGCAAGAAGAACAACCCGGTGCTGATCGGCGAGCCGGGCGTGGGCAAGACCGCCATCGTGGAAGGGCTCGCTCAGCGCATCGTCAATGGCGACGTGCCCGAGGTGCTGCGCGGCAAGCGGCTCGTGGAGGTGAACATCAATTCGATGGTCGCGGGTGCGAAATACCGCGGCGAGTTCGAGGAACGCGCGAAGCAGCTGATCGACGAAGTGAGCGCGAAGCACGACGAGTTGATTCTCTTCATCGACGAATTGCACACGATCGTCGGCGCGGGGCAGGGCGGCGGCGAAGGCGGGCTCGACATTGCCAACGTGCTGAAGCCCGCGCTGGCGCGCGGCGAGTTGAGTCTCATCGGCGCGACGACGCTGAACGAGTATCAAAAGTACATCGAGAAGGACGCGGCGCTCGAGCGGCGCTTTCAGCCCGTGCTCGTGCCGGAGCCCACGGTCGAGCAAACCATCGTGATCCTGCGCGGCCTGCGCGACAAGCTCGAAGCCCACCATCAGGTGACCTTCGCCGACGACGCCTTCGTGGCTGCCGCCGAGCTATCGGATCGCTATATCACGTCGCGCTTCTTGCCCGACAAGGCGATCGATCTCATCGATCAGGCGGCGGCGCGCGTGCGCATCGGTTCGACCTCGCGTCCCGCCGAGATGCAGGAACTCGAAGCGGAGATCGCCCAGCTCAAGCGGGAGCAGGACTACGCGGCGTCGCGCAAGCGCTTTGACGAGGCCAAGGGTTTCGAGGAGCGCATCAACGAAAAGCAGGAAAAGCTCGAAGAGCTGACCGAGGCGTGGCAGCGCAAGACGGGTTCGGAAACGCTCGAAGTCACCGTGGCGTCGATTGCCGAAGTCGTGTCGCGGCTCACCGGCATTCCGGTCGCGGATCTCACCCAGGAGGAGCGCCAGAAGCTGCTCAAGATGGAAGAGACGCTGCGCGAGCGCGTGGTGGGCCAGGAGGACGCCGTGGTCGCCGTGAGCGACGCCGTGCGCCTGTCGCGCGCGGGTCTCGGTCAGTCGAACCGGCCGATCGCGACCTTCCTGTTCCTCGGGCCGACCGGCGTGGGCAAGACCGAACTTGCCAAGGCGCTGGCGGAAACCGTGTTCGGCGACGAGCAGGCCATCATCCGCATCGATATGAGCGAGTACATGGAGCGTCATGCGGTGGCGCGGCTCATCGGCGCGCCACCGGGCTACGTGGGCTACGACGAGGGCGGCCAGCTTACCGAGCGCGTGCGGCGCCGCCCGTACAGCGTGATTCTGCTCGACGAGATCGAGAAGGCGCACGCCGACGTCTACAACGTGCTGCTGCAGGTGTTCGACGACGGGCGGCTAACCGACGGCAAAGGTCGCGTGGTCGATTTCAGCAACACGATCCTGATCGCCACGAGCAACCTCGGCGCCTCAATCATCATGGACAACCTCGAGCGCCCCGAAAAGTCGCGTCTTGACGACAAGACGATCCGCGCCGAACTCATGAAGGTGCTCAAGGGCCATTTCCGGCCCGAGTTCCTCAATCGCATCGATGAAATCATCGTGTTTCATGCGCTTTCGCGCGACAACATCCGCGCGATCGTGCAGATCCAGCTCGAGCGCGTCACACGCACGGCGGCCGCGCAGGGCATCACGCTCTTGATGGGTCAGACGCTCGTCGATCATCTCGTGGAGGCCGGCTATCAGCCGGAGTTCGGCGCGCGCGAACTCAAGCGGCAGATTCGCCAGGAAGTGGAAACGCGTCTGGCCAAAGAGATACTCGGCGACGCGCTGCAGTCCGGCGATACCGTCGAGATCGGCTACGACAAGACGGACGACGACGTCACGATCAGCAAGGTGGCGGTGCCGCCTGACGTGAAGGAGAGCAAGCCGGCGAAGAAGGCGAAAAAAGCGGCGATGCCGCCTGTCGATGAGATCGCGAGCGAAATGGCCGCCGACGACATGGAAGGCGATCCACCGCCGCCGCCGCCGAAGAAGAGCGGCAAGGGCGGGGGCAAGGCGAAGCCTGCTTGATCGAGTAGAGCGATGGCTGGCGCACCGGAACGTGCGCCAGCTTTATTCCCTTCTGATTGATACGGAATCCAGATTAACTGGCGGCGATGCGCCACCACGTGGGCAGCAGCGCGCGCACGCCGGGCTGCGCGAAGCGGTCGTCCAGCAGGTGCACGACGCCGCGATCGTGCTCGGTGCGGATCACGCGCCCGGCGGCCTGCACGACCTTGCGCAGGCCAGGGATCAGGTAGGTGTAGTCGAAGCCGTCGCCGTAGAGCGTATCCATGCGTGCGCGCATCGCCTCGTTCACGGCATTCACCTGCGGCATGCCGAGCGTCGCGATGAACGTGCCGATGAGGCGCGTGCCCGGCAGATCGATACCTTCGCCGAACGCGCCGCCCAGCACGGCGAAACCGATGCCGCAGCCGCCTTCCACGAAGCGCGCGAAGAAGGCCTGCTGGCCCGCCTCGTCCATGGTGCGCGACTGGAGCCAGATCGCCACGTCCGGGTGGCGCGCCGCAAACGCATCGGCGGCTTGCCGAAGATAGTCGTAGCTGCTGAAAAAACACAGATAGTTGCCGGGGCGTTCGGCAAATTGCGCGGCCACGCGCCCAACCAGCGCTTCGAGCGAACGTTCGCGGTCCTTGTAACGCGTCGAGATATGGCGGGCGATGTGGACGTCGAGCTGCTCGGCGCGAAACGGCGTGTCGATGTCGATGCTCACCGTGTTGGCGGGCAGGCCGAGCATGTCGCTGTAGTAATGCGTGGGCGAGAGCGTCGCTGAAAAGAGCGTGATGCTGTGCGCCGTGGCGATGCGCGTTCGCAAGGCATCGGCCGGCACGATGTTGCGGATCGCGAGCGTGGAACGCGGGCGGCGCGCGTTCTGCTGCGCCAGCGGCGTGACGTCGAAGAGCGAATGCGTATCGAAGCGTTCGGCAATGCGCGTGAAGTGCAGGGCGTCGAAATAGAAGCGCTCGAGTTCGGGGTCACGCACGAGCGCGGGTTCGGCGAGCTGGTCGCCGATCGCCCCGATCACGTCGCCGAGCGCGGCAACGAGGCCCTCGGGCAAGGTGTCGCTCGCGCGCCAGGCGCCCGGCTGGACGGCGTTCTGTGCGTTCCAGTGTTTCTGCAGGCGCGCGAGTGCGCGCTTGAGCGGTGCGCTCGCGGCGCGGCGCACGGTGTCGACGCGCGTTTGCACGAGTTCCGCCGAATACATCGCGCGGGCGCGCTCGGGGAGGTTGTGGGCTTCGTCCACGAGCACGCTCGCGCGCCACTGGGTGTGCGCGGCGAGCATGAACAGCATGGCGCTCGCGTCGAACCAGTAGTTGTAGTCGCCGACGATCACGTCGCTCCAGCGCGCGAGTTCCTGCCCAAGGTAGTAGGGGCACACGGCATGCTCGCTCGCCACCTCGCGCAGTGCCGCGCGATCGAGCCGCGCGCGTTCGAGCGCCGCGGCACGCGCGGCCGGCAGACGGTCGTAGAAGCCGCGCGCGAGTGGGCACGATTCGCCATGACATGCCGCTTCGGGATGCTCGCAAGACTTCTCGCGCGCAACGAGTTCGAGCACGCGCACGGGCACCTTCGGTCGTTGTGCATCGTCTTGCTCACTTGTCAGTGTGGCGAGCGCATCGAGTGCCAACTGACGCCCGGAGCTTTTCGCGCTCAGAAACACGACCTTGTCGATCGCTGCGCGCGGGCACGCCTTCAACTGCGGAAAGAGCGTGCCGATGGTCTTGCCGATACCGGTGGGCGCCTGTGCGAGCAGACAGCGTCCCTGTGTCGCCGCGCGCCAGACCGCTTCGGCAAGATCGCGCTGGCCGTGCCGAAACTGCGGATGCGGCAGGCGCAGCGCGGCGAGCGCGGCGTCGCGCGCGGCGCGGTGGGCGCTTTCCTGCTCGGCCCATGCGACGAATCGGCGGCATTGCGTTTCGAACGCGGCGCGCAATTCCGGCGCGCTCGCATGCTCGACGAGCGCCGTCTCGCGGCCCGAACCGATGTCATAGTAGACGAGCGCGAGTTCGAGCGCGTCGAGGCCGAGCTTGTCGCACAGGAGCGCGCCGTAGACACGCAACTGCGCCCAGTGCAGCGCGCGCTGATTCTCGCGCATCGCATCGAGGTCGCCGCGATAGGTCTTGAATTCTTCGAGCCTGCGCCGCGCGGGATCGTAGCCGTCGGCGCGGCCGCGCACGGTGAGTGATTCGAACGTGCCGGAAAGCGCGATCTCGGTCTCGTAGCCGGGCGGGCGGCGCGCGGCGATGGCCGCGTGGCCGGCGCGGCCGTCGCTGGCGTCGGGCGAGGGCGTGAAGCGCAAGTCGAGGTCGCCGCGCTTCGCGGTGAACTCGCACAGCGTGCGCACGGCGACGGTGTAGCTCATGGCTCGCGCGGCGCCTGGGCGACGCTGTCGTTGCCTTCATCGGCTTCGTTTGCTGCGTCGGGCAGGTGGGGCCAGCGCACCTGCAACACGGAAACCGGTATGCCGTGCTGCACGCAATAGGCAAGCCAACGGCGCTGGTTGTCCTGCAAACGGTCGCCGGGGCCTTTCACCTCGATCAGTTCGTAGCGCCGCTCGTGCGGCCAGAAGCGCACGAGATCGGGCAGCCCCGAACGGTTGGCAACGGGTTCGCGCAGCAGCCGCTCGAACCACAGGCGCAGATGGGCGGCGGGGAAGCAGTCGAGGGCGAGCGCGAGCAGTTCGTCGCTCAATGCGGGCCAGGCGACGAACGGTGACTGGGTGCCGGATTTTTCCGCGTAGCGCCGCAGAATCGAGTCGCGGTAGGCGTGCGTTTCGAGTTCGGCGAGACAGGCTTCGAACTGCGAAGCACGGCGTGCGACGAAGTCGGCGGCGTGCAGGTCGGCAGGGCCGCGCTGGAACGGGTGGAAGAACGCACCCGGCAGCGGCGCGAACAGCGCGGGCCAGCAGAGCAGGCCGAAGAGCGCGTTGATCAGCGTGTTCTCGACATAGAACACGGGCGCTTGCGGCGTGGCGAGCGCGATGCGGGCGGCTTCCTCGACGCGCAGTGCGCCAGGTGCCGCGGGCAGCGCGAGTTCGAGCTGCGCGAACCCCGGCCCGGCGCTCGTCTTCGACTTCGCCCGCGTGCGCGCGAGACGCCCGAGCGTGCGTGCCGCGCGCTGCGCTTCCTCCTCGTTTGCGGGCGCATCGGCAATGGTCTGCGCGAGCGCCAGCGCTTCCTCGCGGCGGTTCAGTTGTTCGAGCACGCGTACGCGGCGGTAGCGCGATTCAGGATGACCGCAGTCGAGATAAGCGCGCCACGCGAGTTCGGGTTCGCCCGCGCGCTCGGCGGCGAGCCCCGCGGCGTGACGCAGCTTGTCGTGGCGAGCGCGCAGCCAAGCGTTCGCTTGCGTTCGCGGGGCCAGCGCGTCTAGTGCTACGAGTGTTGCGGTGATGGCGCCGGCAGGGTCGAAGTCCCCGGTCTCGGCGCCGCTCTCGAGTCCGTCGCGGCAATCGCGCAGCGCCAGATACGCGTCGATGTCCTCGCGGCGCTGGAACGCACGCGAGGCACGATCGAAGGGCACGTTTTCGTAGCGAAAGACGCCGAGGTCGGCGAGCACGAATTCCGACCAGTCCTGATGCAGGTTGCCGAAGAACATGAGGCGCAGGCGCTCGCAGAGCGGGGCGCTCGCGAACCGCAGCACGGTGTCGGGCGAGGCCGGGAACCACGCATGCCAGTCGCGCGGCTCGCGCGCGGCGGCATAGTGCGCATGGAGCGCCGCGAGCGTTGCCGCGCGCGTGGCGCGCGCTTCGAGCGCGATGCCGAGGCGCGGGGCGAGCGCCTGCAACTCCGCTTTCGTGACCAGCGCGGCGAGCGCGTCGAGATCGAGCGCGGGTGCGCCGTCGAGCCAGCCCGCCGCGACGAGCGGTGCCGCCGCCGCGCGCGGGCAGCCGATCTCGTCGTACGCGAGACGGCTTGCGCGGAAATGGGGTCCCTTGCGCATCAGCATGCGCACGAAGAGCGCGCGCGACGCCTGCGGCATCTGGGCGAAATCGTCGGCGAAGCGGCGCTCGGCGTCGTCGAACAGGTCGGCGCAGCGCGCGTCGAGCCACGCTAGCGCACGCTCGAAGTTGGCGAGGTAGTAGAACGGATCGGGAGAGTCGGGAAGCACGCGCGGCACTGTACGGATATACAGCAGCGATGATAGCAGGGTCGCACGTGGGCGCGAGCGCCGTCAGGGATTCGCCGCCCCGTACGCTACAATTGCCGCAGCCTGAAAATCGGATGAGCGATGAACAAACGTAACGCATGCTTAGCCGGCCTCGCGGCCGCCGTCACCCTGCTCGCGGGATGCGCGGCGCAGTACCGCAACACCAGCGCCTGCGAAGAGGCGATGCGTAATCGCCTTGCCGAAACGACGCTCGGCGACCTCAAAGTCACGCATAGCGCGACGACGTATCGTGGCGCGCGCGTGGTGATCGAAGGGCGCCTCGAGAACGGCGCGGCGTCGGCCGCCGTGGCAGCATCGGCGCCGTCTGCCTCGGCGGTTTCGGCCGCATCGGCGGCGTCGTCCACCGCGGCGCAGGGCGCCAACGAGGCGACCACGGTTACGGCGCCGACGGTGCAGGCGGCAGCGCTGCCCGGCACGATTTCGGTGCCCACCGCTCCGGTCGCCCAGGGCGGCGCGGCGGAGGGCAAGCCGACTACGCCGGTCGCGCTGCTGGCCGCAAAGCTCGGCTTCAAGAAGGCCGTGGTCACGCCGGCGGCTGCGGAGTGCACCTTCAACGAGTCGGGCCTCGCGACGTTCCGCTGGCTCGCGCCGCCGAAGCTCGCGAAGACCACGCCCGACCCGAACGCCGCGAACGACTGAAACGAACGCACGCTGCTCGCCGTGGCGCGGCTGCGGCGGCCCCCGTCGTTGGCGCAATCCGCGCTCATGAAGGCCTCGCATGAGGCCTTCGTCGTTTGTGACTGATGAGACGTAGGCGGCCGCCGGCGCGCTCAGAACGCGAAGAATGGTCCGCTGCCTGCAGGCGTGGCCTGCGACGCGATCGCCGTGAACACACGCCTTCCGAAGAAGAACGGCAGTCCCCAGCCGAACGCGCGACCGTTGTAGCCAGCGAGATTGCTGAAGGCCCAGTTGCCGGTGGCAAGCAGCGTCGTCGCGACCGCGAAGGTCACGGGAGCGCCCACGCCGTCGATGCCGGCTATCGTCGCGCCGAGGCTGACAGGCGAACTCGGGCAATACCAGAAGCCGCAGCGCGTCATCGTCGGGCTGTTGAAGTACAGCGCGTTCGAGCCCGTGTCGAGATAGCTCAGCGAGTAGACGGTGCCGTCCGATGTCGTCGTCTTCACATAGCCGGTGCCCGAGTTCGCGCGCAGTACGGTTGCGCTGCCGAGCGCGTTGTTCGCCTGCGTGCCGATGCCGAAGATCATCGACCCGCTCAGCCCGGACGCGCCGCTGTCGGCCAGCGCCGGCAAGTCGATGATCACGCCGTTGTTGTCGGTGGCGAAGCCCGCCACCGGGTTGCTGACCTGTTGCGCAAGCGGTTGCGTGCTCGCCGTGCAGCCGCTCGCGGGGCACGCGTAGTACCACGGCGTGACTGCCGCCCTGACGCAGGACACGCCGCAATCGGCGCTGAACGGCCCTACGCCGAGGATGCCGTTCGAGCGCAGCGTGGCGGCGCTGTTCATCGCGAGGCCGCTGCCGACGCAGCCGGCCGGCGCCGCGGCGGGCACGGCCGGGTCGGCGATCACCTGGATCGGCAGCGCGGCGGCGATTTCACCCGCGAGCTTCACGTCGGCGCTGCGCACCGCGCCCCACGTGTAGCCCGTGCCGAACACGGCGCATTCGCCGGCGATGTCGGCCCCCGCGCCGGCTGGCACGGCGGGCAGCGCGAAGCCCGCCGGCAGCGCCGAAGCGAGCAGGCGCAGGCCCTGCGAGCCGGTATCGACCTGGACGTGGTCGACGCTCGCGCAGTCCGCGGTGCCCGGCACGCAGACCGTGACGCTCGTCATCAGCATGTTGCGCGTCGAGGTGGGCGTCGGGCCGACCGTGACGGCCACGACATTGGGCGTGGTCGATTGCGGCACCGTGCCGTTCGTGCCGCCCGTGCCGGTGGTCGACGGCGCGCTTGCGACACGCGGGACGCTGGCGGGTGCCGTGGCGCCGGTGGTCGCGTACGCTGGTCCGGCATCGCCGCCACCGCAAGCCGTGAGCGCGGCGCAAAGCGGGAAGAGCGCGAGGAGGGCTTGGGGGGCGAGGCGCCGAAGGCGGGCTTTCATTGGAGATCTCCGACGCTCACGCCAGCGGGCAGTGCGGCCGGCAGCCACGCGCGCCCCACGTAGGCGCGCATGTGGCCGCCCGTCTCGACCACGACCTGAGTGCCGTCCACGCGCGCAGCGTGCAGGCCGTTGAGGCCCGTGGCGTGAAGCGCCGCGGCGGCGCTGCGCCAGTCGGCTGCGTAACGGCCCAGCAGCGCCTCCACGTTGGGCTGAGCCGGCCCCTGCCACGTGTACGCGAAGACCGTCCCGGTCGCGCTGCCTAGATACGCGTTGATGGTCGTGCCGTTGTCGTCGACGTAGCTGACGACGCGGCCGGCGCCGCCACCGACGCTGCGTTGGGTGGCGCCGGCCGGTACGGCTGCGGCGTCGCCGAGCGCGGCGCGGGCCGGCGCGGCGGCGAAGCCGAGGCAACTGAGCGCGCAGGCGAAGGCTGCGGCGCGGCCCGCCTGGGTGAGGCTGCAAGTTTTCATGACGCTCTCCGGTCCTGCTTTTTACGAATCTCTTTTTTGAGATTTCGAGATGAAATTAGCACCAGGGTCGTTCTTGCGAACGTCCCAGACTGGGAGGGCGGCACAGCGCAAAGCAGCGTTTTGGCGTGGGGCGGAGTTAACGCATTGATCCAAAAGGTAATTGGTGGATTTTCAGCCGGATTTCCGCGCCGGATCGAATGTGGATGAATGTTACGGCGCGGTCGGTTTGGAATGCCGCGACCGCGGTTCGGCGCGCGTCGCCGCGGCGGATACCGGGCGTGGATCGCGTGCCACCCCGTGGTTTTTGCACAGCGGGCCGCCGGACCGGTAAAATGTTTGGTTGATCCACGGAAACTGGCCGTGGCGTAGCCGAAGGGATTACCCGAACATGAGTGATTTTCATCAACGTCTTGCCGCACGCGCACTCGCGCTTCTGATGGCGGGCGGGCTGGTCGCCGGCTGCAGCTCGCCGACGCCGGGCAAGATCGATTACCGTAGTGACGCCAAGGCGAAGCAGTCCTCGCTCGCTGTGCCGCCGAACATGCTCGACGAAGCGTCCGACCAGCGCTCGCTCGCGCCGCAGGGCGGCGAAACCTCGCTGTCTTCCCTCAAGCAGACCCAGGCCGCCGCGCCGCAGTCCGACGAGGCCCAGGTGGTTCCGCAGGTGCCGGGCATGCATATCCAGCGTGACGGCACGGAGAGCTGGCTCGTCATCGACAGCCGCACGCCCGACCAGGTCTGGGCGCAAGTGCGCCGCTTCTGGCAGGAACAGGGCTTCCTGCTCGTGGTCGACCAGCGCGACAAGGGCGTGATGGAAACGGACTGGAACGAAACCCATCCGAAGATCAGCGACGGTCTCATTCGCAATACGCTCTCGTGGGCCACGGGCAACTCGTACGTGACCGCCGAGCGCAACAAGTACCGCACGCGCCTCGAAACGTCGCCAACCGGCGGCACCTATGTGTTCATCAGCCAGAAGGGTCTGAGCGAACAACTCTCGGGCACCAACAACGACACCAGCAAGTGGGTGCCGAAGCCCAACGATCCCGCGCTCGAAGCCGAATACCTCAAGCGCCTCATGATGACGCTCGCGAACGCGAAGCCGGGTGTGCCCGACGCGCAGGTCGCGGCCGAAGCCGACGCCAAGGCCAACAGCAAGGGCACCGACGCGAAGTCGAAGGCTCCGGACGCCGCTGCGGCCGCCATGGCCGCGCAGAACGTCGCAGCCGTGGGCCAGCAATCGGGCAGCGGCTCGTCGAACGCGCAGGGCACGTCGGGCCAGTACACCTCGTCGGAGCTCACGCTCGGCGAGCCGTACGACCGCGCGTGGGTGCGCGTAGGCATCGCGCTCGATCGCGCCAACTTCACCGTGGACGATCGCGACCGCACGAAGGGCATCTACTACGTGCGCTATGTCGATCCGAAGGACCACAGCTCGGACGAACAGGGCTTCTGGAACCAGATCTTCCACGGCCGCAAGGAAAAGATCGCGAAGCAGTACAAGCTCAACGTGCGCGCCGTGACGGATAACCAGACGCGCGTCGCGATCGTGGACGACAGCGGCCAGATCGACTCGTCGCGTCCGGCGCAGGAGATAATGAGCCTCGTGGTCGACGAACTGCACTAAGCACTGCGCCGCACGCTTGAGCCAGCGTTGTCTGGCTCAAGCCGCAAAAGAAAAACCCGCCTGCGCATCGCCGCGCAGGCGGGTTTTTCATGCCCGCGTGCGAGCCGTACTCAGTGCGGAATCATCCAGGTGAGCACGTTCTGCTGCAGCCACACGAGGATGCCGAGCAACACCGTCAACAGGATCGAGTGCTTGAACGTCTTCGCGAACACAATGCCTTCCTGCCCCTTGAGGTCCGTAGTGGCGACGCCCGTCGCGATGTTCTGCGGCGAGATCATCTTGCCCATGACGCCGCCCGACGAGTTGGTCGCCGCCATCAGGATGGGGTTGAGGTTGAGCTGTTTCGCGGCCACCACCTGCAGGTTGCCGAACAACGCATTGCCCGAGGTGTCGCTGCCCGAGAGGAACACCGCGACCCAGCCGAGGAAGGCCGAAACGAGCGGGAAGAACGCGCCGACCGAAGACACCGCAAGACCCAGCGTATAGGTGAGCCCCGAGTAGTTCATGAGGAACGCGAGCCCGACGATGGTCGCGACCGTGAGGATGGCGATGCGCGTCTGCACCCAGGTATCGACGATCGCGACGCCGAAATCGGCGGGCTTCAGGCGCACGACGAACGCGGTGATGATCGCCGCGACGAGAATCGCCGTGCCGGTGGCGAGCGGCTGGAAGTCCCAGATCGCGCCATAGGGCGTGCCGTAAAGCGTGATGTACACGGCCTTGTCGAGGCCCGGCCACGGCACTTTCACCCCGCCGATCGTGAAGACCTTCGCGACGGTCCAGATGATCACGACGGCCGCGACGATGATCCACGGATACCAGCCCTGCGCGCCCGTCACGGCGCCGCGCGCTTCCTTCGCGCGATCGACCTTGATGGCAAAGCGCGGATCGGGCGCGGGCTTCCACACGCGCAGGAACAGGATGGTGAGGATCAGGGAGACGAGCGACGAAAGCACGTCGGTGAGGCTGTAGTTGATGAAGTTGGCGGTGACGAACTGCGTGAGGGCGAAGCTGCCGCCCGAGACGAGCAGCACCGGCCAGATGCGCAGCATGCCGCCCACGCCCGCGTAGATCGCGATGACGTAGAACGGCAGCAGCAACGCGAAGAACGGCAACTGGCGGCCGACCATCTGGCCGAGCAGATCGGCGGGCAGGTGCGTGACCGCGCCGAGCACGGTGATCGGCACGCCGAGCGCGCCGAACGCGACAGGCGCCGTGTTGAAGATGAGCGTGAAGGTCAGGGCTTCGAGCGTCGGGAAGCCGAGCATGATGAGCAGCGAACTCGTGATGGCGATAGGCGTGCCGAAGCCGGAAATCCCTTCGAACAACGCGCCGAACGAGAAGCCGACCACGACGAGCACGATGCGCCGGTCGTTGGGCAGATTGTCGAGCAGCCACATGCGAAAGGCCGCGAAGCGGCCCGAGCGCAGCGCGATGTTGTAGAGCAGAATCGCCGTGACGACGATCCACATCACCGGCCAGAGCGCGAACACCACGCCCGCGAGCACCGAGCTGATCGCGAGATTGACCGGAAACTGCCAGCCGGCGATCGCGACGATCAGACCGACTACGAGCCCCGCGAGCGAGGCTTGCCATGCGGGCCGCCGCGCCCAGCCGAGCAGGGCGAGCACGGTGAGAATCGGCAGCACGGCGATCAGAAACGAAAAGAGCAGCGAATTGCCGATAGGGGTCAACAGCTGGTGGAACATCACGTCTCCTTTATGCTGGTTCGTTATCGGCGCAGCAGTGCGGCAGCATGCGCCGGGGCGCGTCGTCGGCTGTGGAGTTCAGTGCGCGGCCAAGCGGCCGAGTTAAGGCGGTACTTCAATCCCCCGCAAGCCCACTTGGAGGATAGAAAACGACGCGGGAGCGTCAAGGAGGGAAAGTACGGTCCGGCACTGTTTTGCGGCGCATTTGGCGGCGTGGCGCACAGCGTGAGCGTCAGTGATGCCAGTGCCCACCGCCGCCGCCCCAGTAGCCGAAGCCGAACGAGACGGCAGGCGCGCCCCAGCCCCAGCCATACGCGGGGTAAGGGTAGTACGCGGGATACGCGGCGGGATAAGCGGGATAGGCCGGCCACGCAGGCACCGCGATCGCAACGGGCGGCGAGGGATAGAGCGGTCCTGGATACTGTGAGTCGGGCACGGCGGCAGGAGCCGGGTTCGGCGCCGTTTGCGCGACCGCGGTTTCCTGCTGGGTGGCCGCGACGGGCACGGTGCCGTAGTAGTAGGGCGGGTAGCCGTAGGGGGCGTAGTAGTAGCAGCCGGAAAGCGCGGGGAGCGCGCTCGCGGCGGCGATCACGAGCACAGACGGACGTTTCATGGCGGGCTCCGCGAGTGGCGAACGGCCGCGCAGGATAAACGCCATCAGGCCCGGGCCGTCTGATTCGTTCGAGCTTACGCCGTGCGAGCACGCTTTGCGCGATGCGTCGTTAACCGAATATTTCGCGCAGTGCTGCGGCTGCGGCGCCAGCGACCCAAGCAAACGCGGCGCAGCCCGTGAGGGTCTGCGCCGCGCATCCTTCCCTGATGCACGCCTCGGATGGCGTGTTGCCTGTCGTGTCGTTTCTGTTCTGTGCCGTCGCTTCGATCGTGCAGCCAGTTGTGCAGCCGCATCGTCGATTCGTACTGGCGCTAGTGCCTGTTTGCTACTTACTTGCCAACCTGATTGCCGATCACGCCACCCACCGCCGCGCCGCCCACGGTGGAGAGCGCATTGCCGCCAATTGCCGCGCCGGCCACGCCACCCACGCCCGCGCCAATCACCGTATCGCGGTCGCGTCTCGACATGTTGTCGCAAGCGCCAAGACTGCCCAGCACGGCGACGAGTGTCGCCACCGTGAGTAGCGTGCGTGCACGTTTGAACGTATGCATTTTTCGACTCCCCACGCATGATGCGTTCGAGTGTGCGGTGCGGCGTGCGCTGGCACGCACGCTGCGCCTTCGATACCCTCATCCTAGCCACGCGACCCGTATCCGGGTGTGTGCGCTTGTCAGAGAGTTGTGGGAGTCGTTAGAAAATGTTTCGGCGGACGACGAGCGCCCGCCGGGGCGAAGTGAGCCCTGAGTCGGCCCGAAGTCAGCGCTTACTGGCGCTGATAGATTTCGGCGCCTTGCTTGATGAACTCGACCGCCTTCACTTCCATGCCCTTCTTGAGGGCCTCGTCGTCGCTCACGCCTTGCTTCGCCGCGAAGTCGCGCACGTCCTGGGTGATCTTCATCGAGCAGAAGTGCGGGCCGCACATCGAGCAGAAGTGCGCGACCTTGGCCGAGTCCTTGGGCAGCGTTTCGTCGTGGAACTCGCGCGCCTTGTCCGGATCGAGGCCGAGGTTGAACTGGTCTTCCCAGCGGAACTCGAAGCGCGCCTTCGATAATGCGTTGTCGCGCACCTGCGCGCCCGGATGACCCTTCGCGAGATCGGCCGCATGCGCCGCGAGTTTGTACGTGATGATGCCTTCCTTCACGTCGTCCTTGTTCGGCAGGCCCAGGTGTTCCTTCGGCGTGACGTAGCAGAGCATGGCCGTGCCGAACCAGCCGATCATCGCGGCGCCAATGCCGGACGTGATGTGGTCGTAGCCCGGCGCGATGTCGGTGGTGAGCGGCCCGAGCGTGTAAAAGGGCGCTTCCTTGCACCAGTCGAGCTGGAGATCCATGTTCTCCTTGATGAGCTGCATCGGCACGTGGCCCGGGCCTTCGATCATTACCTGCACGTCGTGCTTCCACGCGATCTGCGTGAGCTCGCCGAGCGTCTTCAGTTCGCCGAGCTGCGCTTCGTCATTGGCGTCGTAGATCGAGCCGGGGCGCAGGCCGTCGCCGAGCGAGAAGCTCACGTCGTAGGCCTTCATGATTTCGCAGATCTCTTCGAAATGCTCATAAATGAAGGATTCCTTGTGATGTGCGAGACACCACTTGGCCATGATCGACCCGCCGCGCGAGACGATGCCCGTCATGCGGTTCGCGGTGAGCGGCACGTATTGCAGACGCACGCCCGCGTGAATCGTGAAGTAGTCCACGCCTTGCTCGGCCTGTTCGATGAGCGTGTCGCGGAACATTTCCCACGTAAGGTCTTCGGCCTTGCCATTGACCTTTTCGAGCGCCTGGTAGATCGGCACCGTGCCGATCGGCACCGGCGAGTTGCGGATGATCCACTCGCGCGTTTCGTGAATGTGCTTGCCGGTCGAGAGGTCCATGACCGTGTCGCCGCCCCAGCGGATCGCCCACGTCATCTTGTCGACCTCTTCGCCGATCGACGAGGTGACCGCCGAATTGCCGATGTTCGCGTTGATCTTCACGAGGAAGTTGCGGCCGATGATCATCGGCTCGCTTTCCGGGTGATTGATGTTCGCGGGAATGATCGCGCGGCCGCGGGCGATTTCGTCGCGCACGAACTCGGGCGTGATTTCCTTGAGAGCGTTCTCGCCGAAGGCGGCTGCGCCGAACGCCTGGCCCGGATGCTGGCGGCCCATCATCGCCGCGAGCTTCGCGCCGTTCGGGCCGCTCGCCTTGAGGCTTTCCAGATACTCGGCGCGGCGCTGGTTCTCGCGAATCGCGATGTATTCCATCTCGGGCGTGATGATGCCCTGACGCGCGTAGTGCATCTGCGTGACGTTCTTGCCGGCCTTCGCGCGGCGCGGCGTGCGGTGCAGGCCGGGGAAGCGCAGTTCGGCCGTCGCGGGGTCGGCGGCGCGTTCGCGGCCGTATTCGGACGAGAGGCCCGGCAGCGCTTCGGTGTCGCCGCGCTTCTCGATCCAGCCCTGGCGCAGCGCAGGCAGGCCCTCGCGAATGTCGATCTTCGCTTCAGGGTCGGTGTACGGGCCCGAGGTGTCGTAGACGTAGATCGGCGGATTTTTCTCGCCGCCGAAGCCCGTGGGCGTATCCGCCTGCGTGATCTCGCGCATCGGCACGCGGATATCGGGCTGCGAACCGGTCACGTAGACCTTGCGGGAATTGGGCAGCGGCGCGATCGCGGCTTCGTCGACGTGCGCGTTGGCGGAAATGAACTTCGGATTCGCGTTCATGCGTCTCTCTCTCCATGCAAAGCAAAGTGGGAACAGCGGCTTAGCAGGAGACGAGACGGAACGTGGACGGACTTCGCTGTGATGAGGTGAGGCGCTGAGCGATGTTGCGAAGTCCGGACGCTTCCCTGCGCTGGCATTATCCAGATCAGGTTCAAAGGGTATTTCTCACCCGCGAAATACGCTGCACGACTTTCGTTCGATGCGGCGCATGACGCAGGACCCCCGCGTAAGCAAGGCCAAACGATACACCGCGCTGCGACGATCTGGCAAGTGCCATCTCGCGCGCGATGTGCCAGGCGCGGTGTGGCGCGGTGCTTCGTGCCGGCGGAACTTACAGCGTGAAATCCTGTGAGGCTTCCGGCTGAAACAGGATGCGTTCGATCTTCAGCGTTTCGACCGCGCCGCCCGGCGTCGTGAAGCGCACGGCGTTGCCGCGCTTCGCGCCGAGGAGCGCGAGACCCGCGGGCGAGAACACGTTCAGGCGCCCGGCGTCGACGTTCGCCTGATGCGGATAGACGACGGTGTATGTGAGGGAGGCGCCGTTGCGCTCATCGACGAGCGTGACCTGCGAGTTCATCGTCACGACGTTGGCGGCCATGTCGCGCGCCTCCACGATCACGGCGTGTTCGAGCAGCTCGTCGAGCATGGCCTGGCGCGCGGGGGCGGCGCCGGGTTCGGCGGCGCATCTTTCGAGGCGGGCAACATCGAGTTCGGTGAAGTAACGGATTTTCTTCGACATGGCAGTTTTCCTTGCGATCCAGAAAAGATTCGAGGTAACGGCGAGGGCCGGCGGGCGAAATCGCGCAATCGGGCGCGGGCCGCAGCAGGGCGTAACGGGGCGTAACGGGGCGTAACGGATCGGCCCGGAGCCCGACCGAACGGCTCCGATGGATTGGGGGAGACGGGTTCAGTGCGGGCGCCGGGCGGCGCAGAGCGGGGCGGAAAGGGGCGGCTGGGTGCGCGCTCGGGTGTCGAGAAGCCACGGCGCCGTTCGCTCGCGCATTGCGCGTGCACGCGCTGGCGCACCACGCAAACGGCGCGGCGGCAAGGCGAATACGGGACGCGAAACGAGCGAAAGCATGGCGAGCGGCGTGTATGAAATCCAGTTAATGAAAGTTAAACGAAAGGTTGTGTCATGCTAGCACGATCCAACCGGCGTGGCGTGACGCGGTCAGCGAACGTCGATATGGTGCGCGATCGACTGTCATGGCTTGCGCCGCTCCCATTGTGACGCGCACGCAACGAATCGCCGCGCATAAAGCATCCTGAAAGCATCCGCAACGCCCGGCGTTGTTGCATAATGCGCTTCGCCCGTCCCGGGTGTCCTTCGTACTCCGTCTTTTTTCGCGTTCTTGCGCATCTGCACCATGCCGTCGAGCTTCACCCGTCCCGCCACTTTGCTGCCGGGGCGCCCGCGGTCCTGCCTTTCACCTGCCGCGGTGAAATGACGATGCCTCCCCGTTTGCCTTTCCACGTGAACACTCAATCTTTATTCGCCGGGGCCCGGCAGGTTGCAGCCGCGCTATGGCGTTTCGTGCGCGCCGTACGGCTCCCGCAATCGCGCACCGGACGCGTCGCGCTCTCGCTCGCCGTCGTCTACTTCGTCTGGGGCTCGACGTATCTCGGCGTGAAAGTCGCGCTCGATTCGTTCCCGCCGCTGCTACTTTCCGGCTTGCGCAATCTGCTCGCCGGCATCGGCCTGTTCGTCTTCGCCATGCGCCGGCGGCCCGTCATGCCAACGCTGCTCGAAGTGCGCAACGCGGGCGTGGTGGGCACGCTGCTCGTGGGCCTGTCGAGCGGCATGCTCGCCTACGGCATGCGTACCGTGGGCACCGGCAAGGCGGCCGTGATGGTCGCCACGGTGCCGCTCTTCGCGACCATGATCTCGGCGATCACCGGGCGGCGCGTGGCGAAAGGCGAATGGGCCGCGGTCGCGCTCGGCCTCGTCGGCATTGCCGTCCTGAGCCACGGCGGCGCCGCGTCCGGCTCGGCGGGCGGCAGCCTCGCGATTCTGTGCGGCGCGCTCTTCTGGGCAATCGGCGCGCATCTGGCGGGCAAGCTTACGTTGCCGACCGATCTCTTCCTCGCGACGGCGCTGCAGATCGGCCTCGGCGGCGCCATTTCGACGGCGGTCGCGTGGATCAGCGGCGAACGCATGGGCGAGCTGCATTTCCTGCCGCTCGTGGCGTTCCTCTACCTGCTTTTCATCGGCACGATGGCCGCCTATGTCGCGTATGGCTATCTGATCCGCCATACCAGCCCGCTCGTCGCGAGTAGCTGCATGTACGTGAATCCCGTCGTGGCCGTCGCGCTCGGCGCGCTGCTGCTCGGCGAGCCGGTCACGAGTGCCACCGTTGTCGCGACCGTGCTGATTCTCGGCAGCGTAGGTTTGTCGTTCCTGTTCGACGACCGCCGTCGCACGTCCTGAGTTCCTCCTGACGCGTTTCGCATCATCGCGTCGCGTTGCGCGCGCGGCCGCTGCGCATGTGAGGCGCGCAGCGGCCGCGCCTTCATCGTTCACCGATGACCGGCAGCCGCTTTCGAGCGTTAGCCGTCATCGCGGCGCCTTTACCGTCTGCCAGACACTATTTCGCCTTCTCCGCGGAATTCGTGAGGGCGTGGCCGCCTGCGGAAACGTCCTCGCCGGCACCCGCCATCGTATTGCAGGCCGAGAGCGCTGCCAGCGAAGCGGTAACGAGAAAGAGGGCAATCAGGCGTTTCATGAGGAAGTCCTCCACGGTGTCAAAGGAGATCACTCTCCAGCATGTCGCGTGCCCGGTCATTTGTGCCGCCATGCGCCGGCGTGTGCGCATGCGTCGGGTCCGCTGCTTGCGCTAGCGCCGATGCAGGCGCGACATAGCGCAGCACATCCGCCCACAAGGAGGACTACGCCATGCTTCACTACGCCATCGTGTTTTTCATCATCGCGATTATCGCCGCCGTGTTCGGCTTTACGGGAATCGCTGCGGGCGCGGCCGAAATCGCCAAGATCCTGTTCTACATCTTCCTCGTGGTCTTTGTGGTCACGCTGCTGCTAGGCGTGATGCATCGATGACGCGCGCAATGCAAAGCCCAACCCACTCATGCATGCCATGTTCGAAGGAGAGTCAGATGTCGAAGACACACGCTTCGTTTGAGTTCGATCTCAAGCGCGTGCGCGATGAGGCGCGCCGCAATCTCGATCAGGGGCCGGTCACGCCGGACTACCCCGCGAATCGCCAGACCGTGCTCAAGCTGCTCAACGATTCGCTCGCCACCGAGCTCGTGTGCGTGCTGCGCTACAAGCGGCACCATTTCATGGCGAAGGGCATCGAGTCCGAGTCGGTGGCCGCCGAGTTTCTCCAGCACGCGACCGAGGAACAGCAGCACGCCGACATGCTCGCGGCCCGCATCGTGCAGCTAGGCGGCGAGCCCGACTTCTCGCCGGCGACGCTGGTGGAGCGCTCGCACTCGGAATACAAGGAAGGGGCCGACCTGAAGGACATGATCCGCGAGAATCTGGTCGCGGAGCGCATCGCCATCGAGAGCTATCGCGCGATCATCAATTATCTCGGTCATGAAGACACCACCACGCGGCGCATCTTCGAGCAGATCCTCGCGACGGAGGAAGAGCATGCCGACGATATGACGGACTTGCTGTTCCGTAAATAGCGCTTGCCGTTCACGCCTCAGGAAGACGTCTGCGCGCCCGTGCCCATGCGCGGGCGCGTTGCATGGTGAATCCAGCCGGCGAGCGCCGTGAACGCGATGCCCGCCACGCACACGCCGATCCAGCCGAATGCGTGCCACGCGGTCACGCCCACGGCGGAACCGGTTGCGCCGCCAATGAAGTAGCAGACCATGAACACCGTATTCACGCGGCTGCGCGCCTCGGGGCGCAGCGCGTAGATGCGCGACTGATTCGAGATCTGCGCGGCCTGCACGCCCACGTCGAGCACGATCACGCCGATCACGAGGCCGATCAGGCTCGTGCCGGAGAACGCGAAGATGACGAACGCGAGCGCCATCAGCACGATCGACATCGTGATGACCGCGCGCGGTCCGCGCTTGTCGGCGGAGCGGCCCGCCATCGGCGCGGCCAGCGCGCCCGCCGCGCCGACGATGCCGAACAGGCCCGCCGCCTGCGGCCCGAGATGGAACGGCTCGCCCGCGAGCAGCAGCGTGAGCACGGGCCAGAAGAGGCTGAACGCGGCGAAGAGGCAAGCGCCGGTCGCCGACGCTTCACGCAGTCCGGGCAGCTCCAGCACGAGATGCCACATCGAGCCGAGCAGCTTGCCGTAGCCGAGCGTCGAGGTTGGCTGGCTCTTCGGCAGCTTCTTCACGATGACGAGCGCAAGCGCGAGTAGCGCGACGATCGACGCGCCGAATACCGCGCGCCAGCCGAAGTACTGACCAACGAAACCGGCCGCCGTACGCGCGAGCAGGATGCCGAGCAAGAGGCCGCTCATCACGGTGCCCACCGCGTGGCCGCGCGCCTCGGGCGGTGCGAGTTCCGCGGAAAACGGCACGGCCTGCTGCGCGATGGTGGCGAGGATGCCGATCGCGAGGCTCGCGCCGACCAGCACGGCAAGCGAAGGCGCGGTGGCCGCCACGAGCAGCGCGACGCACAGGCCGGCGGTTTGCAGCAGGATGATGCGGCGGCGGTCGTAGCGGTCGCCGAGCGGCGCGAGCAGCAGCATGCCGGCCGCGTAGCCGAGCTGGGTGCCGGCCGGCACGGCGCCGATCCACGCGGCGCTGGCCGGGAAGCTCTGGCGGAAATCGTCGAGCAGCGGCTGGTTGAAATAGATGTTCGCGACCGTGACGCCCGCGATGGTCGCGAGCAGGAGCAGCAGGCCGCGCAGCGACTGGCCTGCGCCAGCGTTTGCGGAATCAGGTGTGGACATGTGCGAATGCGGGCGGCGCCCGGTGATACGGAAGGCAGGCTTCGAGCGTGCCGATCATACCGGAGCGCGCACAATCGCGCTGGCGGCGCGGGGAATGCGCCGCCAGTCACTCACTCAGGCAATCAGCTCGCCCGAGGGCTCGTAGAACGGATAAGGGCCGTCGAATGTGTCGACGTAGCCATGGTGCGTGACGATCCCGCCCTGCGGATCGTAGCGATGCAGCGCGAAGGCGGGCGGCTCCAGCGTGAAGGTGGAGGGCGCGTCGGGCGCGAGGTCGAGCGTGACCTGGTGGGCCGGCGCGGGCACGGCCGTAGCGATCGTGCCGCCGAAGCGCACGAACATGGGCCGGTGCACGTGGCCGCACAGCACGCGCTCGACGTTGGGATGCTGCGCCACGAGCGCTTCGAGCGCCCGCGCGGCGCTGTCGTCGAGCCGGATCGCATCCATATGACCGATGCCGCAGTCGAACGGCGGGTGATGGAGCGCGACGACCACGGGCTTGCCGCGCGCCGCGTCGAGCTGCTGTGCGAGCCACGCGAGGCGCGCGGCGCAGAGCGTGCCCGCGCTTTGCCCGGGCTGCATCGAGTCGAGCGCGATCACGCGCAGCGGGCCGAGGTCCACGGCGTACTGGACGAAGTCGCCGCCTTCGCGCAGTTCGGGACGATCGGCGAACACTTCGCGCAGCGGCGCGCGCGCGTCGTGGTTGCCGATCAGGAGCCAATATGGAATCTCGAGCGTGTCGAGCAGCGTTTTGAGGTGCCGGTATTCCTCGACCGAGCCCTGGTCGACGAGGTCGCCGGTCATGAGCACCGCGTCCGGGCGCGGCGTGAGCGCGTTCAACCGCGCGATGGTGCGCGCGAGGCTGGCGGCCGTATCGACGCGGCGATAGGCGAGCGCGCCCGGTGGCTTGATGTGCAGGTCGCTGATCTGGGCGAGCAGCATGGTAGTCCTCATTGAGTAAAAGTTACGCGAGCGCGATGAGCGCTTCAGGGGCGATCGAAATACCGACCGGCGTGCCGCGCGCCAGCTCGACGCGGCCCGCCACGTCGACGAGCAGGGCATCGGGTGCCGCGCCGCCGATCGTGAGACGCGTGCGCTCGCCGAGAAAGGTCGCCTGTTCGATCACGCCGCGTAGTTGCGCGCCGACAGGGTCGGCGAGCGCGGCGTCTTCGGGGCGGAAATACAGTTCGGCGGCGCCGCTGGTCTGGGACGCGCTGGCCGGCACGGCGCCGCCGCTCGTGCGCAGCATGCCACCTTGCCATTCTCCGGCGATCCGGTTGAGCGTGCCGACGAATTGCGCGACCGCACGGCTCGCCGGCTGGAAGTAGATCTCGCGCGGCGTGCCGATTTGCTCGATGCGGCCCGCGCTCATCACGACGATGCGGTCGCCCAGCTCCATCGCCTCGGCCTGATCGTGCGTGACATAGACCGTCGTCACGCCCAGCTCGCGCAACAGCCGGTTCATCTCGCTGCGCAAGGTGTCGCGCAGGCGCGCATCGAGCGCGGTGAGCGGCTCGTCCAGCAGCAGCACACGCGGGCGCGGCGCGAGCGCGCGTGCGAGCGCCACGCGCTGGCGCTGGCCGCCCGAAAGCTGGTTGATCGGCTTGGCTGCGTGCGCTTCGAGACGCATCATCGCGAGCAGCTCGTCCACGCGTGCGCGCGCGTCGGCGGCGGGAACGCGCTGGATCTTCAGGCCATAGCCGATGTTGCCGCGCACGTCGAGGTTCGGAAAGAGGGCGTAGTTCTGGAACACCATGCCTACCTTGCGCCGCTCGATGGGCAGCGCGGTCACGTCCTCGTCGCCGAAGGCCACGCGGCCGCCGGCGTCGGGCGTTTCCAGACCCGCGATCATGCGCAGCGTGGTGGTCTTGCCACAGCCCGAAGGGCCGAGCAGCACGAGCGTTTCGCCGGCGCCGATCGCGAGGTCGAGCGGTTCGAGCACGCGCGTGCCGCGAAACGTCTTCGCGCAGCGCGTGAGCGTGATCGGGATCGGTTCGAGTTTCATTCGGAATCCTTGTTGTTATTTTGCCGGCCTGCGAGGCGCTGCTTGCCAGATGGCTTTCCCGAGGAGCCGGGCACGTCCACGCCGAGCCATTGCATCGCCACGAGCAGCGGCATCGTCATGAGGAAGAACAGGATCGTGTAGGCGCTGCCTACTTCGATGCGCAGCGACGCGTAAGTGTCCGCGAGGCCGACTGGCAGCGTTTTGGTGTCGGGCGTGTGCAGCATCCACGTGAGGTTGAATTCGCCGATCGAGAGCGTGAGCACCGCGAGCGCGCCCGCCACGATGCCGGGCCGCGCGTTGGGCAGCACGATGGTCGTGAAGCGCTGCCAGAAGCTCGCGCCGAGGCTCGCCGCGCCTTCTTCGAGCGTGCGCAGGTCCGCCGACGCGCACACGGCCGCCACGGGCCGCACCATGAACGGCAGTGTGAACACCACGTGGCCGACCACGATGAATGCCGCGCTCATGCGAAAGGCGCTGAAGCCGCCGTACACCACGAGCAGGGCGAGCGCCGAAGCGAGGCCGGGCAGGGCCACGGGCAGCACGAGCAATTCCTCGATCAGACGCGAGAGGCGCGTGCGGCTGCGCGCGAGCGCATAGCCCGCGGGCACGCCGGTTACGAGCGTGATGACGAGCGTGGCGGCCGCCACTTCGAGCGAGAGAAAGACGCTCGTGTGATACTGTGTCCAGACCTGGTCGAGCCAGCGCAGCGTGAGGCCGCTCGCCACACCGCGAAAATAGTTGACGGTCAGGCCCGCGAGGATCGACATCACCACGGGCACGATGAGAAACGCGCAGGTGGCGAGCGTGACGAGCCATTGCGCGCACGTAATCCAGGCGCGCGCCGAGGGGAGCGCCAGGCGCCGCCGCGCGGCGGGCGGCTGGCCGGGCGCTTCGTGCATGTGCTGCGCCGCCGAAGCGGTGGGTTTGACGACCGAATTCATTCTGGAGTCCTCGAAAACCACCGTGTGCTCATGCCGTGGCCGCGACGGCCGCGCCCGTCACGCTGCGCGCGAGCGTGAGCACCGCCCACGTCACTAGACCGAGCACGATCGAGAGGCCGGCCGCCGTGACCATGTTCGCGTTGAGCGTGAACTCGGTATAGATCGTCATCGGCAGGACGTCGATGTCGGTGGCGAGCGTGAAGGCCGTGCCGAACGCGCCCATCGCGGTCGCGAAGCAGATTGCTCCTGCGGCGACGAGGCCCGGCGCGAGCGCGGGCAGGATCACGTCGCACAGCACGCGCCACGACGACGCGCCAAGCGATCGCGCGGCCTCTTCGAGCGAGCCGTCGAGCTGGCTTGCGCAGGCCATCACGGTCACGATCACGCGGGGGATCGAAAAGTACAGATAGCCCGCGAAGAGTCCCGCCATCGAGTACGCGAACACCCAGCGCTCGCCGGTGAGCCGCAGCGAAAGCGCGCCGATGAGCCCCTGGCGGCCGGCGAGCATGATGACCATGAAGCCAACCACCACGCCCGGAAACGCCAGCGGAAACGTGAGCAACGCGACGAGCGCGCGGCGCCCGGCGAACGTGCGCCGCGCGAGCAGAAGGCCGCAGATCGTCGAGATCACGAGCGTCGCCGCGGTCACGGCGGCCGAAAGCGCGATGGTCGCGCCAAGGCTCCTCATGTAACGTCCATTCGTCAGCAGTGCGCGATACGTTTCGACGAAGTGCCCGTCGGCGCTCACCTGCACGAGCGCGATCATCGGCAGCAGCCAGAAGGCGAGGAACACTGCGAGCGCGGGCGCGATGAGCGCCACACGCCAGCGCAGCGGAAAAGTGAGGTCATGCATGGAAGTGGTCGGCTGGAGTATCAGTGCATGATCTGCAGATAGCGTTCGCCGAACGCCTGCTGCTGCGCCGCCATCTTCGCGAAGTCCACGGGTTTTGCGCGTGCATAGTCGCTCGCGGGCAGGAACTTCGAAGCCGCTTCCGGCGAGAGCGCGCTTGCGCGCACCGGGCGCAGATAGGCATTGGCCCAGAGCTTCTGGCCTTCGTCGGAGAGCACGAAATCGAGCACCTTCTTGCCGTTCGCTTCGTGTGGGCCGTTCTTCACGAGGCTCATCACGTAGGGCACCGAAATCGTGCCTTCCTTGGGAATCACGAACTCGACGTTTGCGTGGTCCTTGTACCTGGCGCGGTAGGCGTCGAAGTCGTAGTCGAGCAGGATCGGAATCTCTCCCGACAGCACGCGTGCGTAGGCGGTCTGCTTCGGCACGACAGGCTGGTTGGCCTTGAGCTTGCCGAACCATTCGAACGCGGGCTGGAAGTTGTCGAGCGTGCCGCCCAAGGCGAGATTCACGGCTACTGCGCCCGCATAGCCGACGAAGGCGCTCGACGGATCGAGGTAGCCGACCATGCCCTTGTACTCGGGCTTGAGGAGATCGGCCCACGAACGCGGCACCGGTTTGCCTTCGAGCGCGTCCTTGTTGACGAAGAAGCCGAGCGTGCCCGAGTGGATGGCGAACCAGTAGCCTTGCGGGTCCTTCAGGTCGGCGGGAATGTCGTTCCAGTGTGCGGGCTTGTACGGCGTGATCACGCCCTTGTCCTTCGCCTGAAATGCCGAAGACACGCCGAGGTAGACGACGTCGGCGACCGGGCTCTTCTGCTCGGCCATCAGTTGTGCGATGGATTGGCCGGAGTTCTTGTTGTCGAACGGCACGCGAATACCGGTCTCTTTCTGGATCGCCTGAATCTGGCTCGCCCAGTCGGCCCATTCGGGCGGGCAGTTGTAGCAGATGGCGGTCTGATCGGCCTGCGCCGCAAGCGGCGCGGCAAGACCGGCTGCGAGGGCGGCGGCGCTCGCAGCGAGCGGCAGCGCGCGGGAGAGGCGCGTTAAGCGGGTCAGGCGCCGCACGGGCGCGGCTAGCGCGCGTAGGGCGGCGCGCACGGGCACAAGCGAAAGCGGGCCGGCAAAGGCGAGTCGGCTGGTCACGGCAGGTCTCCAGGTCGGTTGCGAGAGCGTTCTGGTGGATGAGGGCCGCGTGCGTGCACGGCCCGGATTGTTTGGCTGGTTCAGTTTGTTCTTCAGACGTGCCACTGACTCACGAGAGCGCGCCGCCGAGTTCGAGGTCTCGATCGATCGCGCTCCCACGCGCGCCGAGCGGCGCGTGCGCGATCGCCGCGATGGTGCCGCCTGTGCGCAAGGTGTGCGCCAGCGTATTGGCGAGCGGCCCCGCGTACTGGCCGCCGATGCGCGCCATCAGGCATTGCCACGCTTCGCAGCCGATGTCGCGATTCGGCGTGCCGATGCTCGCGAGCGGCGGCGCGAGCAGTTCGCTCATCGCGAGGCCGTCGAAGCCGAGAATCGACATGTCCTGCGGCACGCGCAGGCGGGCGCGGCGCAGTCCGCGCATCACGACCATGGCCAGCAGGTCGTTACTGCAGAACAGGGCCGTGGGGCGCGCGGGCCCGCTCGTCAGATGCGCGAGCACCGAAGGCGCGAGTTCTTGCGCGTTGAAATCGACTTCGAGGGCCGGCGCCGGCGTGAGACCGGCTTGCTGCATCGCGAGGGCATAGCCGGCATGGCGCTGGCGCGCGCGGTCGGAGGCGGCCAGCGTGCCGGCCAGCATGAGGATGCGGCGATGGCCGTGCGCGATGAGCATGCGCACGCCGTCGCAGGCGGCCTGGTGGTTGTCCACCGACACCGACGGGCGGCGCTTCGTGTCGTTGTGCATCAGCACGTAGAGCGGGCCGTCCGCGTCGAGTTCGTCGAGCAGCGGGTGCGTGTCGGCGTCGGCGACGGTCAGGATCAGGCCCTCGACACGTTGTGCGCGCAACGTCTCGATCGCATGGCGCTCGCGTTCGGCGTCGTACTGCGTGGTCATCAGCATAAGGCGAAAGCCCTGCGCAGCGGCAAGTTCGTCGATGCCTTGCAGGCACTCGGCGAACACCGGATTGGCGAGCGTGGGCAGCACCACGCCGATCAGACGCGTGCGCTCGCCGCGCAACTGGCGGCCGAGCGGGTTCGGGCGGAACTTCAGCGCGTCGATCGCTTCGCGCACCCGCGCGAGCGTGACGGGGTTGACGGTGTGAGGCGCATTGATCGCGCGCGACACGGTGGCGATCGAAAATCCGGCGTGTGCGGCGACATCCTTGATGGTTGGTGTCATGCGAGCGGCCCCGGCGTCCTATGTAAACGTTTTCGATGGGGCCGATTATGAAAAACGCGTATGACCGGCAGATGACGAGTGCCGTCCCCCGTCACGCCTTTGGGACGCGCGCCGGGCAATGGTAGAATCGCGTCCGCCCTGCCGGGGTGATGAAATTGGTAAACATAGCGGACTTAAGAAACGATTGAGTGCCCGACCGGAAACGGCCGGTGCAGAACCCCTCAAATTCGGCGAACCCCCTGGGCCTGGAAGCGCGTTGCGCGCGAGGCGCCGAGGCAACGCCGAGCCAAGCCGGCTGCCGCGCAAAGCGGCGATCAGGAAGGTGTAGAGACTAGACGGGGGGCGCCTAAGGCTGAGCGCGGCGTGAGATACGCTGCGCTGGGCGACGGCGAAGGCATAGTCCAGCGCACGAACGCGCGTCCAGGCGGGACGCGAGGCGTCGAAAGACGTGGTGTGACGAAAATCCGCCGCCTAACGGCTTGCCGGTTCGAGTCCGGTCCCCGGCACCAGATGTTGTTGTTCCAGCGATTTCCGCTGGATTCCCGAAACCCGCGATAGCTTCAGGCTTCGCGGGTTTTTCATTTGCATGGCTAAATCCGCGCGGGCGCACGAAGGGATCTGGCTTATACGGCGAAGGGAAAAACGGCGGAGGGCGGGAAAAATCAGGAGCGGCCGCGCAGAATGACGGCGCGAGGATCAGTGGAGCGCTGCGCCGCAAGAAGGCGCTTGCGCACTCAACGATTACCGATCTTCCCGGTCAGCGGATTGATCAGCCTTGCGAACCCGAACAATGCTGCGATGCCGAAGGGGCAAGCGATGAAGAATGCGGTCAACATGTGACTCGGCCCTAAACGTAACAAAATGTATCGTCAGTTTAGCGCTGTCATGCGTTTTGAGTATCAGGGTGAACGACAACAAACTATTGCGCTATCGCGAGCAATTTCGTCTGCAACAGCGCGCTAACGGGCTGCAACGCCCGTTTGGCGCGGATGAGCGAGAAGACTGTGCGGCCCCCCATCAGATGCAGTCGAAGATGACTTCTACTGTCTGGGACGTCACGCCGCGCAGGCCTTCGCTGTGGATCTCGACCGTGTGCAACTGCTTCTTCTGTTTCTCGCAGTAGTCTTCGGCTTCGCTGAGCCCGGCTGCGCGCACGTGGTTCCACGAAACCAGATCCCAGCGCGCGCGGCTCGTGACGGTGAGATGGCCATCCTGTCTCGAATTGACGGCCGTCACCGATGTGCACGCCGCCAGCATGCTGACTCCAAACAACAGGATGCAACCTTTCATAGATTCTCCGTGGTCCGCGAGCATTCTCGCCGCCAACCCGGGACATTGGCAACCCGCATCGGTGCGCCTTGGCGCTGGCGTCGTCGGGCGGGAGCGACCGAGCCGCCCCAGCGCGGGTATCGATTTCGGGGAGTGTGGCGGCGAACTTCGCCCACATGGCGGCCACGGGCGAGCCGGTTTCCAGCAGGCAGCGCGTGAATTTACCGGTAAAGGCGCCCGGGGCGACGCCCGGGTGCGATGCGCAGCCAGGCGTTGAATTCGGGCCGGTAATCGGGGCGGCCGCGGACGCAGTGGTCCGCAGCGGCGGGCGTGTGAGCCTGTCCGGCCTGGATGATGTACGGCATTGGGCAGGTTCGTCACGAGCGCGCACCGGGCGCCGCAAGCGAGCCTGGTGCCACGCGCCTCGCCGTTGAACGGTGCCCGCGCCGCGAAATGCGCCTCGGCGGTCGCGGCGCGCAGGGCGCTCAGTCGTGGGCGATCAGGTCGCCGACTTGACCCTGGCCCGAAACGAGACAGGAAGAGAGGAAGTTTTCGCTCTGGGCGCTCGCGCCGCGTTCGCCGAATCCGCGCACGAGTGCTTCGGCCTTGACGAGTGCGGAGCCCTGGGCACAGGTGAGCGAGCCAGCCTCGTGAGCCTGCACACGTGTCATGGCACGATTCGCGAGGAGGAGGGCGAGGACGATGACAACACCAACATTGAATGCCTGTCTCATGATTTCGTCTCCTTGTGCATTGAGACTATCTCAGCCGTTCGGCGTCCGAATCCAGGAGTTTCCCGGCGATGCACTGCAGCACATGTGGCGCGCAAAAACCCGCTTTCATGCGGTCTGCGTGATGCTTCGGCGTCCTGCGCTTGCACCGCGCGCACCGCTGCGCCTTGAGCAGCGCGGCACGATAAAAAAGCGCCGGTACGCAGGGCGGGGCGCTGCGTCGCAACAATGCCGCGACGCGTCAGATTCGACGTCTGCTAACAAATGTAGCCCCGTTGTGCGGCGAGCCCGACGTGGCACATCGACACGGTGTGTTTTTGCACAACGCGCCGCGTCGGCATGACGCCGATCCGGGTGGGCTCAACGTGTCTTGAAATGCGGTGGGGCTTCCTGCAAGATCGACGTCCGATCCCTTTTTTTTGTGCGAGGTGAACCCATGCAGTTGATCGGCATGATGGACTCCCCCTATGTGCGTCGCGTCGCGATTTCGCTCCATGTGCTTGGGCTCGAGTTCGAGCACCGCAGCATTTCGGTATTTCGGCAGTACGATGAATTTGCTCAGATCAATCCCGTCGTGAAGGCGCCGACCTTCATCGACGACGACGGCACCCAGTTGATCGACTCGACGCTGATCCTCGACTGTCTGGACCGCAAAGTGCCCGCCGCGCGGCGGCTCATGCCGGAGGAGACCCAGGAGCGGACCTTCGCGCTGCGCGTGAACGGTTTCGCGCTCGCGGCCATGGAAAAGACGGTGCAGCAGGTCTATGAACGCCAGTTGCGCCCCGCCGAGCGCCAGCACGAGCCGTGGTTCGAACGCGTGAACGCCCAGATGCACGCGGCCTGGGCCGTACTCGACCAACTCGTTGCGGGCCGCGACGGCTGGCTGTGCGCGGGCCGCATCACCCAGGCCGACATCACCGCGGCCGTTGCGTGGCGTTTCAACCAGTTCATGCTGCCCGGCTGCGCTGATCCCGCCCGATATCCGGCGATTGCCGCGCTTTCCACACGCGCCGAGACGCTGCCGGAATTCGTTGCCACGCCGCTCGACTGAAGCGCGTCCGCACGGCCGGGATTCGCGCAAAGCACCGCGTGGCGCGGCCGCGCGCGATGCCGGGCGGGCCCGGTGGGCCCGCCGCCGCACCCCCTGCATCCGCATTCGGGTCGATTGTTTGCGATTTTCGACAAGTGACTTCGCTGGCGGCCCATTTATCAGCGCACGCTGCATTCCTACAATCACAACCATCGAATGACCTTGCGTCAGGAGGACGCGGGGCATGCAGCGGGAGCGGTCATGAAATCCTTTATCGAACGACAGTTATATCAGCCAGCATTGGTCCTGCCGATGGTGGACCTGATGCAGCTGATGGTGTCGCACGACTTCAACATGGGGCAAGTCGGACTGATGATGGCGACGCGCGGCGCGCGCGCCGCATTCCTGCGCTCGCGCGAACTCTGGAACGCGGGCCACGGAGAATCCGCGGCCACCGATTGTGTGCACTGATTGTGTGCTGATTGCACGCGCAGTCAGCTTCCCCAAACTCTAACGACTGAATCTCCAGTCACAGATTCACCGAACGCCCGACGCAAGCGCGCCTGGCGTTCCACGATCCCCCTGACGCGCAGCGGCTTCGCCCGTTTGCTGTTGTGACGTCACCCTGTGAGCCGCCTCGACGTGCGAGGCGGCTCTTTTTTTTGCGCGCTCGTTCCGCTTGGGAAGACACGCCGATGCGTACCCGAATCGCAGAATCACGCTGCGGGCGATGGCCATTCGTCGCGCGTAAGATGGCGCGATCGGCCGCCTTTCGCGACTCGCGGCTCAACTCGCGTCAACGGCAAAGGAGAGCGGCATGGCACAACGTTTCGATGCGATCGTGATCGGCACGGGGCAGAGCGGCCCGCCTCTCGCGGTGCGGCTTGGCAAGAGCGGCCGCAAGACCGCGGTGATCGAGCGCGCGTCATTCGGCGGGACCTGCGTGAACGTGGGCTGCACGCCGACCAAGGCGTATGTCGCCTGCGCGCGTGCCGCGCACGTCGCGCGCCATGCGGCGGACTTCGGCGTGCAGATTGGCAAGGGCGCGCAGCCGGGCGACGTTCGCGTCGATCTCGCGTTCGTGAAGGCGCGCAAGGAGCGCATCATCGGGGCGTCGCGCGATGGCGTCGAGCAGTGGCTGCGCCATGCGCCGAACGTCACCGTGTTCAAGGGGCACGCGCGCTTCACGGGCGCACACACGGTGCGCGTGGCTGCGCACGACGGCGCGCAGGTCGATCTCGAAGCGCCCGAGATCTTCATCAACACGGGCACGCGCGCGCTGATTCCTGCCATTCCCGGCGTCGACACGATTCGCTACGAGACCAACTCGACGCTGCTCGCGCTGGAGCAACTACCCGAGCATCTGGCGATCTGCGGCGGCAGCTACGTGGCGCTCGAATTCGCGCAGATGTTCCGCCGCTTCGGCAGCCGCGTCACGGTGCTCGTGCGCGGGCAGCGCGTGCTCGCGCGGGAGGACGAGGATTATTCGCGCGCGGTACAGGACGTGCTCGCCCGCGAAGGCGTGGAATTTCGTTTCGGCGCCGAGCCGCGCAGCGTTGCGCCGCTGGATGGCCAGGTGGGCGTGCGCATCGCGCTCGACAGCGGTCCGCTCGATGTTTCGCATCTGCTCTTTGCGACCGGGCGCCTGCCGAACACGGACGATCTGGGGCTGGACGCCGCCGGGATCGAGCGCGACGCCCACGGGCTCATCGCCGTGGACGGGCAATTGCGCACGCACGTGCAGGGCATCTGGGCGCTTGGCGATGTGAACGGCCGCGGCGCGTTCACGCACACTTCATACGACGACTTTCAGATCGTCGCGGCGAATCTGCTGGACGGGAAGGCGCGCAGCGCCGACACCCGCATTCCCGCCTACGCGGTGTTCGTCGATCCGCCGCTCGCGCGCGTCGGCATGAGCGAGCGCGAAGTACGCGAGCGCGGCAATCCCGCGCTGATCGCCACCATGCCGATGTCGCGTGTGGGCCGCGCGCGCGAACGCGGCGAGACGGACGGCTTCATGAAGGCGCTGGTGGACCCGCAGACGCAACGGATTCTCGGCGCGGCGATTTTCGGCATCGAGGGCGACGAGGCGATCCACACGTTCATCGATACGATGACGGCCGACGCGCCGTACACGACGCTGCAATACGCGATGCACATCCACCCGACCGTGAGCGAGCTGGTGCCAACCTTGCTCGACGGCCTGAAACCTCTTGAATGAGCGCATTGGCATGAACGAACCGAACACGGTTGCATTTGGGAATCTCTTCGCAGGCATCGACGCAAACGCCGAGGAAGAGCGCTTCGACACGCTCGTTTCGCGTGACGGGGTGCTGATCGAGCGCATCGTCTCCACGGGGCAGGCGAGCCCGCCGGGCTTCTGGTACGACGACGCGCGCGAGGAATGGGTGGCGCTTCTTGCCGGCGCGGCGACGCTGGAATTCGAGGACCCGGCACAGCCGCCGCGACGCCTGCTGCCGGGCGACTACGTGCACATCCCGGCGCATCGCCGTCATCGCGTGTCGTGGACCGATCCGACCGTGCCGAGCGTGTGGCTCGCGGTGTATATCGGCGCAGCGCCTGAGGAAGGCGACGGCGAGGCGTGAGCGCGGCGATAATCGGCAGGATGCAACCGAAACGCAACGCCATGTCCGCGAAACATCCGCTACCTCCGCTACGTATTGCCCTGGTGTCCGACACGCACAATCTGCTGCGTCCGGAACTGCTCGCCTTCGTCGAGGGCGCGGACGCCATCGTGCATGCGGGCGACATCTGCGATCAGCGCGTGCTCGACACGCTCGCGGCCATCGCGCCGCTCACCGCCGTGCGCGGCAACAACGATCATGGCGCGTGGGCCGAGGCGTTGCCGGTGCAGACCACCGTCGCGCTGGCTGGGGTCCGGCTTGCCGTGGTCCACGAATTGCCCGACCTGCAGGGCGATCCCGCAGCCGATGGCATTGCCGTGGTCGTGAGCGGGCATTCGCACAAACCCGCGCTCGAAACGCGCGAGGGCGTGCTGTACGTGAACCCCGGCAGCGCGGGGCCGCGCCGCTTCAAGTTGCCGATCTCGGCGGCGATGCTGACGATCGGCAGCAAGGGCGCACTGGACGTCGAACACGTCAAGCTCGTCGAATAGCACTCAGCGCGCGCAAGAAAAAGGCCAGCACGAAGCTGGCCTTTTTGCGTTTCAGTGGTGCCGTATCAGGCGCGCACGGCGTTGGCGACGGCGTATTCCTCGTCGAGTTCGCGCGCGAGTCGCACCCCGCGCAGCACCGCGTGCGCTTCCGCCTTGGTGCTCACGCTCGGCGCCGAGCCCGGCAGCGGGCGGCGCGCCGTTTCATGCAGCGCCAGCACCGAGACGATGCCGATCACCGCCGCGCCCATCAGGTAGTACGCGGGCATCATGAGATTCTGCGTGTGCTCGACGAGCCATGCCGCCACGAGCGGCGTGGTCCCGCCGAACAGCGACACCGAGACGTTGAAGCCGATGGCGAGCGCGCCATAGCGGATCGCGGTCGGGAACAGCGCCGGCAGCGCCGAGGGCATCACGCCCGTGAAGCACGAGAGCAGCGCGCCGAGAATCAGGAGGCCGAAAAACACCGGCACGAGCGCGCCCGTCTGGATCAGCGTGAGCGAGGGGATCGACAGCAGGATCAGGCCCACGCAGCCCGCGAGCATCACGGGCTTGCGGCCCACGGCGTCGGACAGGCGGCCGAACGCGAGCGTCATCGGCATCATCAGCACCATCACGATCAGCACGAGGAAGAGGCCGTGCGTCTCGTTGAAGTGCAGCGTCGCCGAGAGGTAGCTCGGCAGGTACGACAGCGCCATGTAGTCGGTCACGTTGAAGATCAGCACGAGACCCACGCACAGCAGGAACGGGCGCAGATGCTGCGTGAGGAGCGAATGCAGCGTGAGCTTCGGGCGCGTGTGCTCTTCGGCTTCGCGCAGTTCCGCTTCGCGCTTGAACGCGGGCGTTTCCTCGAGCTTCATGCGGATATAGAGGCCCACGAGGCCGAGCGGGCCCGCGATCATGAACGGCACGCGCCAGCCCCAGTCGAGCAGCTGCTGGTGCGAGAGCACGGCGGTCAGCACGGCAACCGTGCCCGCGCCGAACACATAGCCGATCAGCGTGCCGAACTCGAGGAAGCTGCCCATGAAGCCGCGGCGCTTGTCGGTGGCGAATTCGGCGATGAAGGTCGCCGCGCCGCCGTATTCGCCGCCGGTCGAGAAGCCCTGAACCAGACGCGCCACGAGCAGCAGCGCCGGCGCGGCAATGCCGATCGACTTGTACGAGGGAATCAGGCCGATGGCGAAGGTGCCGCAGGCCATCATGATCATCGTCATCGCGAGCACGCGCTGGCGGCCGATGCGGTCGCCGAGCGGCCCGAACACCATGCCGCCGATCGGGCGCACGAGGAACGCGGCCGCGAACGTGCCGAACGTGGCGATGAGCTGCGCCGAAGGGCTGCTCGACGGGAAGAACACCTGGCCGAGCGTGACGGCGATGTAGCTGTACACGCCGAAGTCGAACCATTCCATGGCATTGCCGAGTGCCATGGCGCCGACGGCGCGTTTGAGAAGGCTTTTATCGACGATCGTGATGTCGTCGAGGGTGAGGTCGGTCTGGGCCGACGCGCCGGAAGTGGAAGCGGTCAAGGTCTGCATCTCCAATGACTGCGACGAACCCACGTGGGCCCGCCACGGTTGCCGGAGAGTACCGTTTCGCGATAGCGGCGACAATTCGCGCACGGCACGCCACGTTGCGTCAAGGACGAGGGCGGGCCGATGGTGCATCGCACAAGGCGAGCGGCGCACGAAAGCAATGCTGAAGTGTCGCGAAACGACACTCGGACAAATTGTGTTTAACGTTGCGCCTGCGTGGCCGTGGATGGGGGGCAGGTCGCATGAGGACGCTGGACCGGCACGAGGTACCTCGGGTTGCCTGGTCAAACGCCGCTGAAACGAAAAAGAAGCCCGCGTGGCGGTGCGTTCCTTTTGTCATATGCGCATTCGGGATAGTGGCGTTTTGGGTGCCGGGGTGCCGCTTGGGCCGCCTGCCGAATGCAATTGATGGCTAATGCCTGTTGAACGAGCCCACATGTTAGCACGATAACGGAAGATCACGCAAACCCCGGCATCTGCGGGGATTCGGTGCGCGGGCTGGAAGCCCCATGGGGCGGGGGATTGCTTCGTTTCGATGGAACCGTTTCCGCGCCCTGGAAAGCGCATGAAGCGCATAAAAAAACCGCGCCGGGGGCGCGGTTTTTGCGGGGCGATCTGCTGTGTTCGTGCGCTCAGGGACAGATCCCGGTGCGCAGCGGAAGGCCTTAGCCTTCGGTCGGCGGCACGTAGCCCGAAGCCTGGTCGGCGCCTTCGCCGAAGAAGAACTTCTCGGTCTGCTTCATCAGGTACTGGCGCGCGCGCGGATCGGCCATGTTCAGGCGATTCTCGTTGATGAGCATGGTCTGCTGCTTGAGCCACTGCTGCCATGCCTCTTTCGAGACGTTTTCGTAGATGCGCTTGCCGAGCTCACCCGGCAGCGGCGGAAAGTCGAGGCCTTCGGCTTCCTTGCCGAGCTTCGCGCATTGGATCATACGGGCCATGCTGTGCTTCTCCTGTAGTCGTATGTGTGGGTGGCGGCGCGCTCAGAGCTGTTTCATCAGCACGAGCGATTTGCGCTGCCAGTTATAGAGGCGGCGGCGGTCTTCGGGCAGGTCGTCGACCGTTGCCTTGACGAAGCCGCGCTTCAGGAACCAGTGTTCGGTGCGCGTGGTGAGCACGAAAATGCGCGTGAGGCCGCGTGCCCGTGCACGCTGCTCGATGCGGCGCAAGAGGCGTTCGCCGTCGCCGGAGCCCTGTGCTTCGGGCGAGACCGTGAGGCACGCCATTTCGCCGATGCGCTCCTGCGAATACGCGTAGAGCGCCGCGCAGCCGAACAGCACGCCATCGTGCTCGATCACCGAGAAGTGGTCGATGTCGCGCTCGATCTGGTGACGCCCGCGCCGCACGAGCGTGCCGTCGGTTTCGAGCGGCTCGATCAGCGTGAGAATGCCGCCGACGTCGTCAGGCGTGGCTTCGCGCAGGCTCTCCAGATTCTCGTACGAGATCATGGTGCCCACGCCGTCGTGCAGGAACAGTTCGAGCAGCACGCTGCCGTCGAGCGCGTAGGGAATGATGTGCGCGCGGCCCACGCCGCCGCGGCAGGCGCGAATGGAGTGCTTCAGGTAGAAGCCCTCGTCGCCGAGCACGGTGCCGCCTTCCTGCAGCTTGTAGGCGTCGTCGAGCGACATTTCGCGGATCAGCTCGCCTTCCTCGTCGATCAGGCCCTGCGTTTCCGTGAGGAAAATGATCTTGTCGGCGCGCAGCGCGATGGCCGCCGCCGACGCGACGTCTTCCATCGACAGATTGAACGCCTCGCCCGTGGGCGAAAAACCGAGCGGCGAAAGCAGCACGAGCTTGCGGCTCGCGAGCGAGTGGCGGATCGAATCGGCGTCGATCTTGCGCACCACGCCCGTGTGCTGGAAGTCCACGCCGTCGAGAATGCCGACCGGCCGCGCCGTCACGAAGTTGCCCGACACCACGCTGATGTGAGCGTGCGCCATCGGCGTGTTCGGCAGACCCTGGCTGATCGCGGCCTCGATGTCGAGACGCACTTCACCGGCCGCTTCCTTCGCCGATTCGAGCGCGCGGGCATTGGTGATGCGCATGCCGTGCGAGAACTCGGACTCGACGCCGTGCAGGCTCATCTGCTCCTCGACCTGCGGGCGCGAACCGTGCACGAGCACGATCTGGATGCCCATGGCCTGCAGGAGCGCGATGTCGGCGACGAGCGCGTTGAGCAGGTTCTGGTGCACGACCTCGCCGCCGAAACCGACGACGAAAGTCTTGCCCTGGAACGCGTGGATGTAGGGCGCGACCGATCGCATCCAGTCGACGAACTGCGCGTGCTGCGCCATGATCTGCGAGTCGGAATCCGCAGCGGCGGCGGAGGCCGGCGCGCTGGCGGTGGCGGGGACGAGGTCGGTTTGGGAATTCATGCCCGGGATTATAATGCGCCCCCATGTCGAATGTACCCAAAAGACCTGCCTCGGCGCAGGGCAGCAACACCCCGGCCGGGAAGGAAACGGCGCAGGACGGCGCGAAAGCGAAAAGCGCGGCGCAGAAGTATGGCGACGGGCAAAAACTCGCGTCGACGGACAAGCTTGCCGCGCTGATGGGCGGCGGCGCGCTGGGCGGTGCGCGCGTGCAGGACAAGCGTGCGGAGCAGAAGCAACCACAGGCGCAACAGCAGACGCCGCCGAGCGCGGAGCAGCGCCCGGATCAGCGCGCCGAGCAGGTAAGCGAAACGAAGGCAGCGTCGCAGACGCAGTCACAATTGCCATCGCGAGACGAACCGCGCACACAGCGCGGCGCCGCGCAGCCGGGCAAGCCACGCGACGATCGACGCCCGGCGCAGCGCAACGAGTCACGAGATCGCCCGAGCGAATCGCACGGCGCGCGCGCGGAGGCGCCGCGCAATCAACCGCCGCGCGCGCAGCAACCTCCGAAGCAGGCGAAACCGCAGAACCCGCCGAATCAGCATCGACCCGCGAAGCCGAAGTCAGAACACGCGCCGCGCCAAGGCAGTGAACGCGAACGTGAACGCCCGTCGCGCGCCGAACGCCAGGAGCGTGCACCACGCACGAACGTCGAGCCGAACAAGGTCCCGCCGATCACGTTCCCCGAAGCGCTGCCGGTCTCCTGCCGCCGCGAAGAAATCGCGCGTGCGATTGCACAGAATCAGGTCGTGATCGTGAGCGGCGAAACGGGCTCGGGCAAGACCACGCAGTTGCCGAAGATCGCGCTCGCGTTGGGCCGCGGCTTCGGCGCGGGCGGTACGGGTTTGATCGGCCATACGCAGCCGCGCCGGATCGCGGCTTCGGCCACGGCGCGGCGCATCGCCGACGAACTCAATACGCCGTTCGGCGAAGTGGTCGGCTACAAGGTGCGCTTCACCGACAATCTCTCGCCGGGCGCCTCGGTCAAGCTCATGACCGACGGCATTTTGCTCGCGGAGACGCAAACCGATCCGCTGCTCAAGGCCTACGACACGATCATCATCGACGAGGCGCACGAGCGCAGCCTGAACATCGACTTCCTGCTCGGCTATCTGAAGGAGATTCTGCCGCGCCGGCCCGACCTCAAGCTGATCGTGACGTCGGCGACCATCGACGCCGATCGCTTCGCGCGCCACTTCGGCAGCGAGGAAAAGCCCGCGCCGGTGATCGAGGTGAGCGGCCGGCTGTATCCCGTCGAAGTGCGCTATCGGCCGGTGCAGGAAGACAGTCCGGCGGTGAAGAACGCGCAGGGCACGACGGGCCGCGAAAAAGGTGCGAAGTCGCAACGCGACACCGATCGCGACCTGATGGAAGCCATCGTCGATGCGGTCGACGAACTCTGCCGCGAAGGCTCCGGCGACGTGCTCGTGTTCCTGCCCGGCGAGCGCGAGATTCGCGACGCCGCCGAAGCGCTGCGCAAGCATCATCCGCCGCACACGGAAATCCTGCCGCTGTTCGCGCGGCTGTCCGCGCAGGAGCAGGAGCGCGTCTTCAAGCCGTCGAACGCGCGCCGCATCGTGCTCGCGACCAATGTGGCCGAAACGTCGCTCACGGTGCCGGGCATCCGCTACGTGGTCGATACGGGCCTCGCGCGCGTGAAGCGCTATTCGTATCGCAACAAGGTCGAGCAGCTGCAGATCGAGTCGATTGCGCAGGCGGCGGCGAACCAGCGCGCGGGCCGTTGCGGACGCGTCGCGGACGGCATCTGCATCCGGCTTTATGAGGAAGCGGATTTCATCGCACGGCCGCGCTTTTCCGATCCGGAAATCCTGCGCTCGTCGCTCGCCGCCGTGATTCTGCGCATGAAATCGCTGCATCTCACGGCGATCGAGACGTTCCCGTTCATCGAGCCGCCGCCGGGCCGCGCGATCGCCGACGGCTACCAGCTGCTCAACGAACTCGGCGCCGTGGACGACGACAACGCGCTCACGCCGCTCGGCCGCGAACTCGCGCGCCTGCCGCTCGATCCGCGCGTGGGCCGCATGATTCTCGGCGCACGCGACGAGCAGGCGCTGCGCGAAGTGCTCATCATCGCGAGCGCGCTGTCGGTGCAGGATCCGCGCGACCGGCCGATCGAGGCGCAGGAGCAGGCGGATCAGGCGCATCGCCGTTTTGCCGACGAGCGCTCCGAGTTTCTCCAGTGGCTCAAGATCTGGGGCTGGTTCGAAGAGGCCGTCGCGCACAAGAAGTCCAACCGCCAGCTGCTCGATGCGTGCCGCGCGAATTTCCTGTCCCACTTGCGTCTGCGCGAGTGGCGCGACGTGCATTCGCAATTGCTGACGGTGGTGCGCGAGCATGGCTGGCGCATCAACGAAGCCGATGCAACCTACGAGCAGATCCATCACGCGCTGCTCACGGGCCTGCTCGGCAATATCGGCCTGAAGGCCGACGACGAGCCGCACTACCTCGGCGCGCGGGGCATCAAGTTCCATCTGTGGCCGGGCTCGGCGCTCGTGAAGAAGGCGGGGCGCTGGGTGGTGGCCGCGGAACTCGTCGAGACGAGCCGCCTCTACGCGCGCTGCATCGCGAAGATCGAACCCGAGTGGCTCGAGAAGGTCGGCGCGCATTTGCTGAAGACATCGCTCTCCGAGCCGCATTGGGAAAAACGCGCGGCGCAGGTGAGCGCGTTCGAGCGCGGCGTGCTGTACGGCCTGCCGGTCTATCAACGCCGGCGCGTGGCGTTCGGCAGGCAGGACGCGGCGCGTGCGCGCGAACTCTTCATTCGCGGCGCGCTCGTCGAAGGCGAGTTCGACACGAAGTTCGCGTTCTTCGCGCACAACCGCAAGCTGCTCGCCGATATCGAGCAACTGGAACACAAGTCGCGCCGCCAGGACGTGCTGGTCGACGACGAACTGATCTACGGCTTCTACGATCAGGCGATTCCCGAAGGCATTTACTCGGGCGCGGCGTTCGAGCGCTGGTATCGCGACGAGGTGAGGAACGGCGGCGAGCCCGAGGACAAGCTGCGTCTGCTGTATCTCTCTCGCGACGACCTGATGCGCCACGAAGCGGCGGGCGTGACGACGGAGCTGTTCCCGAAGCGCATGACGATGTCGGGCGTGGCGATGGCGCTCACGTATCACTTCGAGCCGGGCTCGCCGCGCGACGGCGTGACGCTCGCGGTGCCGCTCTACGCGCTCAACCAGGTCGATGCGCGCCGCTGCGAATGGCTCGTGCCGGGCATGCTCAAGGAGAAGGCGCAACTGCTGCTGAAGTCGCTGCCGCAGAAGCTGCGCCGCCACTGCGTGCCGCTGCCCGAATACGCGGCCGGCTTCGTGGAGCGCGTGGGCGGCGAGCGGTTCGGCGCGGGCGGGCTCATGGAAGCGCTGATTGCCGACGTGCGTGAGCAAAAGCAGATCGCCCTGAAGTCAGCCGACTTCAAGCTGGAAACGCTGCCCGCGCACCTCTTCATGAACTTCAAGGTGATCGACGAGCACGGTCGCCAGCTCGCGATGGGCCGCAACCTCGCCCAACTGCGCGCGGAACTCGGCGCGCAGGCGCAGCAGCAATTCCAGAAGCTCGCGAGCGCGACGGCGCTCGCGGCGCTGGAAACGCGCGCGCAGGGCGGTGAGGCACCGCAGAACGCTCAGGTCGAGCGCGATGCGACCGGCAACGCGCCGCAGAAGAGCAATGCGCCGCACACACCCTCGCCGGGCGCCGCCGCGCCTGCCACGGCGCTCTACGAAAACCTCACGACGTGGAATTTCGGCAAGCTGCCCGAGCTGCTGGAAATCCGCCGCGGCGGACAGACGCTGTTCGGCTATCCGGCGCTCGTCGATCGGGGCACGCATTGCGACGTCGAAGTGTTCGATTCGCCGGAGGAGGCCGCGCGCATCCATCGTGCGGGGCTGCGGCGGCTCTTCGCGCTTCAGCTGCGCGAGCCGATCCGCTACCTGGAGAAGAACCTGCCGGGTCTGCGCGAGATGGCGATGCAGTTCATGGCGCGCGCCACGCAGGAGGAGCTGCGCGACCAGCTGGTCGAACTCGCGCTCGACCGCGCCTGCCTGCAAGACCCGCTGCCCGACGACGACGCGAGCTTCCACGCACGCAAGGACGAAGGCCGCGGACGTCTCTCGCTGCTCGCGCAGGAAATCGCGCGTCTGGTGGGGCAGATCCTTGCCGAATATGCGTCGCTGGCCAAGAAGCTCGTGCAGGCCAAGGCCTTTGGCGCGCCCGCAGCGGACATGCAGGCGCAGGTCGACGCGCTCATCAGCAAGCGCTTCATTCTGGAGACGCCCTATGCGCAGCTCGTGCATTTCCCGCGCTACCTGAAGGGCGTCGCGCTGCGCATTGACAAGCTGCGCGCGGACCCCGCACGCGACGCGCGTCAGGCCGCCGAATTCCAGCCGCTCGCGCAGCAGTATCAGCGCGCGCTCTCGCAGCGCGGCGGCGTGTTCGATCCGCGTCTTTCGGAGTTCCGCTGGCTGCTCGAAGAGCTGCGCATCTCGCTCTTCGCGCAGGAATTGCGCACGCCGATGCCGGTCTCGGTCAAGCGCCTCCACAAGGTATGGGAATCGATGCAGCGATAAAGCGCATTGCGGGCCATAACAGTTGTACGAATGGTTCGAAAAAGGGGCGCTTGATTGCGCCCCTTGCATATTTCAAGGGCCCTACGTCAACCTTGCGTGCGGGTAGACGTTCTACAATCACGAATCTGCCCGGGAACGATTCTTCATGCCGAACAACAACACTTTTAGCCGCGTCGCCGCCAAGGCCGCAATGTTTGCGCTCGCCTGCGCAGCGACGGTTGCCACCTTTGCCTCCACGGCCGCTTACGCGAACAACATCATCGTCCTGAATTCGGGCGAAGCCACGCTGAGCCTCATCGACGACAAGACGCACGAAGTCGTCGGCACCGTGCCCACGGGCAAGGAACCGCATCACCTCTTTCCCACGCCGGACAACACCTCGCTGATCGTCGCGAACTCGGTGTCGAACAACCTCCTGTTCGTCGATCCGAAAACCGGCAAGCCGCAGCGCTGGGTCGAAAACGTCGAAGACCCGTACCAGCTCGGCTTCTCGCCCGACCGCAAGTGGTTCGTGACCACGGGCCTGCGCCTCGACCGCCTCGACATCTACAACTACGCGGGCGGCAGCAACATCACGCTCGCCAAACGCCTGCCGCTCTCGGCCATGCCGAGCCACCTGGCGTTCACGAACGACAGCCGCACCGTGTTCGTTTCGCTGCAGGTGTCGGGCGAAATCGCCGCGGTCGATCTGCCGACGCAGAAGGTGCTCTGGAAGATGAAGGTCGGCGCCGCACCGGCTGGCCTGTGGCTCACGCCCGGCGACAAGTACCTGCTCGTCGGCATGACGGGCGCCGACTACGTGGCGGTGGTGGACTGGCGCAACCAGAAGATCGTCAAGACGATCCAGGTGGGCAAGGCCGCGCACAACTTCCGCTCGCTCGTCGACGGCCACCACGTGCTGGTGTCGAGCCGCGTGGCGAACGTCATCAGCATCATCGACGAGGACACGCTCGAAAAGACCGGCGAGATCAGCGGCCTGATGCCCGGCCCCGACGACATGGAGCTGACCGCCGACAAGCGCTACCTGTGGGTGACGTTCCGTTTCGCGAAGCACATCGGCCTCATCGACATGCAAACGAGGAAGCTCATCAAGACCATCGCCGTGGGCCGCTCGCCGCATGGCATCTACTTCTACGATCGCGCGCCCGTCACGGCGCCGAACGGGGCTTAAGGCAGCGGGGCGCGCGCATGGATATGGTGGCGTCGTTGCTGGCCGTCGTCGCGCACGCGGGGCAGTCCGTGGTCGCGTCGGCAGACGACCTCGTCTCCTGGCTGCAAACGCTCCTCTACATCGACGTCATTCAGCCGCTGCTCTTCCGCATCGGCATGATGAACGTGGACGAAGACACCTACGACGCGCTGTACTGGGTGATCGTGGGCCTGCTCGAAGTGGGCCTGATGTACGCGCTGCTGCGCCCGCTCGAAGCGCTCGTGCCCGCGGAGAAGTGGCGCGACCGCAAGGGCGTGGGCGTCGATGCGCTCTACACGTGGGTCACGCGCCTCGGCATTCTGAACCTGCTGTTCTTCTTTACGATGCAGCCGTTCTTCGACCGTGCGCAGGGCGCGCTGCGGCTCATGGGCGCGAAGACGGTGGACCTCGACAATCTCTGGCCGGGCGTGACCACGCAGCCGCTCGTGGCGTTCGCGATCTACCTCGTGGTGCTCGACTTCTTCAGCTACTGGTATCACCGGCTTTCGCATCGCTACGGCGTCTGGTGGGAGCTGCATGCCGTGCATCACAGCCAGCGCAAGATGTCGCTCTGGTGCGATGACCGCAACCACCTGCTCGACGTGATCGGCCAGTCGTGCATGTTCGCCGCCGTGGCGCTCGTCATCGGCGTGCCGCCCGCGCAATTCGTGGTGCTCGTCGCGCTCACGAACTTCGTGCAGAGCGTGCAGCATGCCAATATCCGCGTGCATTTCGGCTGGCTCGGCGAGCGGCTGCTGGTGAGCCCGCGCTTTCACCGCCGCCATCACGCCATCGGCTACGGCCACGAAGGCACCCACTATGGCTGCAACTTCGGCGTGCTGTTCCCCTGGTGGGACATGCTGTTCGGCAGCGCGTCGTTCAATCGCGAGATCGAGCCCACGGGCATTCGCGACCAGCTCGAAGGCGTGAGCTATGGCGAGGGCTTCTGGGCGCAGCAGGGTTATGCGTTCGGCCGCATCGCGCGGCGCCTGCGTTCGCGCGCCCGCGCCGCCACCGCCGCGCCTGCCGAGGCGCGCGACGACGCCACCGTGACCTGAGCGGCCGGCGCGGCGTCCTCACGCTTCCTCGCACCCGTCTTACCCGCCATGCGCGCGGTGGTTTATGCTGTCGGCTTGGTCGCACCGATTTCGCCGACACTGTGTTCTCCACCCGTCCTTTTCGCCGTATTCCGCTCGCATGAATGACCTGTTGCGCTCGTTCGGACGCGCGCTCGCGAGCGTGTTCCATCCCGCCATGCTGCTGCTCACCTTCGTGCCATTTCTCGTGGCGGCGGCGGTGTGGGGCGCTGTGCTCTACGTGTTCTGGCAGCCGCTGCTCGACCTGATGCGCGGCGCGCTCGCGAACTGGTCCTCGACGGCCTACCTCTATCATCTGTTCGACGCGCTCGGCTTCGGCTGGCTGCGCGCGACGATCGCGCCGTTTCTCGTCATCATCCTGACGATTCCGCTCATCGTGATCACGGTGCTGCTGCTGATCGTCGCGATTTCGATGCCGCGCGTGATCCGCCATCTGTCGAAGCGCCAGTACGGGATGCTCGAGATGCGGCACGGCGGCAGTTGGTACGGCAGCCTGTTCTATTCGCTCGTCACGACCCTGGTCTGCCTGATCGTGATGATCGTGACGCTGCCGCTGTGGCTCATTCCGCCGTTCTTCGCGCTGATTCCGCCGCTGTTGTGGGGCTGGCTCACGTATCGGGTGATGACCTACGATGCGCTCGCGCTGCACGCAAGCGTCGAGGAGCGCCGCGCGCTGGTGCGCAGCCACCGCCTGCCGCTGCTCGTGATCGGCGTGGTGAGCGGGCTGCTCGGCTCGCTGCCCACGGCGATCTGGGCCGTGTCCGCGTGGCTGCTGCTGTTCTTCCCGGTGCTGGCGGCGGTGACGATCTGGATCTACGCATTCATTCTGGTGTTCACGGCGCTCTGGTTCGGGCACTACTGCCTGCGCGCGCTGCAGCGCATGCGCGCGCACGAAGTGCAGCAGGCGTCCGGCGACGTGACGATCGTGCACTAACGCTCAATCATCAAGACAATCAACGAGGCGACCCATGGCATTTGGCGTCATCATCATCGGCGACGAGATTCTCTCGGGGCGCCGCTCCGACAAGCATCTGCCGAAGGTCATCGAACTGCTCGGCGCGCGCGGCCTCTCGCTCGAGTGGGCCCAGTACGTGGGCGACGACCCCGAGCGCATCACCGAGACGCTGCGGCGCTCGTTCGCTTCGGGCGACATCGTGTTCTCGACGGGCGGCATCGGCGCGACGCCGGACGACCACACGCGCCAGTGCGCGGCGGCGGCGCTGGGCGTGCCGCTCGCGTTGCACCCTGACGCCGAGGTGGCGATCCGCGAGCGCATCCGTGACATGCACACCGGCGCCGATCCCGTGAACTACCAGTCGCCCGAGAATCTGCACCGCTTCCAGATGGGCACGTTCCCGCAGGGCTGCGAGATCATCCCGAACGGCTACAACAAGATTCCGGGCTTTTCGATTCGCGATCATTACTTCGTGCCCGGTTTCCCCGTGATGGCCTGGCCGATGATCGAGTGGGTGCTCGACACGAAGTATGCGCATCTGCATCACCAGACGCCGCACGCCGAGAAGTCGCTGCTCGTGTTCGAGCTGCCGGAGTCGACGCTCACGCCGCTCATGGTGCGCATCGAGCGCGATTTTCCTGGCGTGCGGGTGTTCAGCCTGCCGAGCGTGGGCGATACGGAGCGCGGCGGCATTTATGCGCGCCGGCACATCGATCTGGGCGTGAAGGGCGAGCCCGAGGCCGTGGTGGCCGCCTTCGTGAAGCTGCGCGAAGGCGTGCACGAACTGGGTGGCGATGTGGTCGAGCCGGCGGCGCCGGGCGAGGGGGCGCCCGATCGCGAGCGCCGCAGCGGGCCGCGCGCCGGTTTTTGATTCAGCGCGAGGAGGGCGTGCGGCTCGAGGGCCGGCGGCGCATCATCGGCGTGTCACACGGGGCGCTCAGAGTGGCCCGTTGGGCTGGAGCGGGGCGGTGTCAGGCGCCGATCCACGGCAGGCCGCGGAAGCACCAGCCGGTGACGGTCTTGCGATGCCCCTGGCCGTCCTTGTCGCCTTCGAAGCCTTCGAGCAGGTCATAGGCCTTCGTGAAGCCGGCCTTGGCGGCCTCGATGGCAGCGAGCTTGGAGCGCGCGGCGCTGCGGCACAGGAACAGCACTGGCGCGTCGGCTTCCACGGCGCTCTTGAGCTGGCTGAGGAACTCGGCGTTGGGCACGCCGCCCGGATAGCGGGTCCATTCGACGTGCGAATACTGGCCGTCGCCCACGACGGGACGGCCGACCCAGTCGAGTTCGGCGCGCGTGCGCACGTCGACGAGGCGCGCACGCGGGTCGAGCTGCAGAAGCTCGAATGCCTCTGCGGGCGACACCGCGCCCGCGTAGGGCAACTGGTTCTCGACGCGGCGTTTCTCGGCCTGGGCGTACAACTGTTCGAGCGTACTCATGACAACGGATCTCCTGTTTCGCGTTGGACCAAAAAACCATTCTAGCGCGTGGGGACGGAGCGGGCAGGACGATCCCGGCACTGTGAAACCGGGCGTAAGCGATGTTCTGCGTGGCATAAAGGGCGGGATGCATTGAAATGGTGCATGCGAGATGTTTTGCACCATAATGAAGAGAGATTCGCGCGCCAAATTTGGGATTGCACGAATTTGGTGCCGATGAGCCGCCACACTGGCGGCTCCATAAAAGCGCGGCGCACGATTTTTGACTCCAAGTGCGTGTCGCGAAAGGGATTTGCGCCACGTTGGCGCATGCATGGCACGGAAGCTGCTTTATACATCTCGATCGATTCGCAGCCGGCCAATCGGGGTCAGCAGGACAGACCCGGGAAGGAGGCGGCCGGCGGGGGATCAACAAGATTGGGACGGCGGCAGCGTTCGCCGAAATCGTTAATCAGGAGAATAGGTTATGAGTAAATCCGTGGCCGACGTCATGCAACTCGTCAAGGACGAAGACGTCAAGTTTGTCGACTTCCGCTTCACGGACACGCGCGGCAAGGAGCAGCACGTTTCGGTTCCGATGTCGGCATTCGACGAAGACAAGTTCGAGTCGGGTCATGCGTTTGACGGTTCGTCGATCGCCGGCTGGAAGGGCATCGAAGCCTCGGACATGCTGCTCGTGCCGGACCCGAACACGGCCTTCATCGACCCGTTCTACGAAGAATCGACGCTCGTGCTGACCTGCGACGTGGTCGAGCCGGCCGACGGCAAGGGCTACGAGCGCGACCCGCGTTCGCTCGCCAAGCGCGCTGAAGCGTACCTGAAGAGCACGGGCCTAGGCGACACCGCCTTCTTCGGTCCGGAGCCGGAATTCTTCATTTTCGATTCGGTCCAGTGGAACACGGATCAGTCGGGCTGCTTCGTGAAGATCGGCTCGGATGAAGCACCGTGGTCGTCGGGCCGCGAAATCGAAGGCGGCAACACGGGTCACCGTCCGGGCACGAAGGGCGGCTACTTCCCGGTCGCACCGGTCGACACGTTCCAGGACATCCGCTCGGAAATGTGTCTGCTGCTCGAGCAGATCGGCATTCCGGTCGAAGTGCACCACCACGAAGTGGCGGGCCAGGGCCAGAACGAAATCGGCACGAAGTTCTCGACGCTGGTTCAGCGCGCGGACTGGACGCAGCAACTGAAGTACATCGTCCACAACGTGGCGCACACGTACGGCAAGACGGCGACGTTCATGCCGAAGCCGGTCGTCGGCGACAACGGTTCGGGCATGCACGTTCACCAGTCGATCTGGAAGGACGGCCAGAACCTGTTCGCGGGTAACGGCTACGCTGGCCTGTCGGAATTCGCGCTGTTCTACATCGGCGGCATCATCAAGCACGCTCGCGCGCTGAACGCCATCACGAACCCGGGTACGAACTCGTACAAGCGTCTCGTGCCGCACTTCGAAGCGCCGGTCAAGCTCGCTTACTCGGCACGCAACCGTTCGGCATCGATCCGTATTCCGCACGTTTCGAACCCGAAGGGTCGCCGTATCGAAACGCGCTTCCCGGATCCGCTCGCCAACCCGTACCTGTGCTTCTCGGCACTGATGATGGCAGGTCTGGACGGCGTGCAGAACAAGATCCATCCGGGCGAAGCCGCTGACAAGAACCTGTACGACCTGCCGCCGGAAGAGGATGCAAAGATCCCGACCGTCTGCGCCGGCCTCGACCAGGCTCTCGAAGCGCTCGACAAGGATCGCGAGTTCCTGACGCGCGGTGGCGTGTTCACCGACGGCATGATCGACGCGTACCTCGCGCTGAAGGAAAGCGAACTGCAACGCGTGCGTATGACCACGCACCCGGTCGAGTTCGAACTGTACTACTCGCTGTAATCGGCGATGGCGCTTCGCTGCCTGCTACACAGCGAAGCGCCGGTTCAGTTTCTTCGACTCGCAGGACGCGTGCGCGTTGGGTCTCCAAGGGACGGCGGTGCCGTCCCTTTTTCGTTGGGACGCTTTGTCGCTCGTCGACGAGGCGTATCGACCCGCTTGTTGACCAGCGTATTGACCAGAACTAACGACCAGGACCGTTGCTGGCGCGCCGTATGGCGGCCGGCCTGAAACATGGTGCTCAAGAATCTGATCAAGGCAAGAAAGGGCCACGCCGAACCGCTCTCCGACGACGTGCCGCTCGTCGAGTCGGGCCTGTTGCCCGGCTTCGAGGCGCTGCCCACGGTCGTGCTCGTACTCGACAAGCGCACACTGCGCGTTGCCTTCGCGAATCCTTCGGCGGAGGCGATGCTCGATCTCTCGCGCCGTCAACTCGCGCAGATGGCGTGGTCCGATCTTTTTTCGAATGCGGACGAGCTGCTCTCGACGATCGCGTCGATCGCCGAGCATCGCTTTCACGCGACGCGGCTCGACGCTTCGCTGGAACGCCCCGGACGCGAACCGCTGAACGTGCATGTGGTCGTGGGCTTTCTCGAAAACACGTCCGACTACGTGCTGCTCGAACTCTTCGAGAACGAGCGGCATTTGCGCAGCGACCGCGAGGAGCGCATTCACGACCTCACGGCCGTGAACAAGCATCTGATCCGCAATCTCGCGCACGAGATCAAGAATCCGCTCGGCGGTATTCGCGGCGCGGCGCAGTTGCTCGAATTCGAACTCGGCGCGCTGGAGCGCGACGAGCTGCGCGAGTACACGCAGGTGATCATCAAGGAGTCGGACCGCCTGCAGACGCTCGTCGACCGGCTGCTGGAGCCGCACCGGCATCCGCATATCGTCGGCGACGTGAATATTCACGAAGTGTGCGAGCGCGTGCGCGCCGTGATCCTCGCGGAATTCCCGCGCGGCCTGACCATCGAGCGCGACTACGACGTGAGCGTGCCCGACCTGCGCGGCGACAAGGAGCAGTTGATCCAGGCACTGCTGAACATCGTGCGCAATGCGGCGCAGGCGCTGCGCGAACGTATTTCGCAGGGCGACGCGCGCATTGAATTGCGCACGCGCGTCGCGCGCAAGGTCACGATTTCCAAACGCCTGTGCAAGCTGGCACTGGACTTGCATATCACCGACAACGGACCCGGCATTCCCGAGGATATTCGCGACCGCATCTTCTATCCGCTCGTCTCCGGACGCGAGGATGGCAGCGGTCTCGGCCTCACGCTCGCGCAGACGTTCGTCCAGCAGCACGACGGACTCATCGAAGTGGATAGCCGGCCGGGTCACACCGAGTTTCAGATCTTGCTGCCGCTCGATAGTTGAATCCGTTGCATCGATAGCCAAGCCTGAATTTAGATATACCGATACCGCACGCCACCAGGACTTCTGACCGATCTTATGAAGCCGATCTGGATAGTAGACGACGACCAATCGATACGCTGGGTGCTCGAAAAGGCCCTTGCCCGCGAAAACTTCGCTACCCGCAGCTTTTCGAACGTGCGCGAAGCCGCGAGCGCGCTCGATCACGACAGCCCGCAGGTGCTCGTCTCCGACATCCGCATGCCGGGCGGCTCGGGCCTCGAACTGCTGCAAACCGTGCGTGAGCGCGTGCCGGGCTTGCCCGTCATCATCATGACGGCGTTCTCCGACCTCGACAGCGCGGTCGCCGCGTTTCAGGGCGGCGCGTTCGAGTATCTCGCCAAGCCGTTCGACGTCGACAAGGCCGTCGAGCTGATTCGCCGCGCCGTGGACGAAAGCATGCGCGGCGAGCAGCAGTGGGACGAGCGTCCTGCCGAAGCGCCCGAGATGCTCGGCCAGGCGCCGGCCATGCAGGACATGTTCCGCGCCATCGGGCGGCTTTCGCATTCGGCGGCCACCGTGCTCATCACCGGCGAGTCTGGCACCGGAAAGGAGCTTGTCGCGCGCGCGTTGCACCGACATAGCCCACGCGCGAACGGTCCGTTCATCGCGCTGAACACCGCGGCGATCCCGAAGGATCTTCTGGAATCCGAACTGTTCGGCCACGAGCGCGGCGCGTTCACGGGCGCGCAGGCCATGCGCCAGGGCCGCTTCGAGCAGGCCGAGAACGGCACGCTGTTCCTCGACGAAATCGGCGACATGCCGTTCGACCTGCAAACGCGCCTCCTGCGTGTGCTCTCCGATGGCCAGTTCTACCGCGTGGGCGGGCACAACCCGCTGCGTGCGAACGTGCGCGTGATCGCCGCGACGCACCAGAACCTCGAAACGCGCGTGCGCCAGGGGCTGTTCCGCGAGGACCTGTATCACCGGCTCAATGTGATTCGGCTGCGTCTGCCTGCGCTGCGCGAGCGCAGCGAGGACATTCCGCTGCTCACGCGTCACTTTCTCCAGAAAAGCGCGCGCGAGCTGGGTGTGGAGCCCAAGCGCGTGTCGGACGAGGCGCTGGCGTGGATGTCGTCGCTGCCGTTTCCGGGCAACGTGCGCCAGCTCGAGAATCTCGCGAACTGGCTCACCGTGATGGCGCCCGCGCAGACCATCGAGATCAAGGATCTGCCGCCTGACCTCGTGCCTGCGCATGGCTCGGCGGGTTCGCCGGTGCATCTCGCCGATGCTTCGGCCGCTTCCGAAGCGGGCGCGGCGACCAATGGCGCGGGCGGCATATCGCCGGTTGGGGGCGCCGTGGCAGGCGCGGGCTTGCCCGGCGCGATCGGCGGCGTCCCGGGCGGCGTGGTGTTCGGCACGCCGGCGTTCGGCGCGTCCAACGGCGCCGTTGCCGCGGTCTCGCCGCTGAGCGTGTGGGAGAGCGGTCTGCGCACGGAAGTCGCGCGTCTGTTGCGCGAAAACAGCGCCGACGTCATGGACGAACTCTCGCGCCGCTTCGAAGCCGCCGTGATCCGCGAGGCGCTCGACTTCACGCGCGGGCGCAAGGTCGAGGCGGCCGAGCGTCTTGGCATCGGCCGCAACACCATCACGCGCAAGATCCAGGAACTCAATCTGGAATGAGCGCGGATTAGCATGGGGCACCGGGCCGGCCTCGCGCCACGCGAGCCGGCCCGGCGCGCAGTCCATCGGCGCGCACACAGGGCATAATCGACGCTGTTTTCCTGTCGACGACCGATCATGCCCGTGACTTCTCCCTGGCCCACCGAGGCCGATCCGTTCCTTTCGCTCGAATCGCTCGACGACCCCGCCGTCATGGACTGGGTCGAATCGCAGAACGCGCGCACACGCGCCGCGTGGCAAGGTGGTGCGCGCTTCGAGGCGCTCGAGAAGCGCCTCGCGCAGGCCTACCTGCCGCGCGAGCGGCCCGTGATCCCGAGCCGCTGGCAGGAGTGGGCCTACGATCTCTGGGAGGACGAGGACAATCCCAAGGGCCTGTGGCGCCGCGCGCTCTGGGCCGACTGGCGCGCCCACAAGCCGCAGTGGCAAACGCTGATCGACTTCGACGCGCTCGGCGCGAAAGAGGGCAAGCCATGGGTGTGCGCGGGCATCGACATCCTCTACCCCGACGGCGACCGCGCGCTGATCCAGCTTTCCGACGGCGGCTCCGACGCGGTCATCGTGCGCGAATTCGACATCGTGAAGCGTGAATTCCTCGGCGATGGCTTCGCCATCGCGAAGGAAGGCAAGCACATCATTTCGTGGATCGATCGCGATACCGTGTACCTGGGTTGGGACGCGGGCGGCAAGAGCGGCAAGAAGATGCTCACGCGCTCGGGCTATCCGCGCGAGGTGCGTCGCTGGACCCGCGGCACCGCGCTCGCCGACGCGCCCGTGGTGTTCAGCGGCGAGTTCGACGACATCAGCGTGGAGGGCGACTACGATCCGGTCGAGAAGCGCCACGACGTGGTGCGCAGCGTCGACTTCTTCGATTCATACACCTATCGTCTCGATGAGCGCGGCGACTGGCAGGTGTACGACGTGCCGACGCATGTCTCGGTGGGCGCCTGGCATGGCTGGCTGCTGCTCGAGCCGCGGCTCGACTGGCGCGTTGCGGGCGTGACGTACAAGGGCGGCGCGTTGCTCGCGATCCGCGAAGACGCGTTCCTTGCGGGCGATCGCGCGTTCACGGCGCTCTTCACGCCCACGCCGGTTACGTCGGCGTGCGACTGGACCAATACGCTCAACGTCCTGATCGTCTCCTGGCTCGACGATGTGGAAAGTCGCACGATGCTGTGGCAGCCGCACCGGGAAGATGACGCATGGCGCTGGGAGTCGCGCGTGTTTCCTGCGCGTGCGAGCTCGCAGGTGGATGTCTCGCCCATCGAAGACACGCTCAACGACGAGGTATTCGTCGACGTCGACGATTACCTGCTGCCGCCCGAATACTGGCTCGCCGATCTCGCGCAAACCGATCTCCAGGAGTGGGAATTGCTCGACCGCTGGCCCACGCAGTTCGACTCCGGCCCGCTCACGGTCATTCGTTCGCACGCGCGCTCGGCGGATGGCACGAGCGTCCCGTTCACCGTGATCGGCCCGAAGGCCGTGCTCGAAGGCGAGTCGCGCAAGGCGTCACCATGCCTGCTCACGGGCTACGGCGGCTTCGCAATCGCGCTCACGCCGCAATATCTCGTGGGCTCGGGCATCGGCTGGCTGGAGCAGGGCGGCGTAGTGGCGATCGCGCACATCCGCGGCGGCGGCGAGTACGGCACTGCATGGCACGTCGAGGCGCAGCGCGAGCATCGCCAGCGCTCGTTCGACGACTTCATCGCCGTGGCCGAGCAGTTGATCGCCGATGGCTATACGAGCGCCGCGCAACTGGGCATCAAGGGCGGCAGCAACGGCGGGCTGCTGGTGGGCGCCTGCATGGTGCAGCGCCCCGAGCTGTTCGGCGCCGTGGTGTGCGAGGTGCCGTTGCTCGACATGCGACGCTACCCGCTGCTGCATGCAGGTGCGTCATGGATCGACGAGTATGGCGATCCTGAGGATGCCGAAGAATCTTGCGCGCTGGCTGCTTATTCGCCTTATCACCATGTGAAGCCCGGCGTCGTGTATCCGCCGTCGCTGTTCACGACTTCGACGAGCGACGATCGCGTGCACCCCTCGCACGCGCGCAAGATGGTCGCGCGTATGGAGCAGCAGGGGCACGCGAATGTCTGGTATCTGGAGAACACCGAAGGTGGCCACGGTCCCGGCAGCGATTCGCTCGAGCGCGCGGAGTATGACGCGCTCGTTTATCGCTTTCTGTGGACCACGCTCGCGAGGAACTGGTAAGGCGGGCGTTCAGCCCGGCATATCGAGCGTGGCGATCACCGGCGTGTGATCGGACGGCTGTTCCCACTTGCGCGGCACCTTGTCCACTTCGCACGCGGTGAGGTGTCCGGCAAGCGCGGGCGAGAGCAGGATATGGTCGATGCGCAAGCCCGCGTTGCGGCGAAACGCGAACATGCGATAGTCCCACCACGTGAAGAGCTTTTCGGGCTGCTCGAACTGGCGGAACGCGTCGACGAAGCCCAGTTCGATCAGCCGGCGAAACTGTGCGCGCTCCTCGGGCGAGACGAGGTTCTGGCCTTCCCAGGCCTTCGGATCGTGGACGTCGCGGTCTTCGGGCGCGATGTTGTAGTCGCCGAGCAGCGCGAGCTTCGGGTAGCGCTGCATCTCCTGCGCGAGCCAGTCGTGCATGGCGTCGAGCCATTGCAGCTTGTACGCGAACTTTTCCGTGCCGGGCGCCTGGCCGTTGGGGAAGTACGCGCTCACGATACGCACATCGCCGATCGTGGTGGCGATCACGCGCTGCTGCGGATCTTCGAAGCCGGGAATGTTGCGCACGACCGTGGCCTCGTCGACGAAGAGGCCTTCGCGCACGAGGATGCCCACGCCGTTATAGGTCTTCTGGCCCGCAAACCAGCTGCGATAGCCGTGCGCCTCGAGATCGGCGCGCGGGAACTTGTCGTCGGTGAGCTTGAGTTCCTGGAGGCAGAGCACGTCGGTCTTGCTCTCGTTGAGCCAGTCGATGACGTGCTGCAGACGGACCTTGAGGGAGTTGACGTTCCACGTTGCGATTTTCATGTGAGGCTCGATAGGGTGACGGTGTGCGTTCGGTGCACTTCGCCGCCATTATCGCCTGCTTCGCAGAGCGGGCAACTGTTGCCTCACCATTGCTCCAGCCACGGCCGCAGATCGAGTTCGTGCGTCCACGCATCGCGTGGCTGCTGGTGCAGCGTCCAGTAGGCGTCGGCGATGTGCTCGGGGTTCAGGATGCCGTCGCGTTCCTTGAGCTTGTAACGCTCGGGAAAATTCTCGCGGATGAATTCGGTGTCGATCGCGCCATCGACGATGATCTGCCCGACGTGAATGCCCTGCGGTCCGAGTTCGCGCGCCATCGACTGGGCGAGCGCGCGCAGCGCGTGCTTCGCGCCCGCGAACGCCGCGAAGCCCTCGCGCCCGCGCAGGCTCGCCGTGGCGCCCGTGAAGAAGATCGAACCGCGTTCGCGCGGTAGCATGACTTTTGCGGCTTCGCGGCCCATTAGAAACCCGGCGAAGCAGGCCATTTCCCAGACCTTGTGATAGACGCGCGCCGTGGTTTCGGTAATGCCGAAGCGCACGTTCGCGCCGATATTGAAGATCGCCACCTCGATCGGCGCGACGCGCGTTTCGATCTCCGCGAAGAGCGCGATCATGTCCTCTTCCTTGCGCGCGTCCGAGCCGAAGGCGTGTGCTTCGCCGCCCTCGGCTTCGATCTGCGCGACGAGCGGCGCGAGCTTGTCGGCATTGCGGCGCGTCACGCACGCAACGTAGCCTTCGCGTGCGAAGCGGCGCGCGATGGCGCCTCCGGTGGCGTCGCCTGCGCCAATTACCAGTACGGCTTTTTTTTGCGTCATGGTGCTTGTCTCACTGTCGATTGCAGCGGCCCGGTTTCAGGTATCTTAGGACGTCGACGCGCCCGGGCAAAGGTGCGCGTATTCACATAGGGGAGACACGATGCGTGACATCAAGGTGCAGTTTCTGTTCGACTTCGGTAGTCCTAACGCTTACTTGTGCCACAAGGTGATCGGCGGCATCGAAGCGCGCCAGCAGGTGCGTTTCGAGTATGTGCCGATCCTGCTCGGCGGCCTCTTCAAGCTGAGCGGCAATCGCTCGCCGGCCGAGGCGTTCGCGGACATCGAGAACAAACGCAAGTTCATGATGCTCGAGATGCGGCGCTTCATCGGGCGGTATGGGCTGAGCGCCTATCGGCACAATCCGCACTTCCCGGTGAACACGTTGCAGATCATGCGCGGCGCGATTGCGGCGCAGCGTAACGGCACGTTCGAGCGCTACGTGGACCGCATGTTCGCGCACATGTGGGAAGAGGGCCTCAAGATGGACGACCCCGCTGTGATCCGCGCGGCGCTGGAGGCGGACGGCCTCGACGCCACGGCATTCGAAACGGCGATTCAGGACGCCGATGTGAAAGCCGCGCTGCTTGCGAACACGCAGTCGGCGTTCGAGCGCGGCGCGTTCGGTTCGCCGACTTTCTTCGTCGGCGAGGAAATGTACTTCGGCAAGGATCAGTTGCGCGATGTCGAAGAGGAAATCGCGCGCGTGAAGTCGCGCGCATAAGGCGGGGCGGTTCATCACGAGGCGAGGCGGACGCGGCACGGTCGCTCCCGCCTCGCGCCGCGCATCAAAGCGCGGCTTGTTCCACCGTTTGTTCCTCGGTTTGCGGCGCCGCGACCACGCCCAGACGCACGCGCGCCGCCTCGTATTCGCGCTTCAAACGCGCGATGAGTTCAGCGGCAGGCACGACGCTCTTCACCGCGCCGATGCCCTGGCCCGAGCCCCAGATGTCCTTCCACGGCTTCACACGCGTCGAGCCGAAATTCATTGCAGACGGATCCGACTGCGGCAGCGTCTCCGGATCGAGGCCGCTCGCCACGATGCTCTGGCGCAGATAGTTGCCGTGCACGCCCGTAAAGAGATTCGAGTAGACGATATCTCCCGCGCCGCCTTCGACGATCATTTGCTTGTAGGCGTCGACGGCATTCGCTTCGTGCGTGGCGATGAACGCCGAGCCGATGTAGGCGAGATCGGCGCCCGCCGCCTGCGCCGCGAGAATCGCGTTGCCGTTGCCGATCGCGCCCGACAGCAGCAGGGGGCCGTCGAACCATTCGCGAATCTCGTGGATGAGGGCGAACGGCGAGAGCGTGCCCGCGTGGCCGCCCGCGCCGGCGGCCACGGCGATCAGGCCGTCCGCGCCTTTCTCGATGGCCTTCTTCGCGAACGTGTTGTTGATGACGTCGTGCAGCACGATGCCGCCCCATGCGTGGATCGCGTGGTTGACCTCTTCGCGCGCGCCGAGCGACGTGATGACGATCGGCACCTTGTATTGGGCACACACGCCAAGGTCGTGCTCGAGGCGGTCGTTCGACTTGTGCACGATCTGGTTGACGGCGAAGGGCGCCGCCGGGGCGTCCGGATGCTTCGCGTTGTACTCGGCGAGCTCGGTGGTGATGCGGTCGAGCCATTCACCGAGCACGTGCTCGGGCCGCGCGTTGAGCGCGGGGAACGATCCGACGACGCCCGCCTTGCACTGGGCGATCACGAGATCGGGATTCGAAATGATGAAGAGGGGCGAGCCGACGACGGGAATCGACAGGCCGCGGCGCAGCAAGGCGGGCAGGGACATCCATATCTCCTGGACTGGGGCGGCCGCCGGGTGCGGCTGCCGTCGCGTGATTCGATGCGCCGGCGTACGCGCCGGCTGGCAGGCTCAAACATAGCAAAGCCGTCGAAACTATGCAACCAGTTGCATATTGGAAAAATTCGGTCCGCAACAGATCCGGTATCGGGCGGGGCGTGGTTTAGAATCGCCGCATGTCGACGCCGCATGCCATCCTCATCGCCTTGCTGGAAAAGCCTTCATCGGGCTACGACCTCGCGCGCCGCTTCGATCGCGCGATCGGCTACTTCTGGCACGCCACCCATCAGCAGATCTATCGCGAACTGGGCCGCATGGTCGACGCGGGGTGGGTCTCGGTCATCGAAGACGAGACGGCCGCCGCGTCGCGCAAGAAGGTGTACTGCGTGTTGCCGGTCGGGCGGGATGAAGTGGCGCGCTGGGTGCGCGAGACCGCGCTCGACCTCGACTCGCGCAACGTGTTTCTGCTCAAGCTGCGCGCCGATGCCGTGATCGGGCCGCTCGGCCTCGCCGAGGAACTCGCGCGGCTCATCGAAGAAAATCGTGCACGGCTCACGACGTATCGGGAGATCGAGCAGCGCGATTTTGGCGCGGCATCGCTCACGCGCGGGCAGCGGTTGCAGTACGCGATCCTCAAGGCGGGCATCCATACGCAGGAGATGTGGCTTGCCTGGGCGGAAGAGGTGCGCACGCTGGTGGAACCCGCGCAGGCACAGTGAAATGTGCCAGGTTGTCCGAAGTAATTGTCGGGTTGAGATTCGCGTTGCGATCGCCGGCTCGACGACGTCCGAACGCGTGATGTTTCAGCCATGTGAAAAAGACGCTTGACGGAGTGGTCGCTGCACCCTATAATTCTTTTCTCTGACGGACGCGGGGTGGAGCAGTCTGGCAGCTCGTCGGGCTCATAACCCGAAGGTCGTAGGTTCAAATCCTACCCCCGCAACCAAACGTCTTAAGCAGCAAGGCCTCGTGCCAAACAATGAACCCGCTCTGAGCGGGTTTTTTGTTTTCTGCAGCTCGAAGCTGCAACGAGCGCCCTTGCTAGGCACCTGCCTCGCTTCCAATCGCCCAATCCACCGCGGCCTGCGCGTGTAACGCAGTCGTGTCGAACACCGGCAGTGCCGAATCCTTCTGTCCGATTAGCAGCGTGATTTCCGTGCAACCGAGAATGACGGCCTGCGCGCCGCGTGCCGCGAGGTCATCGATCACGCGCTGATACGCGCGCCGCGACTGCGCATCGACGTTGCCGTGACACAGCTCGTCGTAGATGATCCGATGCACGTCCGCGCGATCGTGTTCGTTCGGCACGATTGCTTCGATGCCGTGCGCCTCGCGCAATCGCCCCACATAGAAGTCCTGTTCCATCGTGTAGCGCGTGCCGAGCAGGCCCGCTCGCGTGAAGCCCGCGGCGCGCAACGCCTGGCCGGTCGGGTCCGCGATATGCAGGAAGGGGATCGAGATCGTCGCCTCGATCGCCGCGCGCACGCGATGCATCGTGTTCGTCGCGAGCAGCACGATATCGGCGCCGCCGCGTTCGAGCTGCTGCGCGGCCTCGGCCATCTGCAGGCCCAGCGCCTCCCAGTCGCCCGCGCGCTGGAGCGCTTCGACCTGCGCGAAGTCCACGGTCACCATCAGGCTGCGCGCATTATGATGGCCGCCCAGACGCGCCTTCGCGTGGCGGTTCAGCAGCCGGTAATACTCGGCCGACGACTCCCAGCTCATCCCGCCAATCACGCCGATCGTCTTCATCGATTCGTTCCTCGCCCTCGTGGCCTGTTCAGTCCGCACGAGTATAGGCCCGCGCAGCCAGCAGTCCAGAGACGGATCTGGCCGATCCGAAGCGGTACGGGAGCCGATAAAGGGCGCGGACACTTGTCTTGAAATAGTACTGTGTTTTTGTACAGTATCGGGACCGTGAACTCGCCTTCTTCCGACCTCGCGCCGCCGGCTGCGCCCGACCCGCGGCGCTCCGCCGCCGCACTTATCGCCGCCGCTCGCAAGATCATCCACTGCGGCTGCGACTGCTTCTATGCGTCGGTCGAAATGCGCGACGACCCTTCGTTGCGCGGCCGTCCGCTCGCGGTGGGCGGACGGCCCGACCAGCGCGGCGTGATCGCCACCTGCAACTACGAGGCGCGGCGCTTCGGCATTCATTCGGCGATGTCCTCGGCGCTCGCCATGCGCAAGTGTCCCGAGCTGCTGATCCTGCCCACGGCGATGGAGAAGTACCGCACCGCCTCGCGCGCGATCATGGCGATCTACCGCGACTACACGCCCGAGGTCGAACCGCTCTCGCTCGACGAAGCCTATCTCGACGTCACGCGCGCCTCGCGCTGCAACGGCAGCGCCACGCTGATCGCCGAGGAAATTCGCGCGCGCGTGCGCGAAACCGTAGGCGTGACGGTATCGGCCGGCGTGGCGCCGAACAAGTTCATCGCCAGGATCGCCTCGGACTGGAACAAGCCCGATGGCCTCTTCGTCGTGCGTCCGCCTGAAGTCGATGCCTTCGTCGCTGCGCTGCCGGTGCGCAAGATCCACGGCGTCGGCAAGGTCACGGCGGCGAAGCTCGAAAACCTCGGGCTCACCACCTGCGCGCAACTGCGCACGTGGTCGCTGTTCGATCTGCACCGGCATTTCGGCGTGTTCGGCAAGCGGCTCTACGAACTCGCGCGCGGCCTGGATGACCGGCCCGTGCGCGCCGATCAGGAGCGCAAGCCGGTGAGCATCGAGACGACCTATGTGAACGACCTGCTCACGCTCGAAGCGTGCAGCGAAGAGCTCAAGCGTCTTGCGGTGCAGCTCGACGCTCGCATCGAACGCGCGGCTTGCGCGCACGCGGTGCGCAAGCTCTTCGTGAAGATCCGCTTCGCCGACTTCCAGCGTACGACGGTCGAGTGTGTGGCCGACGCCACCAATGTGCGCACCCTGCTCCTGATGCTCGAAAAAGGACTCGCGCGGCGCAAGCTGGCGGTGCGTCTGCTGGGCGTGGGTGTGCGGCTCGAAGAGGACAACCCGGCGTTGCGCGGGCAGTTCGCGCTCTTCGACGACGATCCTGCGGAAGACGACGGCCCGAGCGCGCCCGTCTGACGCCTGTGCGTAGATGCGGGCCACGCCGCTGGCGGCGTCATTCTGGCGTCGATAGAATCGACGCGAGTCTTAACGAAAGCGCCACGCCAGAACAAGGAGCCGCAGATGGACCTGATCATTCGCCGCGCGGTGCTCGCGCACGCACATCCCGCCGGCTATCCCACCGTGGATATCGGCATCGAGGCGGGGCGCATTGCGGCGGTGGAGCCGCATCTCGCAACGGCGGCGCGCGAGGAGATCGATGCGGCGGGTGCGCTCGTGAGCGCGCCGTTCGTCGATGCGCATTTCCACATGGACGCCACGCTCTCGTATGGCCTGCCGCGCGTGAATGCGTCGGGCACGCTGCTGGAGGGCATCGCGCTGTGGGGCGAGCTCAAGCCACATCTCACGCAGGAGGCGCTCGTCGAGCGCGCGCTGCAGTACTGCGACTGGGCCGTCGCGCGCGGGCTCCTCGCGATCCGCTCACACGTCGATGTGTGCGACGCACGGCTGCTCGCCGTCGAGGCGCTGCTCGAAGTGAAGCGCCGCGTCGCCCCGTATCTCGATCTCCAGCTCGTGGCGTTTCCGCAGGATGGCGTCTTGCGCAGCCCCGGTGCATTCGACAATCTCAAGCGCGCGATCGCGATGGGCGTGGACGTGGTGGGCGGCATTCCCCACTTCGAGCGCACGATGGCGGAGGGCGCCGACTCGGTGCGCCTGCTCTGCGAGTTCGCCGCCGACAAGGGCCTGCGCGTGGACATGCATTGCGACGAATCCGACGACCCGCTCTCGCGCCACATCGAAACGCTCGCGGCGCAGACGCACCGGCTGGGCATGCATGGGCGCGTGACTGGCTCGCATCTCACCTCGATGCATTCGATGGACAACTACTACGTGAGCAAGCTGATCCCGCTGATGCGCGAGTCGGGTGTCGCGGCAATTGCGAATCCGCTCATCAACATCACGCTGCAAGGGCGCGCCGATACCTACCCGAAGCGCCGCGGCATGACGCGCGTGCCCGAGTTGATGGCGGCCGGCGTGACCGTCGCGTTCGGCCACGATTGCGTGATGGACCCGTGGTACAGCTTCGGCTCGGGCGACATGCTCGAAGTTGCGCACATGGGCCTGCACGTCGCGCAAATGACGGGCACCGACGCCTCGCGCGCCTGCTTCGACGCGGTGACCGTCAATGCCGCGACGATCCTCGGCCTCGAAGGCTACGGCGTGGCGCCCGGTTGCGCGGCGAACCTCGTGGTGCTCGACGCTCGCGATCCCGTCGAGGCGATCCGGCTGCGCGCGGCGCGGCTGGCGGTCGTGAGCCGGGGCAGGGTGGTGAGCCGGCAACCCGCGCAGCGCGCGGCGCTTGCGCTCGAAGGGCGGCCGCAAAGCGTCGATTTCAGACTGCATCGATAAAAGGTCCGGCAATAAAAAACCGCGCATGGGTTGCCTACCCATGCGCGGTTTTCGTTCGGATCGCTTATGAGCGAGTCACGCGTTCACTGCTGTGCCGGCGGCTGCTCCATGCCGTTGTGGCGCAGCAGCGCGTCGATGTTCGGCTCGCGGCCGCGGAAGGCCTTGAACGATTCCATCGCCGGGCGGCTGCCGCCCACTTCCAGAATTTCCTTGCGGTAGCGCGTGCCGGTCGCTTCGTCGAGCACGCTCGACTTCGCGGCCTGCGCGGCTTCCTCGAAGGCCGCATAGGCATCGGCGGAAAGCACTTCGGCCCACTTGTAGCTGTAATAGCCGGCCGCGTAGCCGCCCGCGAAGATGTGGCTGAACGTGTTCGGCCAGCGCGAGAACGATGCCTGCGGAATGACGTGGTAGCGCTCGTTGATCTCGCGTGCGAGGTCGTTCGCGCTCTTGCCCTTCGACGCGTCGAAGTCCACGTGCAGCGCCATGTCGAACATCGAAAACACGATCTGACGCAGCGTGCCGAGACCGCTCTGGAAGTTCTTCGCGGCGAGCATCTTGTCGAAGAGTTCGCGCGGCAACGGCCTGGCGGTCTCGACATGCGAGCTCATTTCGCGCACCACGTCCCATTCCCAGCAGAAGTTTTCCATGAACTGCGAGGGCAGTTCGACGGCATCCCACTCCACGCCGTTGATGCCCGAGACGCCCAGTTCGTCCACACGCGTGAGCATGTGGTGCAGGCCGTGGCCGAACTCGTGGAACAGCGTAATGACTTCGTCGTGCGTGAAGCACGCAGGGCGGCCGCCGACCGGGGCCGAGAAGTTGCACGTGAGATACGCGACGGGCGTTTGCACGTCATTGCCTTCGAGCTTGCGGCGCGAGCGGGCGTCGTCCATCCATGCGCCGCCGCGCTTGCCTTCACGTGCATAGAGGTCGAGATAGAACTGCGCGACGAGCGTGCCGTCCGCGTTTTCCACGCGGAAGAAACGCACATCGGGATTCCATACCGGCGCGGTGTCCGGGCGGATGCGCACGCCAAACAGCGTTTCCGTGACCTTGAACAGGCCCTGCAGCACGAAGTCTTCCGGGAAGTACTGCTTCACTTCGTTTTCCGAGAACGAGTAGCGCTTCTGGCGCAGCCGCTCGGCGGCGAACGCCATGTCCCACGGTTCGATCTGCGTGAGCCCCAGTTCGCTCGCGGCGAATTCGCGCAGCTCTTCCCAGTCCTTTTCGGCGTGCGGGCGCGCGCGCGTGGCGAGGTCTTCGAGGAAGCTCATCACCTGGGCCGGTGTTTCCGCCATCTTCGGCGTGAGCGAGACTTCGGCGAAGTTGTTGTAGCCGAGCATCTTCGCTTCTTCGGCGCGCAGCTTCAGTTGCTCCTCGATGATCGCCGTGTTGTCCCATTCGGCCTTGCCGCCGCCGTAGACGGGGCCAAGTTCGGACGCGCGCGTGACGTAGGCGCGGTACATCGTCTCGCGCATCGCGCGGTTTTCCGAGTACTGCAGGACCGGGAAGTACGAGGGGAAGTGCAGCGTGAACTTCCAACCTTCCTTGTTCTCGCGCTCGGCGGCTTCGCGCGCGGCGGCGACCACGTCCTCGGGCAGGCCCGCAAGGTCGGCTTCGTTCGTGGCGTAGAACGCGTAGCCGTTGGTCGCGTCGAGCACGTGGTCGGAGAAGGCTTTGGCGAGCGCGGCCTGACGCTCCTGCAGCTCGGCGAAGCGCGGCTTCTGGTCTTCGGGCAGTTCCGCGCCGGAGAGGCGGAAGTCGCGCAGCGAATTGTCGAGGATTTTCTTGCGTTCGCCCGAGAGCAGCTCGAACGAGTTGTGATTCGTGATGGCCTTGTACTTCTTGAAAAGCTCGAGATTCTGGCCGACGCTCGACCAGAATTCGGTTACGCGCGGCAGGTTCTCGCCGTGGGCGGCGCGCAGCTCCGGCGTGTCGGCGACGGCGTTCAGGTGGCCGACCACGCCCCAGGCGCGCGAAAGCGGCTCGCTGGCGCGTTCGACCGGCTCGACCACGTCGCTCCATTGCGCGGGCGTCATGGGTTGCGCGGCGCGCTCGACCGCGGCCTTCGCGTTCGCGAGCAGGACGTCGAGCGCGGGCGTCACGTGTTCGGGGCGGATTTCGCCAAAGCGCGGCAGGCCGGTGAAATCGAGGAGCGGATTGTCGGAGGGGGTAGTAGCCATGATGCTTCCTGTTCCTGTCTGTCGCGGGTTAGGGGCCGGGGGCGCGGCACGCGCGCGCCCGATAGCCAGAGTATTGGGGCGCCAGGTGCGCTTTCCAACCGGGTTATCCGAGCAAATTAACAGATGTCGGGGGCCGGTGCCGCAATCGCGGCTGCGCGCGTTCACGCGGGCGGCGCCGCAAAAAGAAAGCGGCCCGTGGTGGGCCGCTTCGGGAAATGTCATGTCGCGACGCGTCGCCGCGCGTGGCTTACGCGCCTGCCGCGCGCTCCGCGGCTTCGATCGTGTTCACGAGGAGCATTGTGATGGTCATCGGGCCGACGCCGCCCGGCACCGGCGTAATGAAGCCGGCCACGTCCTTCAGGCCCGCGAAATCGACGTCGCCGCAGAGCTTGCCGTTATCGTCGCGGTTCATGCCCACGTCGATCACGGTCGCGCCGGGCTTGACCATGTCGGCGGTCAGCACGTTGCGCTTGCCCACCGCGGCGACCACGATATCGGCGTCGCGCGTGTGCTTCGCGAGGTCGCGCGTCTTGCTGTGACAGATCGTGACCGTCGCACCCTTTTCGAGCAGCAGAAGCGCCATCGGCTTGCCGACGATGTTCGAGCGGCCGATCACCACGGCGTTCGCGCCTTCGAGCGGGATCTTGTATTCCTCGAACATCTTCATCACGCCATAGGGCGTGCAGGGGCGGAACAGCGGCTGGCCCGTCATGAGCGCGCCCGCATTGGCGACGTGAAAGCCGTCCACGTCCTTCTCGGGCGCGATGGCTTCGATCACCTTGTGGCTGTCGATGTGCTTCGGCAGCGGCAACTGCACGAGAATGCCGTTGATCTTCGGGTCGCGGTTCAACTCGTCGATGCGCTTGAGGAGGTCGGCTTCGGAAAGCGACTCGGGATAGCGGTCGTACGACGAGTACAGGCCGTTGTCTTCGCAGGCCTTGACCTTGTTGCGCACGTAGACTTCGCTCGCCGGATTGTCGCCGACCAGCACGACGGCGAGTCCCGGCTGATGGCCGCGGGCGGTGAGGGCGGCGGCGCGCGTGGCGACCTCCGCACGCAGTTTCTTGGAGAGGGCGTTGCCGTCGATGATAGTGGCAGTCATGGTCGGTCGGGGTCGAGAGTGGGCAATGCGGGCTCTGTTCGGGCTCGTTCGGGCGCGAGCGCTGGCGCGCGTGGGGCGGGCGCCGTTCGAAGGCCGACATTATACCCGCGCGGCGGCCGTGCTCCGGCCTGAACGGACGATGGGCGACGGAAGAGAGTTGCGGCGAGATGCCGCCGACAGCATTCGCGCGGCGTGGCGCGCGAATGCTGCCGGAGAAAGACGCACGCTTACTGCTGCGCCTGTTGCGGCTTGTTGGAGAGCGCGAGACGCAGCAGGTCGGCGACCGTGTTGACGTTGAGCTTCTCCATGATGTTGGCGCGGTGCGCCTCCACCGTCTTGATGCTGATCCCGAGGTCGTCGGCGATCTGCTTGTTCAGGCGGCCCGCGATGATGCGCTCGAGCACCTGGTGCTCGCGCGCCGTGAGCTTGCCGAGGCGCTCGGCGGCCGCGCGCTGTTGCTGCACGTTGCTGCTTTCGTTGCGCGCCTTGTCGAGCATGCGCTCCACCAGCTTGCGCAGCTCGGCTTCGTCGAAGGGCTTCTCGATGAAGTCCATCGCGCCCTTCTTCATGGTCGAGACGGCCATCGGCACGTCGCCGTGACCCGTCACGAAGATGATCGGCAGCGAGGCGTTTTCGGCGATCAGACGTTCCTGCAGTTCGAGGCCGCTCATGCCTTGCATGCGCACGTCCAGAATCATGCAGGCGATCTGGCCGGCCTGTTGCGCCGGCTGGTACGCCTCGAGGAACTCCTCCGCGCTATTGAAACACTGGACGCGGTAGCCGTTCGCTTCGAGGAGCCAACGCAGGGAATCTCGTACGGCCTCGTCGTCATCGACAACAAAGACGGTTTCCTGGGTGGTGACTGGGCTGTTCATGGCTCTCCCGTAACGGTTTGTGGAGTCGGTTCGTCGGTGTTCCGCGAGAGGGTGTCCGATTCGCCGATAGGCAGACTGCAATGGAACGTTGCGCCGCTGATGTGGCCGTCGGATTCGACGTTGTTGACCACCCAGAGACGCCCGCGGTGCGATTCAATAATGGAGCGGCAGATGTTCAGGCCCATGCCCATGCCGTCCGACTTGGTGCTGTAGAAGGGTTCGAAGAGACGCTCGGCCGTGGCTTCGTCAACGCCGGGGCCCTGATCGACCACGCTGATGCAGACGTTGCCGCCTTCGCGCTTCACGATCACGCGGATCACCGGGTCGATCGCATTCGGGCGCGCTTCGGCCATGGCTTCCGCGGCGTTCTTCAAGAGGTTGACGAGCACCTGTTCGATCAGCACCGGATCGACGTAGATCACGGGCATGCGCGAGCGCATGTCGGTCACGATGCGGATGCGACGCTTGCGCGCCTCGATCTCGGCGAGGCCCACGGCGTCGGCGACGATGTCGGCCACGCGCGTGGCCTGGCGCTTGGGCTCGGAGCGCTTCACGAACTCGCGGATGCGCTTGATGATCATGCCCGCGCGCACGGCCTGCTGCGCCGTTTTCTCGAGCACGGGCAGCAGGTTGTCGGGCGCGGCACGGCCCGACTTCACGAGCGCGACGGTGCCCGAGGCATAGTTGTTGATCGCGGCGAGCGGCTGGTTCAGTTCGTGCGCGAGCGACGAGGCCATTTCTCCCATCGTCATCAGGCGGCTCGTGAACTGGAGCTTCTCGTCCTGCTGGCGGGCCAGTTCCTGCGCCTGCTTGCGCGTAGTGATGTCGGTCGCGATCTGCATCTGCGCGAGGTGTCCGTCCACCCACTGGATGTACTGGCGCCGCACTTCGAACCACTTCTGGATGCTTTCGACGTAGACCTCCTGCGCGTCCGCCGTGCTCTCGGTGAGCGCGGTGGCGGGCAGGCCGGCGAAGGCGTCGACCATGTCGATCGAGTCGGAAGAGGCGCTCGCCGAATCGAAGCCGCCACCGCCCGCGAGTTCCAGATGGCCGTCCGGACGGATGCCGAAGAGGTGGCGGTAGTACCGGTTCGCAAACAACAGTTCGGCTTCGTCGGCGGCGAGCACCGAGACGGCGGCGTCGAGGCTTTCGAGCACGGTGGTGAAGCGCTCGTGCGCGGCGGCGAGTTCTTCGCGTGCGCGCTTGGGCTCCGTGATGTCGGTCATCGACGACATCCAGCCGGTCTGGCGGCCCGAGCTGTCGATGAGCGGCGAGACATAGAGCCGCGCGTGGAACTGCGAGCCGTCCTTGCGGCGCACGCGCAGCTCGAATCCCGAGGAGGGCGCCTTGCCGCGCAGCGTCATGTCGAGCTGGCGCTGCATTTCGGGGTAGGCGTCGCGCGGCCAGTAGGGGAACGGTGCGTTCTTGCCCACGAGGTCGCTTTCGTCCCAGCCGGTCATGCGGCAGAACGCCGGGTTCACGTGCGTGATGCGGCCGTGCATGTCGAGCACGCGCATGCCGATCAGCACCGAGTTTTCCATCGCGCGGCGGAAGAACGCCTCCGCGTAGAGCGCCTGCTGCGCCTCGAAGCGCTGGCGCGTGTGCTTCCAGAGGCTCCAGAGGCTCCACAGCACGAAACACGACAGCCCTGCGACCAGCCACACGAGCGTGTTGTTCGTGAAGTTGGTCATCTGCGGATACGAGTAGACGCGTACCGACACGCCCTGGCCAGGCGGATCGAGCGGCAGGTCGTAATAGACGTCGCGCGGCAGGCGCGGCCGCGTCGAGGTGGTCGCGAGCTCGCGATTGTTCGCGTCGAGGATCGAAATCTTGTACTTGGCCGACAGCTCGGGCGGGATGTCGTGCTTCAGGATGCCTTCGACCGAAAACACGGCCGCGATCGACCCAAGAAATTCACGATCGCGGTATACCGGCGTTTGCAGCGTGATGTAGCCGTTACCGACGTCGTCATAAATAAGCGGCGAATACACCTGGCGGCGCGTGGCGCGCGCCTCGGCAAAGGCGGCCTTCACGGCCTCGTCCATTTGCGCGTCGTTGGGCTTCGCGAGGCGCTGGCCGAAGACCGGCATCGCCGTGTTGGGCCAGCGCGGCTCCTCCTGGCTCGTGTACCAGTTGAGATAGAGGATCTCCGGATGGCCCTGCATGATGTCCGTGGTGGACGTCTGGAAATACTGCGGATCGCTGTGGCCCGCGGCGAGGTCGCGAGCGAGTGCCTGCAGCTGCTCCTGCGCGCCTGTCATGGAAAGCCGGATCTGCTGCTGGGCCCATGCCACGTTGCGGTAGAGCGTGTCTTCCTGTTGCTGTTGCTCGCGGCGGTTCAGGCTCCACAAGATCAGGCTCATGACGATCAGGAACACGAGGATCGACAGGAGCGGCGTCAGCAAATAGGAATTCGACCACCAGGGTCCGTGGTGCCAGCGGGATGGCGACGACTCGCCGGGCGTTCCGGGCGGCCGCGCCGAGCGTGCGAAAAGCCGTTCGGTCAACATGGCAAGGATTGTAGCTCAGCGTAAGACACGGAAATGCCGCGAAAAAAGCCGTAAATCGCCGATAAACGGGTGCAAACTGGCCGTTATCGGCACAGGGGCGCGAACGATTAAGCGTGCGCTGCACCAATTTTTCACATTATAAAATCACATCTCGCAATTCGAAAATTTTGTTGCGCAATGGTCAGAGGGGTCATTACAATCGCCCCGAAGCTGCTGCGGTTGGCCCGGTCACGTCTTAAGCGTTGCCGCCCGCATGGTCCGATCAACAGCGTTCCCCTACATCCAGGAGACGAGCATGTCCGCTGTACCCGACGAAGTCCTCAAGTACGTTGCCGCCGACAAGGACGAGGATCCCCAGGAAACCGCCGAATGGCTTGAAGCGCTGGACGGCGTCATTTCGACTGTCGGCCCTGATCGCGCCCACTACCTGATCGAAAAGCAGATCGAATTCGCCCGCGTGCACGGCGAGCATCTGCCGTTCTCGGCGAACACGCCGTACATCAACACGATCCCCGTCGCCAACCAGGCCAAGAACCCGGGCGACCAGGACATCGAACACCGCATCCGCTCGTACACGCGCTGGAACGCCATGGCCATGGTGCTGCGCGCGGGCAAGCATACGAACGTGGGCGGCCACATCGCTTCGTTCGCATCGGCGGCCACGCTTTATGACGTCGGCTACAACCACTTCTGGCGCGCGCCCTCGGCTGAGCATGGCGGCGACCTCGTGTTCGTGCAGGGCCACTCGTCGCCGGGCGTCTACTCGCGCGCGTTCCTGCTCGGCCGTCTGACCGAAAAGCAGCTCGACAACTTCCGCCAGGAAGTGGGCGGCGAGGGCATCTCGTCGTACCCGCACCCGTGGCTCATGCCGGACTTCTGGCAGTTCCCGACCGTCTCGATGGGTCTCGGCCCGATCATGGCGATCTACCAGGCGCGCTTCATGAAGTACCTGCAGGCGCGCGGCATCGCCAGGACCGACGGCCGCAAGGTCTGGGCCTTCCTCGGCGACGGCGAAACGGACGAGCCGGAATCGCTCGGCGCGATCGGCATGGCTGGCCGCGAGCGTCTGGACAACCTCGTGTTCGTCATCAACTGCAACCTGCAGCGCCTCGACGGCCCGGTGCGCGGTAACGGCAAGATCATCCAGGAACTCGAAAGCGAGTTCCGCGGCGCCGGCTGGAACGTCGTCAAGGTCATCTGGGGCAGCCGCTGGGACGCGCTCTTCGCACGCGACAAGACGGGTGCGCTGATGCGCCGCATGATGGAAGTGGTCGACGGCGAGTACCAGACGTACAAGTCGGAGTCGGGTGCGTTCGTGCGCGAGCACTTCTTCAACACGCCGGAACTGAAGGCGCTGGTCGCCGACTGGTCCGACGACGACATCTGGAACCTGAACCGCGGCGGCCACGACCCGCACAAGATCTACGCGGCGTTCCACGAAGCTTCGAACTCGAAGGGCCAGCCGACCGTCATCCTCGCGAAGACGATCAAGGGCTACGGCATGGGCGAAGCCGGCCAGGCCATGAACATCACCCACCAGCAGAAGAAGATGCAGGTGGATCAGCTCAAGAAGTTCCGCGACCAGTTCCGTCTGCCGATCACGGACGAGCAGATCGTCGACGTGCCGTACCTCACGTTCGAAGAAGGCTCGAAGGAACTCGAGTACATGCGCCAGAAGCGCATGGACCTCGGCGGTTACCTCCCGGCTCGCCGCCAGAAGGCGGAATCGCTGCCGGTGCCGGCGCTCGACGCATTCGAGCCGCTGCTCAAGGGCACGGGCGAAGGCCGCGAGATCTCCACGACGATGGCGTTCGTGCGGATCCTGAACATCCTGTTGAAGGACAAGGCGCTCGGCAAGCGCGTCGTGCCGATCGTGCCGGACGAGTCGCGTACCTTCGGTATGGAAGGCCTGTTCCGCCAGATCGGTATCTGGAATCAGCAAGGCCAGAAGTACGTGCCGGAAGATTCCGACCAGCTGATGTTCTACAAGGAATCGGAAACCGGTCAGATCCTGCAGGAAGGCATCAACGAAGCCGGCGGCATGTCGGACTGGATCGCAGCTGCGACGTCGTACTCGACGCACGGCGAGATCATGATCCCGTTCTACATCTTCTACTCGATGTTCGGCTTCCAGCGTATCGGCGACCTGGCCTGGGCTGCGGGCGACATGCGTTCGCGCGGCTTCCTGCTGGGCGGCACCGCGGGCCGCACGACGCTCAACGGCGAAGGTCTGCAGCACGAAGACGGCCACTCGCTGCTGTGGGCGGCTTCGGTGCCGAACTGCGTGAGCTACGACCCGACGTTCGGCTATGAACTCGCGGTCATCATGCAGGACGGTCTGCGCCGCATGGTGCAGGACCAGGAAGACGTGTTCTATTACGTCACGGTGATGAACGAGAACTACGAGCACCCGGCGATCCCGCAGGGCGAGAGCGTGGCGGCCGACATCATCAAGGGCATGTACTCGTTCAGGAAGGCCGACGCGAACGCCAAGGCGCCGCGCGTTCAGTTGATGGGCGCGGGCACGATCTTCAACGAAGTGATCGCCGCCGCCGACCTGCTGAAAAACGACTGGGGCGTCGAAGCCGATCTCTGGAGCGTGCCGAGCTTCACCGAACTCGCCCGCGAAGGTCACGAAGTCGAGCGCTGGAACCTGCTGCACCCGAGCGAGCCGCGCCGCGAATCGCACGTCGAGAAGCTGCTCAAGGACACGCAAGGTCCGGTCATCGCTTCGACCGACTACGTGCGTGCACTGGTCGACCAGATCCGCGGTCTGGTGCCGCGCAAGTTCGTGGTGCTCGGCACCGACGGCTTCGGCCGTTCGGATACGCGTGAGAAGCTGCGTCACTTCTTCGAAGTCGATCGTTACTGGACGACGGTTGCAGCGCTCAACGCGCTCGCAGACGAAGGCAAGATCGAACGCAAGGTGGTTGGCGAGGCGATCGCCAAGTACAACCTCGATCCGTCCAAACCCAACCCGATGACCGTCTAACCCATCACCCCTGTGCATGGCATGTGCGCCTCCCCGAAGCGGGGAGGCGTGTCGTATGCGGCCCCGGAGACACTAACAATGAGTCAAGCGATCGAAGTCAAGGTGCCGGACATCGGCGATTACAAGGACATTCCTGTGATCGAGGTGCTGGTGAAGGCGGGCGATACCGTCGAAAAAGAGCAGTCCCTCATCACGCTCGAGTCGGACAAGGCGACCATGGACGTGCCGAGCCCGGCGTCGGGCACGGTCAAGGAAGTGAAGGTCAAGGTCGGCGACAACGTGTCGGAAGGCTCGCTCGTGCTGGTGCTGGACGGCGCCGGTGCAGGCGCTGCGCCCGCCGCTCCCGCGCCCGCCGCGAAGGCAGAGCAGGCCGCTCCTGCCGCCGCGCCCGCGCAAGCGGCTGCGCCGGCACCCGCTGCAGCACCCGCCGCGAGCGGCGGCGCGCAGTCGGTCAAGGTCCCCGACATCGGCGACTACAAGGACGTGCCGGTCATCGAGATCGGCGTGAAGGTCGGCGACCGCGTCGAGAAGGAGCAGTCGCTCGTCACGCTCGAGTCGGACAAGGCGACCATGGACGTGCCGAGCCCCGTGGCGGGTGTCGTCAAGGCAATCCTGGTCAAGGTCGGCGATAACGTGTCGGAAGGCACCGAGATCGTCGTCGTCGAAGCGGAAGGCGCCGCGGCGCCCGCCGCCGCACCGGCTGCGAAGCACGTCGAAGAGCCGTCGGATGCGCCCCAGCAAGCGCCGGCCAAGGCCGCGACCGCCGCACCGTCGGCACTCGCGCAGGCGCCGATCATTCCGGCAGGCGAAGGCGGCGCGCGCCGCCCGAGCCATGCCTCGCCGTCCGTGCGCAAGTTCGCACGCGAACTCGGCGTGGACGTTGCCCGCGTGACGGGTACCGGTCCCAAGGGCCGCATCACCCAGGACGACGTCACTGCGTTCGTGAAGGGCGTGATGACGGGCCAGCTCGCGGCACCGGCCGGCGCCGCAGCCGCCCCGGCTGCGGGCGGCGCGGGGCTGAACCTGCTGCCCTGGCCGAAAGTCGATTTCACGAAGTTCGGCCCGATCGATACGCAGCCGCTGTCGCGTATCAAGAAGATTTCCGGCGCGAACCTGCACCGCAACTGGGTCATGATCCCGCACGTCACGAACAACGACGAAGCGGACATCACCGACCTCGAAGCGCTGCGCGTGCAGCTGAACAAGGAAAACGAGAAGGCGGGCGTGAAGTTCACGATGCTCGCGTTCGTCATCAAGGCCTGCGTCGCGGCGCTCAAGAAGTTCCCGGCGTTCAACGCGAGCCTCGACGGCGACAACCTCGTCTTCAAGCAGTACTACCACATCGGTTTTGCCGCCGACACGCCGAACGGCCTCGTCGTCCCGGTGATCCGCGACGCGGACAAGAAGGGCCTCGTCGACATCGCGAAGGAAATGGCTGAGCTCTCGAAGCTCGCGCGCGAAGGCAAGCTCAAGCCGGACCAGATGCAAGGCGGCTGCTTCTCGATCTCGTCGCTCGGCGGCATCGGCGGCACGCACTTCACGCCGATCATCAACGCACCGGAAGTTGCGATCCTCGGCCTGTCGAAGAGCGCGATGAAGCCGGTGTGGGACGGCAAGCAGTTCGTGCCGCGTCTCACGTTGCCGCTGTCGCTCTCGTACGATCACCGCGTGATCGACGGTGCAGCCGCCGCGCGCTTCAACGCGTACCTCGCTTCGATCCTCGGCGATTTCCGCCGCGTGATTCTGTAAAACCGATCTGACCGGCTCGCGCCGACGCGCCGCACGTCCACGACGTGCGCGCTGCGGCAGGCGCGGCCGGTCATCCTTTAGGGGTAGGGGACACCATGAGTCTCGTCGAAGTGAAAGTGCCGGATATCGGCGACTTCAAGGACATCGACGTCATCGAAGTCAATATCAAGGCGGGCGACGTCATCGAGAAGGAGCAGACGCTGCTCTCGCTCGAGTCGGACAAGGCCACGATGGAAGTGCCCAGCGACGTCGCGGGCACCGTCAAGGAAGTGAAGATCAAGGCCGGCGACAAGGCTTCGCAAGGCACGGTGATCGCACTGGTCGAGGCTTCGGAAGGTGCGGCCGCGCCGGCTCCGAAGGCTGAAGCACCGAAGGCTGAAGCGCCCAGGGCCGCCGAAGCACCGAAGGCCGCAGCGCCGGCACCGCAAGCCGGCAGCTTCAGCGGCAGCGCCGATGTCGAATGCGACATGCTCGTGCTCGGCGCGGGCCCCGGCGGCTACTCGGCGGCGTTCCGCTCCGCCGACCTCGGCATGAAGACCGTGCTGGTCGAGCGTTATTCGACGCTCGGCGGCGTGTGCCTGAACGTGGGCTGCATTCCGTCGAAGGCGCTGCTGCACACGGCGCTCGTGATCGACGAAGCCGAAGCGCTCGGCTCGCACGGCATCACGTTCGGCAAGCCGCAGATCGATCTCGACAAGCTGCGCGACTTCAAGTCGGGTGTCGTCAAGAAGCTCACGGGCGGCCTCGCCGGCATGGCGAAGGCGCGCAAGGTCGAAGTCGTGACGGGCGTGGGCGCGTTCCTCGATCCGAACCACATGGAAGTGGTGGGCGAGAACGGCAAGAAGATCGTCAAGTTCAAGCAGGCGATCATCGCTGCGGGTTCGCAGGCCGTGAAGCTGCCGTTCATGCCGGAAGATCCGCGCGTGGTCGATTCGACCGGCGCGCTGGAACTACGCCAGATTCCGCAGAAGATGCTCGTCATCGGCGGCGGCATCATCGGTCTGGAAATGGCCACCGTCTACGCGACGCTCGGCGCGCAGATCGAGGTCGTGGAAATGCTCGACGGCCTGATGGCCGGCGCGGACCGCGACCTCGTGAAAGTCTGGGAGAAGTACAACGCGAAGCGCTTCGCGAACGTCATGCTCAAGACCAAAACCACGAAGGCCGAGGCGAAGGACGACGGCATCTACGTGTCGTTCGAGGGCGAGAAGGCCCCGGCCGAGCCGCAGCGCTACGACCTCGTGCTGGTCGCCGTGGGCCGCTCGCCCAACGGCAAGAAGATCGGCGCGGACAAGGCGGGCGTGGCGGTGACGGATCGCGGCTTCATCGAAGTCGACAAGCAGATGCGCACCAACGTGCCGCACATCTTCGCGATCGGCGACGTGGTCGGCCAGCCGATGCTCGCGCACAAGGCCGTGCATGAAGGTCACGTGGCGGCGGAAGCGGCGCATGGCGAGAAGGCTTACTTCGACGCGCTGCAGATTCCTTCGGTGGCCTACACCGATCCGGAAGTGGCGTGGGCCGGCAAGACCGAAGACCAGTGCAAGGCCGAAGGCATCAAGTACGGCAAGGCAGTGTTCCCGTGGGCCGCTTCGGGCCGCGCGATCGCCAATGGCCGCGACGAGGGCTTCACGAAGCTGATCTTCGACGAAGAGACGCATCGCGTGATCGGCGGTGGCATCGTCGGCCTGAATGCGGGCGACCTCATCAGCGAAGTCTGCCTCGCGGTGGAAATGGGCGCGGATGCGACCGACATCGGCAAGACGATCCACCCGCACCCGACGCTGGGCGAGTCGATCGGCATGGCCGCCGAGCTGTACGAAGGCGTCTGTACCGACCTGCCGCCGCAGAAGAAGAAGTAAGTTCGTGCCGCGCCGCTCGTTGCGGCGCGCATGAAGAAACGGCGCACTCCGTGAGGGGTGCGCCGTTTGCTTTTGGGTTCTGCGGTAGGTACTGCGAGAGGCGCCGGAGCGTAAAAAAGATTCCCGGTCGGCGACCGGGCAAGTGACATGCCAGGCGGCATGCCGGAGCGTTCAGGTCCGGCGCCCGGTGCGCCGCTGCTTCAGCGCACGCACCGGATCAAGCTGCAACCTTCAGACCGTCTTCTTGGCCGAGGCCGAAGCAGCAGCCGAGCGCGACGCCTGGGCGGCAGCCTTGCTCGCAGCAGCGGTGGCGGCGTTGAAGTTGCTTTCCGCCATTTCTACGGCTTGCTTCGTCGCCTTGTGGACCGTTTCGTAGGTCGTGTTGGCGGCGTTGATGGCCGACTTGATCACGGCGACTGCGGTTTCCGAGCCAGCCGGCGCATTCTTCGCGACGTTGTCGACGAGCGATTGAACCTTGCGGTTCTGCTCTTCGTAGTGGGCTTCGGCGACCTTCGCGAACTCAGCCTGGGTGGCCGAGGCGATTTCATACACATGACGGCCATACGACAGCAGCTTTTCGGTCAGCGGCTGGGCATAGCTCGTTTGCAGGGCCAGGAATTCCTGCGCGTCCTTCACCGACAGTGCGCGCTGGGCGTGTTCCTGCGATTCCGCCAGATTCGAGCGGACGGCCTGAAGGTTCAATTCGACGAGCTTTTCCACGCCTTCGAATGCCTTGCCGGTGAGGCCGAACAGGGTTTCGAGGTTGGCTTTCTGGGCAGCGGCGAATTGCTCAGGGGTCAGCAGACTCATGTTTACGCTCCTGGATGTCGGCGGCCTTCGTGGGTCGCCTGAAGTAAGTGGCACGGCGCTGGTGCTCTGTCGCTCGCTTTGTGCGTCGCAACATTGATTCGATTTTAGGATGCTCCAGAAGAAAGTCAAGGGTTTTTGGTGCGTCGCACAATGTCAATAATTTATTATTAAACAATCACTTATGCCCGGCGCATCGCGCAACCGCGACAACCTGCCAATGCCCCGCAGCGCGGGGCTCGCGGCGTGTTGACGAAGCCAGCGCGCAGGGTGGGGCAAGCGCGCAAACGCGGCTTCTGGCAAGATGCGGCATGGATCACGTGAACGCGTCTATAGGATTTCACCTGGGTGCGTCCACCGAATTCCTTCATGGAACGTTAATGATCCATTGCAGTCGAACGCGCGTCGCGCGGCACGGCGGCACTGGTAGTCAGACAAATCTCACCCGTTTTTTTCCTCAGTTCAAGTTCCTGCGACGAACGCCGTTAACGCAGCAAGCGCATTTTGCGTGTGCCGCAAACGTTGTCAGAAAACGGCGTCGCGGCGAGAGGAGTGGCTTGGCAATTGTCTGACTCCATCGAATGCGGGAAGTGCATTGGCCAGCTCAATCGGAGGTCATACTTCGGTTTAATGAGCGCCTATAAGTGCTTCAATTTGCGAATTTTTCGTGGTTTTACTACACTTGGCGAACGATCCCGCCGCTCCATCAAGAACACTAATGAAATCCGACAAGCTCCTGTCGTTCTCACTGATGCCGTCGTCGGTTATCAGCACCGCATTGTCGGTTGCTGTTTCCGTCGCGATCAGTGCGACGCTCGTGGCGCCTGAGGGCGCCTTTGCTGCGTCGCAAGACGCTGCGCCGGCCAAAACGGCCAAGGCGAAAAAAGCCACCAAGAAGGTTGCGAATGCCGAGCCGGAAACGGCCAAGGCCAGCAAGAAGGCGGGCGCAACCCGTACCGTCGCCGCAAAGGACGACGATGCGCGTCCGGTGGCCAAAAAACGCCGCGTCACTTATACGATGAGCGGTCGCCACCACTCGGCGGTGCGCCGTGTCGCGTTCGAACCGCGCCAGCCGACCGTGGGGCAGGCGTTCGGTCTGCACGATTCCCCCGACTCGCTGATGCTGCGCTCGGGCGTTGCGTACGTGGTCGACCAGAACACGCTCGAGCCGCTGTTCGACAAGAACTCGCACGCCGTCGTGCCGATCGCCTCGATCTCGAAGCTCATGACCGCGATGGTCGTGCTCGACTCGAAGGCATCGCTCTCGGAGCCGCTCGAAGTCACGGACGAAGACCGCGACTATGAGAAGAACACGGGCTCGCGTCTTTCGGTGGGCTCGGTGCTCTCGCGCGAGGACATGCTGCACATCGCGTTGATGGCGTCGGAAAACCGCGCGGCGGCGGCGCTCTCGCGCTATTACCCGGGCGGGCGTCCGGCGTTCATCGCGGCGATGAACGCGAAGGCGAAGCAGCTCGGCATGACCGATACGCACTTCGAGAATTCGACGGGGCTCACGAGCCACAACGTCTCGACGGCGCGTGACCTCGTGAAGATGGTGAACGCGGCGTACCAGTACCCGATGATTCGCCAGTTCTCGACCGACCGCAGCTACGACGTGTTCACGGGCAAGCGCAATCTCGCCTACAACAGCACGAATGCGCTGGTCCGCAATGCGTCGTGGGACATCGGCCTGCAGAAGACGGGCTTCATCAACGAAGCGGGTGAGTGCCTCGTCATGCAGACAACGATCCACAATCGTCCGGTGATCATGGTCCTGCTCGATTCGAGCGGCAAGTACTCGCGCTTCGCGGATGCAACGCGCGTGCGCACGTGGCTCGACAATGGCGGCGCCGACCAGCAGCCGCGCATTACGAGCGCCGACGCAGGCGGCGCTGGGACCTGATCCCCGCCTTTCCGGAATTACCCGACCAACGCCCCGCAACCGCGGGGCGTTTTGCTTTCTGGTGCGTGCCGTTCGTCCTATGACGATCGGCAAACTGTTTCGTCGTTTGGTTCGTCGGCACATTGCTCATTCAATGGTGGCCTGGCGTCCAATCCCGTCTGACTTCGGCGCGCGGTGATGCTGGCTACTTGATGGTTGTCAATTGACAACCACAATGATCATGCGTACGCTGAGTCTGTCGATGAGACGATCGCACCGTAAGAAAGAGATCGAGGCCGTGCTTGCTTACGCCGAGAAACAGGGTTGGTTAGTTCAACCAGGTAAAAGCCATGGGCATGCTTGGGGACGAATGTACTGCCCATACAACGACGCTGCCTGTCGTTGCGGGGAATTCTGCATTACGAGCATCTGGAGTACACCGCGTAATGCAGGCAATCACGCCTATGTGCTCAAACGCGTGGTCGACAACTGCACGACACATCGTATCAACGCGGTAGCTGCGTGTGCGGCGGCCGAAGCGCCGGAGTAAGTCATGCGCTATCTGTTCACTCTCAAGTACCAGCTGGCAACCGAAGACAGCGATCACGAAGATCTCGTGGAGCGCCTCGCCGTTGCCGGCTGCGACGACGCGACGATCGGTGTGGGGTTGCCGGGCCGAATCGCGCTGACGTTCTCGCGCGACAGTGCGAACGCATGGTCGGCAATCTACACGGCGCTGCAGGACGTGAAGCAGGCGGTGCCTACCGCGCGCCTCGTGGAAGCCGCACCAGATTTTGTCGGTTTGACCGATGCCGCGGACCTGACCGGCATGTCCCGCCAGAACCTGCGCAAGCTGATGCTCGGGCACGCGGCGGAATTTCCCCAGCCCGTGCACGAGGGCAATCCGTCGCTATGGCATCTTGGCGACATCCTGGCCTGGCTGAAGGGGCGCGACGCGTACAGCATCGACTCGGCGCTGCTGGAAACGGCGCGAACGGCGAAGCAGGTGAATCTGGCAAAAGAAGCGCGCCATCTCGACACGAAGCTGAGCCGCAAACTCGACGAAGTGGTCGCGTGAGGCACGCGGCGAGCCCAAAAAAAGCAGAGGGCACGCCTCCGCTCTTCTCGATGTGCTTCGCCCTGACTTCAGGCAGGCTGCACGTTGCCTTCAGCGGGCTCCGGGTGATAGCCGAGCGACTCTGAAATCGTCAGCGCCGTCTTGCTCAACTGGCCGAGCCACGAATCCTGCAGGCGATCCGCGGGCGCCGAGAGAGAAAGACCCGCCACCAGCTTGCCGGTATCGTCGTAGATGCCGGCGGCGATGCAGCGCACGCCCAGTTCGAGCTCCTCGTTGTCGCGTGCGCAAAATTGCTGGCGTACGTGCGCGAGTTCGCGCTCGAGGCGTCCGAGGTCGGTAATGCTGTTGCGCGTGTGACCCGACAGGCCGGTGCGCGTGGCGTACGCGCGCACGCGGTTCGCTTCGTCGGCGGCCAGAAAGAGCTTGCCGACCGAAGTGAGGTGCAGCGGAGCCCGGCCGCCAATCGCGCGCACCACCTGCATGCCCGAGCGCTCCGAATAGGCGCGTTCGATATAGACGATTTCGTCGCCCTGGCGCACGGAGAGGTTGACGGTCTGGCCCGTGAGACGGTGCAGTTCGCGCATCGGCGTGAGCGCCGCGTCGCGCACCGAAAGCCGCGCTTTCACGAGGTTGCCGAGTTCGAGCAATCGCATGCCAAGCCGGTAGGTGCCGGGGTCCGAGCGGTCGACGAGACGGCAGCTCACCATATCGTTCAGGATGCGGTGCGCAGTCGAAGGATGCAGTTCGGTGCGCTGCGCAAGTTCCTTCAGGCTGACAGGGTCGCTGTGCGCGGCCAGCGCGTCCAGCAGGCGCATCATGCGCTCAATCACCTGAATCGAGGTCTTCGGATCTGGATGGGTGTCGCTCATGAGTTCAGATTCGTTTGACACGTGAGGCGGAAAATGCATTGTATCTCGTATTGTGAAAAAAGTAAGCGCCAGGACCAAGACTCGCGCTGCGCTGCGGCATCGCGGGCGACTGGCTAGGGCGATGTGGACCGGCGTTGGTCATGGCGGCGAAACAGCGGATAATCGGGGACGGTTTTCACGAGGAGTCCCCATGCGAGTCGGTTTGTTCGTCACGTGCCTCATCGACACGATGCGTCCGGAAATTGGCTTTTCGACGCTCAAATTGCTCGAAGAGGCTGGCTATGAAGTCGTCGTGCCGCCTGCGCAAACCTGCTGCGGCCAGCCGGCCTACAACTCCGGCGAGCGCGCCATCGCGCGTGATCTCGCCGAAAAGACGCTGCGCGAATTCGAGCAGTTCGCCTATCTCGTCGTCCCCTCGGGTTCCTGCGGCGGCATGATCGGCGTGCACTATGGCGATCTGTTCCGCGACGATCCCGAATTGATGGCCCGTTACGGCAAGTTGCGCGAGCGCGTCTACGAACTTACGGATTTCCTCGTGAACGTCGCCAAGGTCACGCTGCCGCAAGGGGACTTCAGCGGGCCGGTGACGTATCACGACTCGTGTTCAGGCCTGCGAGAGCTTGGGGTCAAGGCGCAGCCGCGCGCGTTGCTCGCCCAGCGTGGCGTCGAAGTGCGCGAGATGAAGGACTGCGAGCACTGCTGCGGCTTCGGCGGCACCTTTGCGGTCAAGTACGGAGACATCTCGACGGCCATTGCAGACGAAAAATGCGCGAATGTTCAGGCGAGCGAGACGGGCGCGGTGGTGCTCGGCGACCTCGGCTGCATGTTGAATATCGAAGGGCGTTTGCGCCGCACCGGCGACACCACCACGCGCGTGCTGCACATCGCGCAAGTGCTGGCCGGCGACCTGTGATGCGCCGCCGGCTGCCGCCGCTCGCTTCGTGCGGAACGTCCGAATAGCCCCGGACCTCGACCCCAGACCTCGCCGAACACCGCTCAACCTCGCCCTCACGCCATGCAAGTCCAATCGATGCAGTTCAAGGCGCGCGCCGGCCAGAAGCTGGCCGATCAGCGTTTGCAGCACAACCTCAAGAAACTTTCGACCAAGTTCGTCTCGGCGCGCGCCGAGGCGATCACGGCGATCGATTTCCCGGCCACACGCGCGGCACTCAAGGCGCGCCGCAACCGTGCGCTCGACAATCTCGACGTCTGGCTCGAGCAGTTCGAGACCGAGGCGACGCGGCGCGGCGTGACCGTGCTCTACGCGGAAACGGCGCAAGACGCGGCGAAGCTGGTTGCGGACATCGCGCGGCGCCACGACGTGCACAAGGTCATCAAGACCAAGTCGATGGTTTCGGAGGAGATGCGGCTCAATACGGTGCTCGCGGAAATGGGCGTGCAGTCCATCGAGACCGATCTGGGCGAGTACATCCTGCAGATCAACGACAACGAGCCGCCGAGCCACATCATTGCGCCCGTCGTCCACAAGGACAAGGACGAGATCGCCGATCTCTTCGCGAAGACGCACGACAAGCCGCGCCTGACCGAAATCCCTGACATGACCCGCGAGGCGCGTGAAGTCCTGCGCCCGCATTTTCTGTCGGCGGACATGGGCGTGACGGGTGGCAACTTCCTCGTCGCGGAGACGGGCTCGGTCGTGCTGGTGACCAACGAGGGTAACGAGGGCATGTGCACCGTGATGCCGCGCGTGCATGTGGCGGTGACGGGCATCGAGAAGGTGCTGCCTACGCTCGAAGACCTCGCCACAGCGATGCGTCTGTTGCCGCGTTCGGCGACGGGGCAGGCCACGTCGAACTACTTTTCGGTTCTCACGGGCCCGCGCGGACCCGAGGACCGGGACGGCCCCGAGCACATGTACGTCGTGCTCGTGGACGGCGGCCGCACCGGCCTGATCGGCGGCGAATTCCAGGAGATGCTGCGCTGCATCCGTTGCGGGGCGTGCATGAACCACTGCCCGGTCTATCAGAAGGTGGGCGGCCACGCGTACGGCTGGGTCTATCCGGGGCCGATGGGCTCGGTGCTCACGCCAAGCTACGTCGGCATCGAAAAGACGCTCGATCTGCCGCAGGCCGCAACGCTGTGCGGCGAGTGCAATAGCGTCTGCCCGGTGGGCATCCCGCTTTCGGACCTGCTGCGCAAACTGCGCGAGAAGCAAACGGAGCGGCACCTCCGTCCGTGGCGCGAGCGCGCGGCGCTCGCAGCCTGGGGTTGGCTCGCGCTTCACCCAACGGCCTACGCGCTGCTCACCAAGCTCGGCGTGCGCATACTCGAGCGCATGGGCGGGCAGGCCAGACTCATTCGCAAGCTGCCATTTGCGCGCGGCTGGACCAACGGGCGCGACATGCCCGCGCCGGTCGGGCGTACGTTTCGCGAGTTGTACGCGGCGCGGCACACGCATCTGGACACGACAAAGCGCTCCGAGCAGGCCTGACGCGCGCGCATCGGTCAAGTCTGGTTTGCCGACTATTTAAGCTGACGCAACAGTGTGTTCATCCGGACCGGGTTTTTCCTGATTGCGACTCTCTATATCATCTCGACTGGCGATAGTGCGTCCGCACCTGTCGCTTCACAGTCGATAGAGAGTCGCATCATGAGAAAGAAAATAACGGTGTACTGGCCGCTGGCGCTGATCGTGCCGCTCGCGGTAATCGCATGGATTCATGCATGGAAGACCGCCGAGCAGCAAATGCCGCTCGCCGCCGATCAGGTTACGGCCGAACTCGCTCGCGCCGTGTCGTTTGGCCTCGTGGGCAGCGAAGGCAAGACGCCGGTGAAGGCGATGAACGGCATCGCGACGCTGCCGCGCTCGAACGCGATCTGATGATCGCGCTGGCGCCAACGTGCAGCGCGTACGTCGTGCGCTTTGTATAATTTGAGATTCGCCGCCGCGCGCTGAACGCCTTCCGCTGCCCAGCCCCCACGAATGAAAAAGGTTTCCGTCTGCTTCGTTTGTCTTGGCAATATCTGCCGCTCGCCCACGGCCGAGGCCGTGATGCTGCGTCTCGTCGACGAGGCGGGGCTGGCGGGGCGCGTCGAGGTCGATTCGGCGGGCACGGGTGACTGGCACATCGGCGAGGCGCCCGACGAGCGCGCCCAGCGCGCGGGCGGCCTGCGCGGCTACGCGCTCGCGGCGTTGCGGGCCCGGCAGATCGCCGCCGACGATTTTCGCCGTTTCGACCTGATCGTGGCGATGGACGACGCCAACGTCAGCGCGCTTCAGGGCGTCTGCCCGGCGAGCGAGCGCGACAAGATCCGCCTGCTGATGGAATTTGCGCCGCAGGCCGAAACGCGCGTCGTAGTCGATCCCTATTTCGGCGGCGATGCGGGCTTCGAAACGGTGCTCGATCAGTGCGAGGCCGCCTGCGCGGGGCTGCTCGCCGCATTGCGCCCGCGACTGGCGGATTGAGATGAGCGGCGCGAATCTGCCGGATGCAGAAATCGCGCCATTTTTGCGATTCGCCGCGCACCTAATAACCCAGATCGCGACGTTGATACTTGACTAAACTAGTCATGTATTTATACTTGACGAAAATTGTCGAGAATTGCGGTTCCCATACATCATGAGACTCACCACCAAAGGCCGTTTCGCCGTCACGGCGATGATTGACCTGGCGCTGCGCCAGGAGCAGGGCCCGGTGACGCTTGCGGGTATCAGCCAGCGGCAGCACATCTCGCTGTCGTACCTCGAACAGCTGTTCGGCAAGCTGCGCCGTCATGAAATCGTCGAATCGGTCCGTGGGCCGGGCGGCGGGTACAACCTCGCGCGCCGCGCGGAGGACGTCACGGTCGCGGACATCATCATCGCCGTGGACGAGCCGCTCGACGCCACCCAGTGCGGCGGCAAGGGTGCCTGCGAGGGCACCAAGCAGCACGACGGCCACTGCATGACGCACGAACTCTGGTCGACGCTGAACCAGAAAATGGTCGAGTACCTCGATTCGGTGTCGCTCAAGGATCTGGTGGACAAGCAGCGCGCCCGCGAAGGCGCCGCGCCCGCCGTCCTGCGCGACCGCCGCGCCGAGGCGCCGGCGGTGGAGCCGGTCAGGGCGATGCCGCTGGGTCCGAACTCGATCTTCAACATGGCGGGCTCGTAAGTCCTGCGAGCGCCGCCAGAACGCCGCAGTTGGCAAAACAGACAGTACAGCGCAGCACACAAGATTCCCCGGAGCGATAGATGAATAACGACATTCCCCACCTGCCCATTTACATGGACTACAGCGCGACGACCCCCGTCGACCCGCGCGTGGTGGACAAGATGATTCCGTATCTGCGCGAGCAGTTCGGCAATCCGGCGTCGCGCAGCCACGCCTATGGCTGGGATGCGGAGCGCGCCGTCGAGGAAGCGCGCGAGCAGGTCGCCGCGCTCGTCAACGCCGACCCGCGCGAAATCATCTGGACCTCCGGTGCCACCGAATCGGACAACCTCGCGATCAAGGGTGCCGCGCACTTCTACAAGAGCAAGGGTAAGCACATCATCACGGTGAAGACCGAGCACAAGGCCGTGCTCGACACCTGCCGCGAGCTCGAGCGCGAAGGCTACGAAGTCACGTATCTGGACGTCAAGGACGACGGCCTGATCGATCTCGAAGCGTTCAAGGCCGCGCTGCGCCCCGACACGATCCTCGTTTCCGTCATGCACGTGAACAACGAGATCGGCGTGATCCAGGACATCGCGACGATCGGCGAAATCTGCCGTGAGAAGGGCATCATTTTCCACGTCGACGCGGCGCAATCCACCGGCAAGGCGCCCATCGACCTGCAAAAGCTCAAGGTCGACCTGATGTCGTTCTCGGCGCACAAGACCTACGGCCCGAAGGGCATCGGCGCGCTGTACGTGCGCCGCAAGCCGCGCGTGCGTATCGAAGCGCAGATGCACGGCGGCGGCCACGAGCGCGGCATGCGCTCGGGCACGCTGGCCACGCACCAGATCGTCGGCATGGGCGAAGCGTTCCGCATCGCGCGTGAAGAGATGGCCACGGAAAACGAGCGCGTGCGCATGCTGCGCGACAAGCTCCTGCGCGGCCTGAAGGAGATCGAAGAAACCTACGTGAACGGCGACATGGAACAGCGTGTCCCGCACAACCTGAACATCAGCTTCAACTTCGTCGAAGGCGAGTCGCTGATCATGGCGGTGAAGGACGTGGCGGTGTCGTCGGGTTCGGCGTGCACGTCCGCATCGCTCGAGCCGTCGTACGTGCTGCGCGCGCTCGGCCGCAACGACGAGCTGGCGCACAGCTCGATCCGCTTCACCGTGGGCCGCTTCACGACGGAACAGGACGTGGACTACGTGATCAACCTGCTGAAGACGAAGATCGCCAAGCTGCGCGAGCTTTCGCCGCTGTGGGAAATGCATCAGGACGGCATCGATCTGTCGACCATCCAGTGGGCGGCGCACTAAGCAAGGCGGCGCAGTTAGCAGCGAACAAAGACCCGGCCGCAGCGCAATGAGCAGTCAACTGCGTGCAGCGCGGCAAACACGAATTGAAGGAGTGTGATCATGGCATATAGCGACAAGGTTCTGGACCACTACGAAAACCCGCGCAACGTCGGTTCGTTCGCCAAGGACGACGACGCAGTGGGCACCGGCATGGTCGGCGCGCCGGCGTGCGGCGACGTGATGAAGCTGCAGATCCGCGTGGGCGCGGACGGCGTGATCGAAGACGCGAAGTTCAAGACCTACGGCTGCGGTTCGGCGATCGCTTCGAGCTCGCTCGTGACCGAGTGGGTGAAGGGCAAGACGCTCGACCAGGCGCTCGACATCAAGAACACGCAGATCGCCGAAGAACTGGCGCTGCCGCCGGTGAAGATCCACTGCTCGATTCTCGCGGAAGACGCGATCAAGGCAGCGGTTGCGGACTATCGCCAGCGTCACACGACCGAAGCGAAGGCCGACGCGGCGTAAAGCGCGGCGCTGCGGCGTAGCAGATGCAGGACGGCGTCGGGCCCACAAGCTCGGCGCTCTGGGACTAACGATTTTGGATGCAGCAGGGTTGCGTCGCGACGCGAGGAAAAGGCGAAAGCCCAACTGGCGGCGCGAGGCGCGGCGAAGATGCTATGGCAATTACGTTGACTGAAAAAGCGGCACAGCACGTGCAAAAGTACCTGACCCGTCGCGGCAAGGGCGTGGGCCTGCGTCTTGGCGTGCGCACGACGGGCTGCTCGGGCCTCGCGTACAAGCTCGAGTACGTCGACGAACTCGCGCCCGAAGACAACGTCTTCGAGAGCCACGGCGTGAAGGTCATCGTCGACCCGAAGAGTCTCGCCTATATCGACGGCACGCAGCTCGACTTCGTGCGTGAAGGGCTGAACGAAGGCTTCCGGTTCAACAACCCGAACGTGAAGGACGAGTGCGGCTGCGGCGAGTCCTTCCGCGTTTGAGCCCGCGTCGAGCGGTGAAAAGGCGGCCTGTGCCGCCTTTTTGATTTTGACGGCCGCGGGTTAGCCCCTCTCACCCCTCATAGCCCCACAAGAACGTTCCAGCCGATGAGCACGCCTTCCACGCCTTCCCGGTCGCTCTCCGACAGCCACTTCGTGCTGTTCGGCCTGCCCGAGCAGTTCGCGATCGACGCGAACGCGCTCGACCATGCCTACCGCACGGTGCAGGCGCAGGTGCATCCCGACCGCTTCGCGGCGGCCGGCGAGGCGCAAAAGCGCATCGCCATGCAATGGGCCACGCGCACGAACGAGGCGTATCAGACGCTGCGCGATCCGCTCAAGCGCGCGAAGTACCTGCTGCATCTGCGCGGCATCGACGTGGGCGCGGAAAACAACACCGCGATGGAGCCCGCATTCCTCATGCAGCAGATGGAGTGGCGCGAGGCGATCGAAGACGCGGTCTCGGCAAAGAACGTCGATGCGCTCGACGCACTCGCGGGCGAGCTGCGCGACGACGAACGCGTGCGCTTCACGAAACTCGCGGCGCTGCTCGACAGCGGCTCGAACCAGCCCGCGGCCGAGGCGGTGCGCCAGCTCATGTTCATCGAGCGCGTGGCGGGCGAAATCGACTCGCAGATCGAGCGGCTCGAAGGCTGAGACCGGGCGCGCAAACGGATATCGGGCGCTCGCGCCCATCAGGTTAAAAAGCAGATCACACAGATGGCCTTACTGCAAATTTCCGAACCCGGCATGGCGCCGGCGCCGCATCAGCGGCGACTCGCCGTCGGCATCGACCTCGGCACGACGAACTCGCTGGTCGCCGCGGTGCGCAGCGGCGTGCCCGACGTGCTGCCCGACGAAGACGGGCACGTGCTGCTGCCCTCGGTCGTGCGCTATCTCGCGAACGGCGGCCGGCGCATCGGCCGCACGGCGAAGGCGGAAGCCGCCACCGATCCGCGTAACACGATCGTGTCGGTCAAGCGCTTCATGGGCCGCGGCAAGTCCGATGTCGAAGGCGCGGCCAACGCGCCGTACGACTTCGTCGACGCACCGGGCATGGTGCAAATCCAGACCATCGACGGCGTGAAGAGCCCCGTCGAAGTCTCGGCGGAAATTCTCGCGACGCTGCGCCAGCGCGCCGAAGACACGCTCGGCGACGAACTGGTCGGCGCCGTCATCACGGTGCCGGCGTACTTCGACGAAGCCCAGCGCCAGGCGACCAAGGACGCCGCGCGTCTCGCGGGCCTGAACGTGCTGCGTCTGCTCAACGAGCCGACCGCGGCGGCGATCGCTTACGGGCTCGACAACGGCTCCGAAGGCCTCTACGCGGTCTACGACCTCGGCGGCGGCACCTTCGACCTGTCGATTCTCAAGCTCACGAAGGGCGTGTTCGAAGTGCTGGCGGCCGGCGGCGATTCCGCGCTCGGCGGCGACGATTTCGACCACGCGCTCTTTGCCTGGGCGCTGGAGCAGTCCGGCATCGAGCGCGCGACGCTCGCGCCCGAAGACGTGCGTCTGTTGCTCGACCGCGTGCGCGATGCGAAGGAAGCGCTTTCGTCCGTGCCCGAGGCGCGCATCGAGGCAACGCTGTCGAGCGGCAAGCAGATCGCGCTGACGATCGACGAGCCGCGCTTCGAAGCGCTCACGCAAGCGCTCGTGCAGCGCACGCTCACGCCGACGAAGAAGGCGCTGCGCGACGCGAAGGTGGCCGCGAAGGACGTCAAGGGCGTGGTGCTGGTTGGCGGCGCGACGCGCATGCCGGTGATCCGCCGCGCCGTGGAGCAGCACTTCGGCCAGGCGCCGCTCACGAATCTGGACCCCGATCAGGTCGTCGCGCTCGGCGCGGCGATCCAGGCCGACCTGCTCGCGGGCAACCGTGGCGGCGAGGACGACTGGCTGCTGCTCGACGTCATTCCGCTGTCGCTCGGCGTGGAGACGATGGGGGGCCTCGTCGAGAAGATCATCCCGCGCAATTCGACCATTCCGGTCGCGCGTGCGCAGGACTTCACTACCTTCAAGGACGGCCAGACGGCCATGGCGATCCACGTGGTGCAGGGCGAGCGCGAGCTCGTCGCCGACTGCCGCTCGCTCGCGCGTTTCGAGCTGCGTGGCATTCCGCCGATGGCGGCGGGCGCGGCGCGCATTCGCGTGACTTACCAGGTGGATGCGGACGGCCTCTTGTCGGTGTTCGCGCGCGAGCAGCTCTCGGGCGTGGAAGCCTCGGTGGTGGTGAAGCCGTCCTACGGTCTCGCCGACGACGACGTGGCCCGCATGCTCGAAGACAGCTTCAAGACCGCCGAAGTCGACATGCGCGCCCGCGCGCTGCGCGAGGCGCAGGTCGAGGCGCATCGCATCATCGAAGCGACGAACGCCGCTTTGGGCGCCGATGGCGAACTGCTCGACGAAGCCGAGCGCGCGCAGGTCGACGCGCTGATCGCCGCGCTCGCGCAAGTCGCGCAGGGCGAGGACGCCGGCGCGATCGAAGCCGCCACCAAGGCACTGTCCGAAGGCACCGACGAGTTTGCGGCGCGCCGCATGGACAAGGGCATCAAGCGCGCGCTGGCCGGCAAGAAGCTCGACGAGATCGGCTAAAGGCGCGGCTAGACGCGCGTCCAAAGCCTCAACAGCTTAAAGGCGAGCGCGTCGTTAGCAAACGGCGCACGCGTGCGTGCTTTCCCGATGTGGCTGAGCGCGCACCGACAGTAGAATGGGCACATGCCGCCGTCGGAGGCGGGGCATGCGCCCGATATGAAAGTTATTGGATACGGAAATCACAATGCCTCAAATCGTGGTGCTGCCCCATGTCGAACTGTGCCCTGAGGGCGCGGTCATCGACGCCAAACCGGGTGAGAGCGTGTGCGACGCGCTGCTCGAACACGGCATCGAAATCGAGCACGCATGCGAGAAGTCGTGCGCCTGCACGACCTGTCACGTGATCGTGCGCGAAGGTTTCGATGCGCTCGTGCCGTCCGAGGAAGACGAAGACGATCTCCTCGACAAGGCGTGGGGCCTCGAGCCGACGTCGCGGCTGTCGTGTCAGGCCATCGTGCCCGAGAACGACGACCTGGTGGTCGAGATTCCGCGTTACTCGATCAACCACGCGAAAGAAAACCACTGAGCCACTGAACACCAGGAGGAGCGCGCAGCCATGAAATGGACCGATACGCAGGACATCGCGATGGCCTTAACGGACACCCATCCCGAAGTGGATCCGCAGTACGTGCGCTTCACCGATCTGCACCGCTGGATCACCCAGCTCGACGGTTTCGACGACGACCCCGAGCGCTCGAACGAGAAGATTCTCGAAGCGATCCAGGCCGCGTGGATCGAAGACGCGGACTACTGATTCCCGGCACGCCCGGCAAGCAGACGAGAAAAAGGCGATTTGCCAGTACGGCAAATCGCCTTTTTTATTACGCCGCCAACTTCAGCGCATTCAACCCGCGACCAGCGTGCCGTTCTCCACGCGCACGCGCTCGCCTTGCTGGAACGGCGGCGCTTCGTGATACGTGAAATAACGCGTCTTGCCGTTCTCCATGCGCACGCGCACCGAATAACTGGTCGTGCTGCGCAGGTGTTTTTCGACCGAGTTGCCGGCGAAGCCGCCACCCAGTGCGCCGAGCAGCGTCATGGCCGTGCGGCCGTTGCCCGAGCCGAACTGGTTGCCGACCACGCCACCGGCCACCGCGCCGCCTACTGCACCGATACCGGTGCCATGGCCTTCATGCTTGACCTCGGAAATCGCGACGACCGTGCCGCACGTCGAACATGCGGGCCGGGCGGGCGGCGCTTCCTGCGCATATTGCTGCTGCGCAGGCTGCGGCTGTTGGGCAGGCTGTTGACCATACTGCTGCGCCGGGGCGACGGGCACGGCCGGCTGCTGTTGAGCTTGTGCCGGCGCCGGCGCCTCTTGCGGCTCGGCGGGCGCATTCTGGCCGTTCTGCGCATATTGCGAGGCCTGCACCGGCTTCGTCGAGTCGACCACCTGCGGCTGGGAAGCCGTCATGGCCGTCTGGCCCGTCTGAACCTGGGCGCTCTGTTCGGCGGTGCTGGACGCTTTCGGGAAAACGCCGGTGATGGCCGCCGTGGCCGCAAGGCTCGCGACGATGACGGCTGCCGCCGCCGTTGCGATCAGCGGATGGAGGCGGCGTTTCGGTGTGGTCGGATCGGTTGTGTTCATGACAGGCTCCGTCTTTGGCAGAGTTGGCTCTCTTGTGAGACCCAGTTTGAGCCAATCCAGGTCCGTGGGCGTTTCAATTTGTAACCCCGCGCGGCGGGTGCGGGCAGACACTGAGGGCGTGGTCGTCGCGCAGCGTTGCACAGCGCGGTTTTTCACGGGGGCGCAATCGACGTACCCGTCCCGGCCGCTGCGCTCGCCGGCAGATTTTACCGATGGTTACAAACGTATGCGCCGAGACGGCACAAAGAAACGGGGCGCATACGGAGTGGACCGCATGCGCCCCGTGATGTCAGGCCGTGTTGCGCTTAGTCTTCGCGGCGCAGGTGCGGGAAGAGGATCACGTCGCGGATGCTAGCGCTGTCCGTGAGCAGCATGATCAGACGGTCGATGCCGATGCCGCAGCCGCCCGTCGGAGGCATGCCGTACTCGAGCGCGCGGATGTAGTCGGCGTCGTAGAACATCGCTTCTTCGTCGCCGGCGTCCTTTTGCTCGACCTGCTTCTTGAAGCGCGCAGCCTGGTCTTCCGGATCGTTCAGTTCCGAGAAGCCGTTGGCGATCTCGCGGCCCGTGATGAACAGCTCGAAGCGCTCGGTGATGCCCGGCAGCGTGTCCGAGGCGCGCGCGAGCGGCGAGACTTCGACGGGGTAGTCGATGATGTAGGTCGGCTCCCACAACTGCGACTCGGCCGTCTCTTCGAAGAGCGCCAGCTGGAGCGAGCCCACGCCCGCGTTCAGGAACGCCGGCTGGTTCGCGTCGACGCCGAACTTCTTGAGTTCCGTGCGCAGGAAGGCCGCGTCGGCAAGCTGCTCGTTCGTGTATTGCGGCGCGTACTTCTGGATCGCCTGCACGATCGTCAAGCGATGGAACGGCTTCGAGAGGTCGAGTTCACGGCCCTGATAGGTGAGCACGGCGGTGCCGCTCGCGTCGATGGCGGCCTGGCGGATCAGTTGCTCGGTGAAGTCCATGAGCCACGCGTAGTCGGTGTACGCGGCGTAGAACTCCATCATCGTGAATTCCGGATTGTGACGCGGCGAAACGCCTTCGTTACGGAAATTCCGGTTGATCTCGAACACGCGTTCGAAGCCGCCCACGATCAGGCGCTTGAGATAAAGCTCGGGCGCGATGCGCATGAACATCTGCATGTCGAGCGCGTTGTGGTGCGTGACGAACGGCTTCGCGGCCGCGCCGCCCGGGATCGGGTGCAGCATCGGCGTTTCGACTTCCATGAAGCCCGAGTCGGCCATGAAGCGGCGCACCGACGAGATCGCCTTCGTGCGCGCCTGGAACGTGTTGCGCGCTTCCGGCGTGACGATCAGGTCGACATAGCGCTGGCGATAGCGCATTTCCTGGTCGGCGAGGCCGTGGAACTTGTCCGGCAGCGGACGCAGCGCCTTCGAGAGCAGACGCAGTTCCGTGCAGCGCACCGAAAGCTCGCCCTTGTTGGTGCGGAACAGCACACCCCTGGCCGCGACGATGTCACCGAGGTCCCACTTCTTGAACGCGTCGTAGGTCGCCTCGCCCACGTCGGCGGGCGTGATGAAGAACTGGATCTGGCCCGAGCCGTCGCGCACCGTGGCGAAGCTTGCCTTGCCCATCACGCGCTTGAGCATCATGCGGCCGGCGATGGCCACTTCGAGCGGATTCGCTTCGAGCGCGTCCTTGTCGGTGTCGGCGTAGTCGCGCGCGAGGTCGGCGGCGTGGTGGGTCGGGCGGAAGTCGTTCGGATAGGCGACGCCTGCCTCGCGCAGCGCGCGCAGTTTCTCGCGGCGCTCGGCGATGATCTGGTTGTCGTCGAGTTCGGGCGCGGCGCTGGGCGCGTTCTGCTGGGTCGGTTCGGTCATGATGGCTCGGAGTTCTTTGATTCGCAGGTGTTTCGGCGAGTTTTCGGGGCTGCGGCCCCGGCATGGTCCTTCGCGGGACACGGCGCGCATCGCGCGCAGATAAGCGGACTTCGGTTCCTGCTGCGCGTCGCGCGCCTCGCAGTCGAGACGGGCGGAGCAGCAGGAGAGGGCGGCGTGCGGTGCTCTGCAGCGCCCGTGGCGTGCGGCAAGCTTACACGCCCTGTTTCAGGCTCGCGCTGATGAAGGCGTCGAGATCGCCGTCGAGCACGGCCTTGGTGTTGCTGATTTCGACGTTGGTGCGCAGATCCTTGATCCGGCTGTTGTCGAGCACGTAGGAGCGGATCTGGTGACCCCAGCCCACGTCCGATTTGCCCGCCTCGAGCTTGTCCTGTTCCGATTGCCGCTTGCGCATTTCGGCTTCGTACAGGCGCGACTTCAGCATGGCCATGGCTTCGGCGCGGTTGCGGTGCTGCGAGCGGTCGTTCTGGCACTGCACGACGATGCCCGACGGCACGTGCGTGATACGCACGGCGGAGTCGGTCTTGTTGATGTGCTGACCGCCCGCGCCCGAAGCGCGGTACGTGTCGATGCGCAGATCGGCCGGATTGACTTCGATCTCGAACGAGTCGTCGATTTCCGGATACACGAACACCGACGAGAACGACGTATGACGCCCGCCCGACGAGTCGAACGGCGACTTGCGCACGAGGCGGTGAATGCCGGTTTCGGTACGCAGGAAGCCGTAGGCGTATTCGCCTTCGACCTTGATCGTCGCGCTCTTGATGCCGGCCACGTCGCCTTCGGATTCTTCGAGCACTTCGGTCTTGAAGCCCTTGCGCTCGCAGTAGCGCACGTACTGGCGCAGCAGCATGGAAGCCCAGTCGCAGGCCTCGGTTCCGCCGGCGCCGGCCTGGATATCGATGAACGCGTTGTTCGGGTCGGCCGGATTCGCGAACATGCGGCGGAATTCGACGTCGGCTACGCGCGCTTCGATCGCGTGAGCGTCGGACTCGATGGCGACGAGTGTGTCTTCATCGCCTTCCTCGCGGGCCATCTCGAAGAGATCCTGCGTGTCGCGCGTGTCGTTCTCGATGCCGTCGAGCACGTGCACCACGCCCTCGAGCAGCTTCTTTTCCTTGCCGAGACCCTGGGCGTGTTTGGAGTCGTTCCAGACGTTGGGGTCTTCGAGTTCGCTGTTGACTTCGACGAGCCGTCGGGCTTTTACGTCGTAGTCAAAGATACCCCCGTAGCTCGCCCGCGCGCGTGCGCAGGTCCGCCAAAAGGGCTTCGATCGCGTTGAGACGTTCCGCTTCCATTTGTATCGTGATCCGGCGTGTAAAACATTGAATTATAGCCGATTGGACCCGGATCAAGGGCGGCGCGGGCGCTTCGGGCGGCCCGCGCTTTCAGCGCAACGTGCAGTTCAGAGCGGGCTCAGAGCGCGGCGTGCTCCACCACGAGCTGCACGCGCGACACGCCATTCCAGGTGTCGCGCACGAGCCGGTAGGCGACCGTGGTGTGCTGCGGCAGCGACTCCGTGTGATTGAACCAGATCGCGTTGAAGCGCTGGCGCCCGCGCAGCAGTTGCAGCTTGAGGTGCTTGTCCTTCACGAGCGCCTGCGAGGCCACCTCGAATTCGCCCGAGAAGACGGGCGCCGGGAAGCCCTGGCCCCACACGGCGGCGTCGAGCATCTCCACGAAATCGGGTGTGAAGTAGGCGTCTTCGAGATCGCCGTCGGTTTCGACCGTGCGCGCGAGGGCCTCTTCGGTGAGCCACTCGCGGCCCACGCGCTCAAACGCCTCGGCGAAGCGCGGCACGTCTGCGGCGGCGATCGTCATGCCCGCGGCCATGGCGTGGCCGCCGAACTTCTGGATCAGACCGGGCTCGCGCTTGCTGATCAGATCGACCGCGTCGCGCAGATGGAAACCGGGGATCGAACGGCCCGAGCCCTTCACGAGTGCGCCGTCATCGTCGGCAGGCGCGAAGGTGAACGACGGGCGGTGGAAGCGCTCCTTGAGCCGTCCCGCGACGATGCCGATCACACCCTGATGCCAGCCTTCGTTGAACAGCGTGAGCGTGGCCTTGCCTTGCGGATCGACGTCGGCGAGATCGGCGAGCGCCTGCTGCTGCATGCCGGCTTCGATCTCGCGGCGCTCGCGGTTCATGCCGTCGAGCTGCTGCGCAAGCTCCCAGGCGCGGCCCACGTCGTCGGTGGTCAGGCACTCGATGCCGATCGACATGTCCGAGAGCCGGCCGGCCGCATTCAGGCGCGGGCCGAGCGCGAAGCCGAAGTCGAAGCCCGACGCGCTTTTCGCGTCGCGGCCCGCCGCACGAAAGAGCGCCGCGATGCCCGGCTGCATGCGGCCGTTGCGCACGCGCTGCAAGCCTTGCGCGACGAGCACGCGGTTGTTGCAGTCGAGCTTCACGACGTCGGCGACGGTGCCGAGCGCGACGAGATCGAGCAGACCGTCGAGGCGCGGCTCTGGCTTGCCGTCGCCAAAGAAGCCGCGCTTGCGCAGCTCCGCGCGCAGCGCGAGCAGCGTGTAGAACATCACGCCCACGCCCGCGATGCACTTGCTCGGAAACTCGCAGCCCGGCTGGTTCGGATTGACGATGGCGCGCGCGTCGGGGAGCGTGTCGCCGGGCAGGTGGTGGTCGGTCACGAGCACCTCGATGCCGAGCGCGTTGGCGGCTTCGACGCCTTCCACGCTGGCGATGCCGTTGTCCACCGTGATCAGGACGTCGGGTGGGCCACCCTTGCGTTGCGCGGCGAGCGCGACGATCTCGGGCGTGAGGCCGTAGCCATACTCGAAACGGTTCGGCACCAGATAGTCGATCTGCGCGCCGAACATGCGCAGGCCGCGCACGGCCACGGCACAGGCCGTCGCGCCGTCGCAGTCGTAGTCGGCGACCACGAGCATGCGGCACTCGGCTTCGAGCGCGTCGGCGAGCAGTTCGGCGGCCTCGTCGAGGCCCTTCATGCCCGTGGGCGGGATGAGGCGCGCGAGGCCGGTTTCGATCTCGTCGGGCTGGCAAACGCCGCGCGAGGCGTAGAGGCGCGCGAGCACCGGATGCAGGCCGTGGCGCACGAGCGCTTCGGTGTCGGCGGGCGAGCAGGCGCGGGTGACGATTCGGGTCATGCGTGAGCGCGGAAGAAAGAAGTCATTCGGGGATCATTCGATAAAGAGCGACGCGAACAGGCGGCGTCGCCAGAACTTGCGCAAATCGCTGCGCGTGATGGACAGCGTGACCGAGCCGGTATCGCCGCACAGCGTGAGATCGAGCGCGGCGAGCGCGCTCGTTTGCAGCGCCGCGAGCGCGGGGGCGAACCAGTCGCGCTCGAGTTGGGCGAACGCGGCGCTCCAGCGGCCCCAGTCCTGCTGGATGAAGGCTGCCGAGAACGGATCGAGTTCGACGAGCGTGGCGCCCGTGCCCGAACCGTTGCTGAGCGCGGCGAAGGTCGCGGGCGCAGCGCCGACTTCCGCCTTTGCGGCGAGCGCCAGGCCGCGCGTGGCGGCCGCGTCGGAGCGCACGCGCGCGTAGGGGCTCGTGACGGTGCGCAGCGCGCCCTGGGCGTGGAACCAGATCGAATTGACGGCGGGCAGGCCGCGCGCTTCGCGCGCCTCGTTCACGGGATGCTCGAACCACGCCATCTGCACCTCGTTCTGCACCTTCATCCAGGCGCGTGAACGCTGGCCCGAATGAGCCTCGTGCGGCAGCCAGATCTCGATGTTGCGGCCGCTCGCGCGCAAGGGCGACGCGCCCGCGAGCGTGCCGAACGCTTCCGACGAGAGATACCAGCGCTGCGGCGTCGGGGCCTCGATGCGCACGCCCATTTCTTCGATCAGCGGACGGGCGATGGTGTAGAGCGTGGTAGCGTCGGCGTCGGCGAGTTCCAGCGAGGCGGGGTCGATCAGCACCAGATGATCGTGCGCGATGCGCACATGCACGGGCTGGACGCACGCCCATGTGGCGTCGCCGGGCGTGCCGCCGTCGGCGAGCAGCATGTAGGGCGCAAGCGGCGCTTCGTCGTCGGCGGCCGGCGCTGGTTGTGCGTTGTTTGCGCTCGCCGGACCGAGCGCGCCGAACTGGCGCGCGACCCAGCGCTCGTGCGGCAGGGTGCGCTGGAAGTCTTCGCCGATCACCTGCTCGCCGAGTGTCGCGCGCGCAACCAGTTTCGCGAGCGCCGGGTATTCGAGGCCCGCGAGCGCGGCGGAGGCGGCCGCCGCGGACGGCAAGGCAAAGGGGACGAGGAGATGGAGTCGGTCGGCGGGCATGATGGTGCGCATTGTACTTCGGCGCATCGTGCGCCGGGCGGCCCTCGGGCGTGCCGCAACGGCATCGCGTCGACCCGTTATGCTGGCGCTGCGGCACTTGTGGGCGAATTGCGGCTCGAAGCAGAGGGCGGGCAGACGCCTCGCCGGGCAGCGGCTCTCACGCGCGAAAGTGCGTGGGGAACTTCGTCGAATATCCGTGAACCGCCGCCAGTGTGGCAAACTTCGCGGTTGATCGCCGCCCGACCCGGCACGATATTCTCCGGCCGTCCGGCGCACTGGCCCCGGGGTCAATACGGCGCCGGAGCGCAACGAAGACGCAAAAGGATTCGCTTGAAACTTCCCTACGAATGGCAGATAGGCTGGCGCTACACCCGCGCCGGCAAACGCACGACCGGCAACGGGTTCATCTCGTTCATCGCGCTCATTTCGATGTCGGGCATCGCGCTCGGCGTCGCGGCGCTGATCGTCGTGCTCTCGGTGATGAACGGCTTCCAGCGTGACGTGCGCGACCGCATGCTTTCCGTGCTCGCGCACATCGAGATCTTTTCGCCCACCGGCACGATGCCCGACTGGCAGCTCACCGCGAAGGAAGCGAAAACCAATCCCGAAGTCATTGGCGCGGCGCCCTACGTGGACGCCCAGGCGCTGCTCACGCGCGGCGACAGCGTCAACGGCGTTGCGCTGCGCGGCATCGAGCCTTCCGAGGAGCCGCAGGTTTCGGACATCGGCAAGGAAATGAAGGCGGGCAGCCTGAACGACCTCACGCCCGGCAGCTTCGGCATCGTGCTCGGCGCGGATCTCGCCGTGAACCTGGGCGTGACGGTGGGCGACAAGGTCACGCTCGTCGCGCCCGAGGGTTCGATCACGCCGGCCGGCATGCTGCCGCGCCTGAAGCAGTTCACGGTGATGGGCGTGTTCGAGTCGGGCCACTACGAGTACGACAGCACGCTCGCGCTCGTCAATATCCGCGACGCGGAAGTGCTCTATCGCCTCGGCGCGCCAAGCGGCGTGCGCCTGCGCCTGAAGGACATGCAGCGCGCGCCGGCGGTGGCGCGCCAACTCGTGCACACGCTCTCGGGCGACCTCTATATCCGCGACTGGACGCAGCAGAACAAGACCTGGTTCTCGGCCGTGCAGATCGAAAAACGCATGATGTTCATCATTCTCACGCTCATCATCGCGGTCGCGGCGTTCAATCTCGTTTCGTCTCTCGTCATGACCGTCACCAACAAGCAGGCCGATATCGCGATCCTGCGCACGCTCGGCGCGCAGCCGGGCTCGATCATGAAGATCTTCGTCGTGCAGGGCGTGACGATCGGCTTCGTGGGCACGGCCATCGGCATCGCGCTCGGTTGCCTGATCGCATGGAGCATTCCATGGAGCGTGCCGGCGATCGAGCATCTGCTCGGCATCCAGTTCCTGCCGCCTTCGGTTTATTTCATCAGCGAGCTGCCTTCGGAACTCGTGCCTTCCGACGTGATCCGCATCGGCGTGATCGCCTTCGTGCTGTCCGCGCTCGCCACGCTCTATCCGAGCTGGCGCGCGGCCAAGGTTCGTCCTGCGGAGGCGCTGCGCTATGAATGACCGTCAATCGCTGATCGCCGCGGCTGGCGATTATCCGTACGTGCTCGAAGCGCACGGCGTCTCGAAGGTGTTTGGCCAGGGGCCGCTTGCCGTGCAGGTGCTGCATGACACCGATCTGAAAGTGAAGCGCGGCGAGAAGCTCGCCGTGGTCGGCGCGTCGGGCTCGGGCAAGAGCACGCTGCTGCACGTGCTCGGCGGCCTCGACGAGCCGGGCGCGGGCAAGGTCTCGGTGCTCGGCAAGCCGTTCACCGAGCTGTCCGAGCGCGAGCGCAACGAACTGCGTAATCGCGCGCTGGGCTTCGTCTATCAGTTCCATCATCTGCTGCCGGAGTTTTCGGCGCTCGACAACGTGGCGATGCCGCTGCGTATTCGTCGCATGACGCAGGAAGACGCGCGTGCCGAGGCGATGCAGATCCTCGATCGCGTGGGCCTCTCGCATCGCGCGCGCAACCGGCCGGGCGAGCTGTCGGGCGGCGAGCGCCAGCGCGTGGCCATCGCGCGCGCGCTCGTGACGAAGCCCGCATGCGTGCTCGCCGACGAGCCGACGGGCAACCTCGACGGCGCGACGGCGGATAACGTCTTCAATCTGATGCTCGAACTCTCCGACCAGTTCGATACGAGCTTCGTGATCGTCACGCACGATTCCGACCTCGCGGCGCGTTGCGACCGCATCGTGCGCCTGCGCGACGGCATGCTGCACGAGGAACCGGTCGTACCGGTCTGAGCCTTCCCGCGAGCGCGCCCCATGTGGATCGATACGCACTGCCATCTCGATGCCGCCGAGTTCGACGCCGACCGCGACGCGGTCGCGTCGGCGGCGCGAGCGGCGGGGGTGTCGCGCATCGTGATTCCGGCGGTGGCGCGCGAGAACTTCGAAGTGGTGCGCGCGCTCGCGCACCGCATCCCGGGCGCGGTCTACGCGCTCGGCATCCACCCGCTCTATACGCCGCAGGCGCGTGACGACGACCTCGAGGTGCTGCGCCGCGAGATCGAGGCGAGTCTCGATGATCCGCGCTTCGTCGGCATCGGCGAGATCGGGCTCGATTACTTCGTGCCGGGCCTCGACGAGGCGCGTCAACAGCACTTCTACGATGCCCAGCTGCGCCTTGCGCGCGAGTTCGGCTTGCCGGCGATCTGCCATGTGCGCAAGTCGCAGGACCAGGTGCTCAAGGGGCTGCGCCGCAACGGCGTGAAAGGCGGCATCGCGCATGCGTTCAACGGCAGCTTCCAGCAGGCGCGAGCGTTCATCGATCAAGGGATGCATCTGGGCTTTGGCGGCAATGTGACGTTCGAGCGCGCGCTGCAGATTCGCAGGCTCGCGCAGCAGTTGCCGCTCGAGGCCATCGTCATGGAAACCGATGCGCCGGATATCTCGCCCGCCTGGCTTTATCGCGCGCGCAACACGCCCGACCAGGTGCCGCGCATTGGCGCCGTGCTTGCGGGCTTGCGGGGCTTGAGCCCCGAAGAACTCGCACTTGGCACGACGGCTAACGCGACGGCTGCGCTGCCGCGGCTCGCGCTTTCGTCTGCATAATCGTTTCCAGGGTGGCGTGCACAGCGTGCATTTTGCGCGGCGCGACTGACGCGGTCCGAGCATTGAGCCCCCTCGTTGCGAGGAGGCGGGATGCGGGCGATGTGGTGCGGGTTTGCGCTGGGCGTGATTGTCTTGCAGCGACAGGCGGCGTTGCCGGGGTGGGGCGCGTGGGTCGCGCTCGTTCTGGCAAGCATGCTTGCGGCCGGGTGGGCGGCGTGGGCGTTGGGCGCCGCGCCACCGGCGGACGAATCTCACGAAATGGTGCGCCGGGTGTTCGGCTTGGCTTGCGGGCGACGCTGGCGTATGACGCTCGGCTGGGCGGCGGTGTGGTTTGCGGCCGGATGCGCGGGCTTTGGCTACGCGGCGTGGCGCGCCGAAACGCGGCTTGCTGAGGCGCTTCCCGCTGCCTGGCAGGCGCGCAACATCACCATCACCGGCTATATCTCCAGCTTGCCTTCTTATGGCGAGATCGGCGCGAGCTTCCTCTTTCGTGTCGAATCCTGGGAGACGCACAAAGCCGCCACGCGGCTACCGCATTTGATTCAACTGTCGTGGGTGGCGCGCGAAGCGCCGCTGCCGCCGCTCGTGCCCGGCGCGCGCTGGCGCCTCGCCGTGCGGCTCAAACGCCCGCATGGCAACGGCAACTTCGGCCTGCGCGATACGGAAGTCGCGCTGCTCGCGCGCGGCGTGCGCGCCGTCGGCTACGTGAGCGATCCCGGGCATGCCGTGCGTCTGCCCATTGACGCCAGCGGCATTGGCGTGCGCATCGAGCGGGCGCGTGCCGCGCTGCGTGCGCGCATCGACGCGGTGCTCGGCCACGCGCCGCATCGCGGCATCGTCATCGCGCTCGCCACCGGCGCGCAGGATGCGGTCAGCGACGCGGACAGGCGTCTCATGCGCGATACGGGCACGAGCCATCTAGTGGCGATCTCCGGGCTGCATCTCGCGTTCGTCGCGGGGTTCGCCGGGTGGATCGCGGGCGCACTGTGGCGGCGCGCCCGCTGGCGCGGCGTCGAGGCGCCGCTCGTCGTGCCCGCGCAGAAGGTGGCGGTGGCCGGCGCGTTGCTGGCGGCGGGCGTCTATGCCGCGCTCGCCGGCTTCAACGTGCCGGTGCAGCGCGCGCTCTGGATGCTGGCGGTCGTTGCGCTCGCGCTGTTCGCCGGGCGCGAGGTCGCGCGCTCGCACGTGCTGGCGTGGGCACTCGGGCTCGTACTGCTGCGCGATCCGTGGGCGGTGACCGCAGCCGGATTCTGGCTCTCGTTTTGCGCGGTCGCGGCGATCCTCTTCGCGGCGAGTGGCGTGCCGCGCTTGCACAGGGACGCGCCGCAGGATGCTGCCGCGGACGCTGCCGATCCGATGCGCGAGCGAACTGAGCCACTAGCGGAGCCAACCGCGCGCGGCGGCTGGCTTCGATGTCTCGCCGCCATCGCCTATCCAACGGGCGGCTGGCGTGAGGCGATGCGACGTCTCGCGTCACGCCTTTGCGATGGCGCTCGCGTGCAGTGGGCCGTGACGCTGGCGCTCGCGCCGCTCACGGTCTACTGGTTTGCGCAAATACCGCTCATCGGTCCGATCGCCAATGCCTTTGCGATTCCCTGGGTGAGCATGCTCGTCGCGCCGCTGGTGATCGCGAGCGCGGCGATGCCCGCGCCGATCGACGCCCTCGCGCTGCGCGGGGCGCATACCTGCCTCGATTGGCTCGTTGTGGCGCTGAGCGCGCTGGAGGGCTTGCCATGGGCGGTTTTACGGCTGCCGCAACCCGGGGCGTGGCCGCTCGCCAGCGCAGCTGTGGGCGTCGCCTGGTGGCTTGCGCCGCGCGGCTGGCCGCTGCGCTGGATCGCGCCGTTCACGTGGCTGCCGCTACTGGTGCCTGCGCCGACGGGGCCGGCGCCGGGCGCTTTCCGGCTCGCGGCGCTCGACATCGGGCAGGGCACGTCGGTGCTGGTCGAAACGGCCCGGCATCGCCTGCTGTTCGACGCGGGCCCGGGCCCCGAATCGACTCAGGCGGGCGAGCGCATCGTCGTGCCATATCTGCAGGCGCACGGCATAGGGCGCCTCGATGCGCTGATGATCAGCCACGACGACTCCGATCATGCGGGCGGCGCACAGGCCGTGCTCGATGCCGTCGACGTAGGGGCATTCGTGGCGGCCGTTCTGCCCGCGCATCCACTGTGGGCGAGTGCGCGCGCAAAGGGCGCGCAGACCGTGCAATGCGCCGCCGGGCAGCGCTGGCGGTGGGACGGCGTCGACTTCGAGGTGCTGTGGCCCGACCCCGGGCCGCTCGCGGGCAAACCCAATGCGCATTGCTGCGTCCTGCGGGTGACGACGTCGGTCAGCGCCGCACCCGACGCGCAAGCCGGCCCGGTCTCCGCGTTGCTCGCCGCCGACATCGAAGCGGGCGGCGAGCGCACGCTGGTTGCGCGCGACCCCGGGCGGCTGCGCGCACAGGTGCTGGTGGTGCCGCACCACGGCAGCCGCAGCTCGTCGACTGAACCGTTCCTCGATTCTGTCTGGCCGCTCGTCGCGATATTTCAGGTAGGCTATCTGAACCGCTTTCATCACCCGCATCCGGGCGTCTACGCGCGCTACGCGGCCCGCCAGATCGTGCTCGCTCGCAGCGACGCGCATGGCGCCGTGCGCGTCGAGGCGCGACCCGGCGCACTCGCCGTCGAGCGCTTTCGCGATACGCACCGGCGCTACTGGATGGACCCGCCCACGCAGGACTGACGCGCCGGGCCGCTATCAGGTGAGCGAAAGCACGCACGATGAAAGAGATCGACAAAATAGAGAGACACGCCGCCTTTGAAAAACGTCATCCATTTCTCGCACGCGAACGGCTTTCCGGCTTCGACGTATCGCACGTTCTTCGCCGAACTGGGCGACAACTACGAGCTGCGCTACATCGAGCGCATCGGGCACGACGCGCGCTTTCCCGTCACCCGCGACTGGCCGCATCTCGTCGAGCAGCTGCTCGACGACATTGGCCGCACCTACGAGGAGCCCGTGTGGCTCGTCGGCCATTCGCTCGGCGGCTATCTCTCGCTGATGGCCGCGCTGAAAATGCCGCAGTGGGTCAAGGGCGTCGTGATGCTCGATTCGCCGGTGATCGCGGGCTGGCGCAGCAGCATGCTGCGGGTCTCGCAGTGGACCGGCCTCGACGAGCGCCTGTCGCCAGCCGTCGCCACGCGCACGCGCCGCACGAACTGGGCGAGCCGCGACGAGGCCTGGCGGCATTTCCATTCGAAGGCGGCGTTCGCGCGCTGGGACGAGCGCGTGCTTTCCGACTATGTGGACTTCGGCATTCCTCAGACTTCGGTCGACGGCGGCCGCACGCTCGCCTTCGACCGCCAGACCGAATACATGATTTACCGCACGCTGCCGCACACGCTCGGCGCGCGACTCGCGCACGGCTCGCCCGTCCCGGTGAGCTTCCTCGCGGGCACGCAGTCGCGTGAAGTCCGCCAGGTCGGGCTTGCGGCAACACGGCGCATCGCCGGCGAGCGCTTCGAGTGGATCGAGGGCAGTCATCTGTATCCGATGGAGCGTCCGATCGAGACCGCGCGCGCGGTGCAGCGCATGCTTTACGCCATGGAAAACGGAGCCTGAGCGGCCGCTTTTCGGCGCGGTTGCTTGCGGGGCAGGGTAGAGCGCGGGGCAACGCGCCGTGCATCGTTTCTGCTCGCTCAAAATTCAGGGTTAGCCCTTGCTTTCAGGTATAATCCGTTTTTCCCGCGAGCATCCAGCGATGACCAAATATGTTTTCGTCACCGGCGGCGTAGTTTCCTCCCTTGGCAAGGGTATTGCCGCCGCCTCCCTCGCCGCGATCCTCGAATCGCGCGGTCTGAAAGTCACCCTCCTCAAGCTCGATCCCTACATCAACGTCGACCCCGGCACGATGAGCCCGTTTCAGCACGGCGAAGTGTTCGTGACGGAAGACGGAGCGGAAACCGACCTCGACCTCGGCCACTACGAGCGCTTCATCACCACGAAGATGCGCAAGGCCAACAACTTCACCACGGGCCAGATCTACGAATCGGTGATCCGCAAGGAACGCCGCGGCGACTATCTGGGCAAGACCGTGCAGGTCATTCCGCACATCACGAACGAAATCCAGGCATTCATCGAACGCGGCGCCGCATCGGCGACGTGCGGCGAGCCGGATGTCGCGATCGTCGAAGTGGGCGGCACGGTGGGCGACATCGAGTCGCTGCCGTTCCTCGAGGCCGCGCGTCAGATGAGCCTGCGCCTTGGCCGCAACAGCGCGTGCTTCGTGCACCTCACGCTGGTGCCGTTCATCGCCACGGCGGGTGAGCTCAAGACCAAGCCCACGCAGCACAGCGTGCAGAAGCTGCGCGAAATCGGTATCTATCCGAACGTGCTGCTGTGCCGCGCCGACCGCCGCATCCCCGACGACGAGCGCTCGAAGATCTCGATGTTCTCGAACGTGCCCGAAGACGCCGTGATCTCGGTGTGGGACGCCGACAGCATCTACAAGATCCCGCAGATGCTGCACGACCAGGGCCTCGACTCGATCGTCTGCGACGAACTGAAGCTCTCCGCCAAGCCGGCCGATCTGTCGATCTGGGCGGAAATGGTCGAGAAGCTCGAGCATCCGTTGCACGAAGTCACGATCGGCATGGTCGGCAAGTACGTCGACCTGACCGAGTCGTACAAGTCGCTCATCGAAGCGCTGCGCCACGCGTCGATCAAGACCTCGGCGAAGGTGAACATCGAGTACATCGACTCCGAGCAAATCGACGAAGAGGGTGTCGAGAGCCTCAAGCATCTCGACGCGATCCTCGTGCCGGGCGGTTTCGGCCGTCGTGGCACCGAAGGCAAGATCAAGGCCATCCAGTACGCTCGCGAAGCGAAGGTGCCGTACCTCGGCATCTGCCTCGGCATGCAGCTCGCCGTGATCGAATTTGCGCGCGACGTGGTGGGCCTGAAGCACGCGAACAGCACGGAATTCGATCCGGACACGCCTGACCGCGTCGTCGCGCTCATCACCGAATGGGCCGACCGCGAAGGCAAGGTCGAGAAGCGTACCGAAGACTCGGACCTCGGCGGCACGATGCGCCTCGGTTCGCAGCGCTGCCCGATCAAGCCCGGCACGCTCGCAGCAGAGATCTATGGCAAGGACGTGAACGAGCGTCACCGTCACCGTTATGAAGTCAATAACGGCTACGTGCCCAAGCTCGAAGCCGGCGGCCTTATCATCAGCGCCCGTACGCCGACCGAAGATCTGCCGGAAATGATGGAACTGCCGCGCGACATGCACCCGTGGTTCGTCGGCGTCCAGTTCCACCCGGAATTCACGTCCACGCCGCGTGACGGCCATCCGCTCTTCAAGGCGTATGTCGAAGCGGCAGTCGCGCACCATGAGGCGCGCGCCGAGGAGAAAGCATGAATCTGTGCGGTTTCGAGGTAGGCCTCGACAAGCCGTTCTTCCTGATCGCAGGCACCTGCGTCGTCGAATCCGAACAGATGACGATCGACACGGCGGGCCGCCTGAAGGAAATCACGTCTAAGCTCGGCATTCCGTTCATCTACAAGTCGTCATACGACAAGGCCAATCGTTCGAGCGGCAAGTCGTTTCGCGGCCTCGGGATGGACGAGGGCCTGCGCATCCTTTCCGAAGTGAAGCGTCAGCTCGGCTTGCCCGTGCTGACCGACGTGCACACGGAAGAAGAGATCGGGCCGGTGGCTTCGGTCGTGGACGTGCTGCAAACGCCCGCGTTCCTGTGCCGCCAGACCGACTTCATCCACGCGTGCGCGCGCTCGGGCAAGCCTGTGAACATCAAGAAAGGCCAGTTCCTCGCGCCGCACGACATGAAGAACGTGATCGACAAGGCTCGCGAAGCTGCGCGTGAGGCGGGTCTTTCCGAAGACCGCTTCTTCGCCTGCGAGCGCGGTGTTTCGTTCGGTTACAACAACCTCGTCTCGGACATGCGCTCGCTCGCTATCATGCGCGAGACGGGTGCGCCGGTCGTGATGGACGTGACCCACTCGGTGCAGTTGCCGGGCGGGCAGGGCACGAGCTCGGGCGGTCAGCGCGAATTCGTGCCGGTGCTGGCCCGCGCGGCCGTCGCCACGGGCGTGGCGGGTCTCTTCATGGAGACGCACCCGAACCCAGCGCAGGCCAAGTCCGACGGCCCGAACGCCGTGCCGCTGAACCGCATGGCCGACCTGCTCGAAACGCTCGTGACGCTCGACCAGGCGGTCAAGCGCACGCCGTTCCTCGAGAACGACTTCAGCTGAGCAGGGAATTACGTAGTACGGCGCGCCGCTTCGATTGCATGAGCGGCGCGATGGAGGAGCAGCGCGGCGCACCGCACCGCGCTCGATGTACAAGGCAGCGTGGCAGCGCGTCGGTCGCGGGAACGTGAGCCTCGCGCTGCGGCAAGTTGAACCTGGCGAGCACGCAGCCTGTCCCATGTGACGGTGTGCCCCGAACGAGCATAGAAACTGTGCCTCGCGGGCCGATGCAGCAGGCTGCGCAGCTCGCGCAAGAATTACTGTCATTTCCTGAGGAAACCATGAGTGCAATCGTAGATATCATCGGTCGCGAGATTCTGGATTCGCGCGGCAATCCCACCGTCGAATGCGACGTGCTGCTCGAATCGGGCACGATGGGCCGCGCGGCAGTGCCGTCGGGCGCATCCACGGGCTCGCGTGAAGCGATCGAACTGCGCGACGGCGAAGCCGGCCGCTACAACGGCAAGGGCGTGCTGAAGGCCGTCGAGCACATCAACACCGAAATCTCCGAGGCGATCATGGGCCTCGACGCGTCGGAACAAGCCTTCCTCGACAAGACCCTGCTCGAGCTCGATGGCACCGACAACAAGTCGCGCCTTGGCGCGAACGCCATGCTGGCCGTCTCGATGGCCGTCGCGAAGGCCGCCGCTGAAGAAGCCGGCCTGCCGCTGTACCGCTACTTCGGCGGCTCGGGCGCAATGCAACTGCCGGTCCCGATGATGAACATCGTCAACGGCGGCGCGCACGCGAACAACAGCCTCGACATCCAGGAATTCATGATCGTGCCGGTGAGCCAGCCGACCTTCCGTGAAGCGCTGCGTTGCGGCGCGGAAGTGTTCCACGCGCTCAAGAAGATCCTTTCGGACCGCGGCATGAGCACGGCAGTGGGCGACGAAGGCGGCTTCGCACCGAACTTCGGCAGCAACGACGAGTGCCTCTCGACCATCCTGCAAGCCATTGAAAAGGCTGGCTACCGCGCCGGTGAAGACGTCCTGCTCGCGCTCGACTGCGCAGCGAGCGAGTTCTACCACGACGGCAAGTACCAGCTCGCGGGCGAAGGCCTGCAACTGTCGTCGGCCGAATTCGCCGACTACCTCGCAACGCTCGCCGACAAGTTCCCGATCGTTTCGATCGAAGACGGCATGCACGAGTCCGACTGGGCCGGCTGGAAGCTCCTGACCGACAAGCTCGGCAAGAAGGTCCAACTCGTGGGCGACGACCTGTTCGTGACCAACACGCGCATCCTGAAGGAAGGCATCGAGAAGGGCATCGCCAACTCGATCCTCATCAAGATCAACCAGATCGGCACGCTGACGGAAACCTTCGCAGCGATCGAAATGGCCAAGCGTGCCGGCTACACGGCCGTGATCTCGCACCGCTCGGGCGAAACCGAAGACTCGACGATCGCTGACATCGCCGTGGGCCTGAACGCGGGTCAGATCAAGACCGGTTCGCTCTCGCGCAGCGACCGCATCTCGAAGTACAACCAGCTGCTGCGCATCGAGGAAGATCTCGGTGATATCGCCAGCTACCCGGGCAAGTCGGCGTTCTATAACCTCCGCTAAGCGGACCCAGCGCCGGCAGCAGCCTTGCTGTCACCCTTCGTCATCTCTCTCCGCCGCCCTGCGTATAGCGCAGGGCGGCGTGTATTTATCCGGCACCTTTCATGCGGCTTGTCACTGTCGTTCTGATCATCCTGCTCGTGCTGATCCAGTATCCGCTCTGGTGGGGCCATGGTGGTTGGCTGCGTGTCCACGAACTGCAGCAGCAACTCGCGCAGCAGCAAAGGCAGAACGACGACGAGAAACTGCGCAACGAACGCATTGCGGGCGAAGTGCAGGATCTGCAGAACGGCACGGCTGCGGTCGAGGAGCGGGCCCGCTATGAGATGGGCATGGTGAAGGACAGCGAAGTGTTCGTGCAGTTCGTCTCGCCGAACCAGACGCCGCCGGTTACGCCGAGCGGTTCGTCGAACACCTCGACGCGCGGCGAGATGTCGGCGGCGCCGGTGAGGGTGGTCCCGAACCCCGTTTCGCGTGTGCCCGAGAAGAAGCACGGGCACGGGAAGGAAGTGAAGAAGGCGGGTTAAGTGCGCCGCTTGTACTGAGCAGGCAGGCAAACAAAAGGCGCGGCATTGAGCCGCGCCTTTTTTCGTTCTGGGCGTTCACGTCGCGAAGCCGCGCGATTACCAGCCCCAGCCCGGATAGCCGTAGCCAATCCCCGTACCCCAGCCGTGCCCCCAACCGCCGCTGTAATAGCTGCCGTAGACAGTGACCGGCGGCGCATACGCGCGCGACCAGGCTTGTACGGCAGCTTCCGCGGCCATGGCGTTGTCCTGTTCGGCGAGCACCTGTCGGTCGATCGCGTCGTAGCGCGCTTTTTCGTCTGGCGTGAGCACGGGCGCGTTGGCCGGGAGGCCCGACTGCGCCGGGGGCAGCCGGCTGTAGATTGGCGACGGGCCCGGCGGGTCCATCATGCAGCCGCTCGTCGACGCAATGAACGCGCCGAGCGTCGTGAGTACGAGCAACGCGCTCACGCGCGGCATGCGCTCGCGTAGTGGACGTGCGAAGGGACGTACGAAGCGTTTGTTCTTGATCATGCTTCTCTCTCCATCTGTCGGACGCCTAAGTAACTTGAGATGAAGGCAGGTCCGCGTTTCGAGCCGGTCCCCGCGCCTGTCTATGTGCCGCTGCGTAGGGCGGCGGCGCAACACGTGTTGCGCCGCCGTTTGCTCCCGTTTGCCTCAGTGACGACGCTCCGCAGCGGGGCTCACGCTTTCTGAGAGCCCCGTCACGGCAAAAAGTTGCGCCACATCCACAGGGTCGAACTCATAGCGCTGATTGCAGTAGTCGCAATGAATCTCGACGTGACCGCGTTCCTCGATCACGCCGTCGACTTCCTCGCGGCCCAGCATCTTGAGCATCGCGCCCACCTTCTCGCGCGAGCACGAACACTGGAAGCGCGGCGCAAGCGGCTCGAAGTGACGCACGTTCTCCTGCCAGAAGAGGCGGCGGAACAGCGTCTCGCCGTCTTCCTTGAGCATTTCGTCGCGCGTGAGCGTGCTGCCGAGCGTGCAGACACGCTCCCACGTATCGAGGTCGTGCTCGCCCTGGTGCGGCACGATCCCGCCGTCGCCCGGCAGCTTCTGCAGCAGCATGCCGACCGCGCGGTCGTCGTTGGCGGCGAGCCACAGGCGCGAGTCGAGCTGTTCCGAGTGATGCATGTAATGCTCGAGCACGGCAGCGATCGACTTGAGCGGGCCGTCTTCTCCGTTCAGAGGCACGATGCCCTGGTAGGGCTGCTGGCCCGGCTGCTTTTTCGCCGGGTCGAGCGTGATCACGCAGCGGCCCTGGCCGTCCGGATTGACGAGGTCGGCGAACGTGAGTTCCTCGCCGAGCGGCAGGGCGTTTTCGCCCGTGAAGTCTTCGCCGAGGCGGGCGGTCGCGCGCATCGTCAGATCCGAGCCGCACTGCACGACCAGCATCTTCACGGGGCCGTCGCCGAAGATCTGCATGATCAGCGTGCCGTCGAACTTGAGATTCGCCGAGAGCAGCGCGCACGCCGCCATCATCTCCCCGAGCACGGTGCGCACGGGCGCCGGATACTGGCGGCGCTTGAGCACTTCCTGCCACGTGTTGTTCAGCGAGACGATCTCACCGCGCACCGGCGCAGCGCTGAACATGAATTTTTGCAACTGGTCGTTCACAATCTTTTCCTTCGTTTGAATCGGGGCGGCGCGGCCCGCGCCGCACACGGCGAGAGCATGCCGCTCTTAGCCGATGCGCACGAGCTGCGCCTTGAAATATTCGCGGCGCTGCGCGTAGACATCCGCGTTGCGCTTGAGGCCGGCGATGTCGGCCTCGGTCAGCTCGCGCACGACTTTGGCCGGCGCGCCGAGAATCAGCGAGTTGTCGGGGAACACCTTGCCTTCCGTGACCACCGCACCCGCGCCAACCAGACAGTTGCGGCCGATTACCGCGCCATTCAAGACCACGGCCTGAATGCCGATCAGTGCGCCTTCCTTCACGGTGCAGCCGTGCAGCATGGCCTGATGGCCCACGGTCACGTTCGCTTCGAGCGTGAGCGGGTAGCCGGGGTCCGTGTGGAGCACCGCGCCTTCCTGAACGTTGCTGCGCGCGCCGACGGTGATCGGCTCGTTGTCGCCGCGCAGCGTCGCGCCGAACCAGACGCTCGAGTCTTCGGCCAGTTCGACCTTGCCGATGACGGTCGCGTTGTCCGCGACGAACACGCTTTCGTGAATGGTCGGTGCGGCTTCGCCAAGCTTGTAGATGGCCACGGTGTCGAGTCTCCTGTGTCTTTCGGGGCTGCTGCCGGTCTGCGGGCGACGCGCAACGGCTGCGCACGACGCGAGGCAGGTGAATCGCGTATTGTAAACGGTTGCGTGCGCGGCCCGCTCGGGGTGCTTTTTGGGCGCCCGCGCGCGAGTCTTGCACTTCCGCTTTTCGGTCCCTGTTTCTTCTGCCGATGAATTCCGCTTTTTCCGCCGTCAGCGCAAGTGCTGATCTCCCAAGACCCACCGATGCCGAGCCCGCCGGCTGGCGCCTCGCCGCACTCGCCGCGCTGCGCGAATGCGACCCGGTCGCCAAGGCCGATGCAGTGCGCGCGCTGCACGCGCAGAGTCAGGCGCAGGCCGCTGCGCCTCGCTGGGAGCCGCAGCGCGTCATCCCGACGCCGGACGGCTTGCCTGGCCGCCCGGCCGAACCGCCGCTCGTCGAACCGCGCGAACTGCAGCGCCGCAGCATGAGCACGCCACAGGGCCGCGTCGTGCTGCTGCACGCGCTGGCCCACATCGAATTCAACGCGATCAATCTCGCGCTCGACGCAGTCTGGCGCTTCCCCGCCATGCCCGAATCCTTCTACGCCGACTGGCTCAAGGTCGCGGCGGAAGAGGCGTATCACTTCTCGCTGCTGCGTGCGCGGCTCGCCGGCTATGGCCACGCATACGGCGACTTCCCTGCGCACAACGGCCTGTGGGAAATGTGCGAGCGCACCAGCGCCGACGTGCTCGCGCGCATGGCGCTCGTGCCGCGTGTGCTGGAGGCGCGCGGGCTCGACGCCTCGCCGCCCATCCGCGCGCGCCTGAAGCAGGCTGGCGACGACGCATCGGCTGCGATCCTCGACATCATCCTGCGCGACGAAGTGGGGCACGTGCGCATCGGCAACCATTGGTTCCGCCACCTTTGCGAGGCGCGCACGCTCGACCCGCACGCGGCATGGCTCGCGCTCGCGGAGCAGTACCACGCGCCGCGCATGCGCGGTCCGTTCAACTTCGAGGCGCGCCGCTCGGCGGGTTTCGACGAAGCCGAACTGGACACGCTGGCGGCCCAGGACGCCGCGGAACAGGCCGACACGAAGCACTCAACCGGGCGTCAGTCGAACGAGTGACCTAGCGCAAGCGCCCAGCGCCTATATAATCGAACGATCATTCTTTTTTGCGGCGGCGCAAATGAATCAATCCCGATCCGAATTCGTCGACGTCAACGGCATCCGGCTGCACGTGCGCCGCTGGGGCGCCGAGGGCGCGCCCGTGCTGTTCATGCTGCACGGCTGGATGGACGTGGCGGCGTCGTTCCAGTTCGTCGTCGATGCGCTCGATGCTCGCGGCGGCGACTGGCAGGTCATCGCGCCCGACCTGCGCGGCTTCGGCCTCTCCGACTGGCCCGTTGCGCAGGGGCAGGGCAGCAATTACTGGTTCCCCGACTACCTCGCCGATCTCGATGCGCTGCTCGCCCATTACGCGCCCGAGGGGCAGGTCGATCTCGTCGGGCACAGTCTCGGCGCGAACATCGTGTGCCTCTATGCGGGCGTGCGGCCCGAGCGCGTGCGGCGCGTGGTCGACCTGGAGGGTTTCGGCCTGCCGGCGCCGTCACCGAAACAGGCGCCGGGCCGCATGCGCGAGTGGCTCGACGAAGTGCGCACGCCGCCGCAACTGCGCACGTATGCGTCGCTCGACGAGGTGGCCGCGCGGCTCGTGAAGACCAATCCGCGTCTGATCGCATCGCGCGCGCGCTTTCTCGCGCAACACTGGTCGAAGCCGGACGGCGAGGGCGGCTATGTGCTGCTCGGCGATCCGGCGCATAAGATGCGCGGTCCGCTGCTGTACCAGCTCGACGAGGTGATGGCGATCTGGTCGCAGGTGAGCGCGAGGGTGCTGCACGTCGAAGCGGCCGGCTCTGAAACGCTCGCGCGGCTCGCCGGGGCGGTGCCGATCGACGCATTCAAGAAGCGTTTCGAGGCGTTTCCCGACTGGCGTGAACGGATCGTCGACGGGGCGGGCCACATGGTGCACCACGATCAGCCGGAAGAGGTCGCGCGCCTGATCGAGGCGTTCTGCGCGGGAGCGTAAAGCACATCGCGCGCTGATGCGGGCGGCCCGCCAGGCGCGAGGCACCGCCCGACGACTTCACTGCGTTGCAGTAAAATGGACGTTCATCCTTTTCCCACATCCAATGAACGCCGATCTCCACTGTCACTCCACTGTCTCCGACGGGCAACTGGCCCCGGCTGCCGTCGCGCAGCTTGCGAAAGCGGGTGGCGTGGGCCTGTGGGCGCTCACCGATCACGACGTGCTCGGCGGCCAGCGCGAAGCGCGCGAGGCGGCCGAGGCGCTCGATATGCGCTATTTGAGCGGCGTCGAGATTTCGGTCACCTGGGCGTCACGCACGGTGCACATCGTCGGTTTGCATGTGGATCCGGAGTGCGCCGCGCTCGTCGACGGCCTCGCGCGCACGCGTGACGGCCGCGCGGCACGCGCCGAAGCGATTGGCGAGCGGCTAGGCGAACTCGGCATTCCCGACGCGTACGAAGGCGCGTTCCAGTACGTCTCGAATCCCGACCTGGTCTCGCGCACCCACTTCGCGCGCTTTCTCGTCGAAAGCGGCCGTGCGCAGAACACCCAGGACGCGTTTTCGCGCTGGCTCGGCGAAGGCAAGCCCGGTTACATCGCGCACCGCTGGGCCAAGCTCGCCGACGCCGTAGCGTGGATCAAGGCGGCGGGCGGCGAGGCGATCATCGCGCATCCGGGTCGCTACGCTTACACCCAGCTCGAATTCGACACGCTCTTCGGCGAATTCCTCGATCTGGGCGGCAAGGCCATCGAAGTCGTCACCGGCAGCCATACGCCCGACCAGTACGCCGAGTACGCGGCCGTCGCGAGGCGCTTTGGCTTCGAGGCGTCGCGCGGCTCGGACTTCCATGCGCCCGGGCCCGACGCGATCAAGCCGGGCACGCTGCCGCCTTTGCCTTCCGATCTCAAGCCTGTCTGGGAGCGATGGCTGTAGGCCGCGCACGGCGCGCGGCCCACTGACTCCGCCCATTTGCTGCAAGGCGTTTCGCGCCGGTCAATCCCGCTTTGTCGTCGCTTTGTGGTACTACGTGCAGTCGTCTGCCGTTTTCGCGCACCGTCCCGCTGTTTTCATCGCCCGCTGTTCTCATCGCCATTCGTCAGCTGATTACTGCCATGTCCCAGTTCTTTCGGCTTCACCCAGAAAACCCGCAGCCGCGTCTCGTCAAGCAGGCGGTGGAGATCATCCGTGACGGCGGTGTGATCGCATTGCCGACCGATTCGAGCTACGCGCTCGCCGCCCGCATCGACGACAAGCACGCCGCCGAGCGCCTGCGCCGCATCCGCGGGCTCGACGAAAAGGCGCTGCTCTCTCTCATGGTGCGGGACCTGTCCGAACTCGCGAACTTCGCCATGGTCGACAACCGCCAATACCGGCTCATCAAGTCGGTGACGCCGGGGCCGTATGTGTTCGTGCTGGTGGCGACGAAGGAAGTGCCTCGGCGCCTCTCGCATCCTTCGCGCAAGACGATCGGCCTGCGCGTGCCCGGTCATCCGATTCCGCTTGCGATCCTCGAAGAACTGGGCGAGCCGCTGCTTGCCACCACGCTGATCCTGCCGCCCGACACCGAACCGCTCAACGACCCCGAGGAGATTCGGGAGCGTCTCGAGAAACAGCTCGATCTCGTGATCGACGGCGGGGCGTGCCCGTGCGAGCCGTCCACCGTGATCGATCTCACCGGCGAGGAACCTGTGCTCGTGCGGCCGGGACGGGGTTCGCTCGCGCCGTTCGGCATCGAAGAAGAAGAGGCGTGATGAGACCTGCGCGGCATGACCGTGGCCTGAGCACATTGACGCATTGATACAATAGCCCGCCATGGAAGCCAATCTGATTCAGACGATCGTCGTCTACGCCTTGCCCGTGATCTTCGCGATCACGCTGCACGAAGCCGCGCACGGCTACGTCGCGCGCATGCTCGGCGACAACACCGCGTATGTGCTCGGACGCGTTTCGTTCAACCCGATGCGCCACATCGACCCGATCGGCACGATCGCCATGCCGCTCGTGCTCTATTTCCTGACGAACGGCGCGTTCGTGTTCGGTTATGCGAAGCCCGTGCCGATCGCCTTCAGCAATCTGCGCAATCCGCGCTGGGGCACGCTGTGGGTCGCCGCGGCCGGGCCGCTGTGCAACTTCGTGCAGGCCATCGTATGGGGCGTGTTCGGCGTGGGCCTCGCGGTGGCCGGCGTGGACGAGCCGTTCTTCACGCGCATGGCCGCCGCCGGCGTGGGCGTGAATCTCGTGCTCGGCGTGCTGAACCTCTTTCCGCTACCGCCGCTCGACGGCGGCCGCGTGCTCGGGGCGCTCCTGCCCACGCGCGCGAGCATTGCGCTCGCCCGTATCGAGCCCTATGGTTTCATCATCGTGATGGGGTTGCTCGTGAGTGGCATCTTCACGCGATTCTGGCTGCGCCCGCTCGTGAGTCTAGGTTACGACGCGGTCACGGCCATCCTTACCCCACTTGTGTCGCTCTTTTCATAACATCATGTTCCCAGACCGTATCTTCTCCGGCATGCGGCCCACCGGGTCGCTGCACCTCGGCCACTATCACGGCGTGCTGAAAAACTGGGTGCGCCTGCAGTCCGAGTATCCGTGCTTCTTCTGCGTGGTCGACTGGCATGCGCTCACCACGCACTACGAAACGCCGGATGTCATCGAGAAGAACGTCTGGGACGTGCTGATCGACTGGCTCGCCTCGGGCATCGACCCGAACCAGGCCACGCTCTTCATCCAGAGCCGCGTGCCCGAGCACGCCGAACTCGCGCTGCTGCTCGGCATGAGCACGCCGCTGTCCTGGCTCGAGCGCGTGCCGACCTACAAGGAACAGATCGAGAAGCTGCGCGACAAGGACCTCGGTACCTACGGCTTCCTCGGCTACCCGGTGCTGATGGCCGCCGACATCCTGCTGTACCGTGCGTCGCTCGTGCCGGTGGGCGAGGATCAGGTGCCGCACGTCGAAATGGCGCGCGAAATGGCGCGCCGCTTCAACTACATGTACGGCCGCGAGCCGGGCTTCGAAGAGAAGGCCAACGATGCGGCGAAGAAGCTGGGCGGCAAGCGCTCGAAGCTCTACCACGAGCTGCGCAACGCCTATCAGCAGGAGGGCAACGAAGAGGCGCTCGAACAGGCCCGCGCGATGCTTTCGGAGTCGCAAAGCCTTTCGATGAGCGATCGCGAGCGCCTCTTTGGCTACCTCGAAGGCTCGCGCAAGATCATCCTGCCGGAGCCGCAGGTGCTGCTCACGGAAGCCTCGCGCATGCCGGGTCTCGACGGCCAGAAGATGTCGAAGTCGTACGGCAACACCATCGGCCTGCGCGAAGACGCCGAGTCGATCACGAAGAAGGTCCGCACCATGCCGACCGACCCCGCGCGCGTGCGCCGCACCGATCCGGGCGATCCGGACAAGTGCCCGGTGTGGCAGCTCCACCAGGTCTACACGGACGAGCAGACGCACGACTGGGTGCAGAAGGGCTGCCGTTCGGCCGGCATCGGCTGTCTGGAGTGCAAGCAGCCCGTGATCGAGGGCATCCTGCGCGAGCAGCAGCCCATGCTCGAGCGCGCTCAGAAGTACATGGACGACCCGTCGCTGCTGCGTGCAATCGTCGCGGACGGCTGCGACAAGGCGCGCAAGTTCGCCAACGAGACGATGCGCGACGTGCGTGAGGCCATGGGCCTCTCGTACAGCTGATCGCACCAATGGCGTCGACGCCTGCCGCCGGTTCGCACGCCCATGGGCTTTCCGAGCCGTCGCGCTGGGTGCGCCGCTGGGCGCACCTCATCGCGCCCGGCGGCACGGTGCTCGACGTGGCCTCCGGCGCGGGCCGGCACACGCGCTGGCTGGCCAGCCTGGGGCACCCGGTAACGGCGCTCGATCGCGACGCCGCCGCGCTCGCCACGTTGCATGACGTAGCGGGCGTCGCGACGTTAGAGTGCGACCTCGAAGGCGCGCCCTGGCCGCTCGCACCGGACGCCCGCTTCGCGGCCGTCGTCGTCACGAACTACCTGCATCGCCCGCTCATGCCCCGTCTCATCGAGGCGCTGGCGCCGGGCGGCGTCCTGATCTACGAAACTTTCGCTCAGGGCAACGAAACGGTGGGAAGGCCATCGAACCCCGCTTTCCTGCTCGCGCCCGGCGAGTTGCTGGCGGTCTGTAGGCCCTCGCTGCGGGTCATCGCCTATCAGGACGGATTTCTTTCGCAGCCGCGTGAGGCGTATATTCAGCGCATCTGCGCGGTACGGGAAAAAACGACCTCAGTGTCCCCCGAAAGAGCCGGTAATGTACCTGAGAACCAGGTCCTTCCCGTATCGCGTTACGATCTGACCGGCTAATCCGCTACAATCGCGGTTTAACCGACTCATTTTTCTGGCGTTTCATGGCTAACGGCACTCAGGACGGCATTACGCTGCAAGGCAGCATTCCCGCGATCGTCACCCCCATGCACGAGGATGGCAGTCTCGATCTGCCGGCATTCCGCAAACTGATCGACTGGCACGTGGAAGAGGGGACGGATGCCCTCGTCGTCGTCGGTACGAGCGGGGAGTCCGCCACGCTGGACGTCGAAGAACACATCCTGATGATCGAGACGGCGGTCGAGCACGCCGCCGGCCGTATGCCGATCATCGCGGGCGCCGGCGGCAATTCGACCGCCGAGGCCATCGAACTCACGAAGCACGCGAAGGAAGTGGGCGCACAGGCGTCGCTCCAGGTCGTGCCCTATTACAACAAGCCGACCCAGGAAGGCATGTACCGCCACTTCGCGAAGATCGCGGAGGACGTGGACCTGCCGGTCATCCTCTACAACGTGCCGGGCCGTACGGTCGCGGACATGGCGAACGAGACCATCCTGCGTCTGGCCGAAGTGCCGGGCATCATCGCGGTGAAGGAAGCGACGGGTAATATCGACCGCGCCGCGCACCTCATCAAGCATGCGCCGAAAGGCTTCAAGATCTTCAGTGGCGACGATCCCACGGCGATCGCGCTGATGCTGCTTGGCGGCCACGGCAATATTTCGGTGACCGCGAACGTTGCGCCGCGCCAGATGAGCGACCTGTGCAAGGCTGCGCTCGCCGGCGACGCGAAAACGGCGCGTGAGATCCATATGAAGTTGTTGTCGCTGCACAAGAACCTGTTCATCGAATCGAATCCGATTCCGGTGAAGTGGGCGCTGCAGGAACTCGGCCGCATCGAAGGCGGCATCCGACTGCCGCTCACGCCGCTCGACGCGCGCTACCACGACGTGGTGCGAGCCGCGCTGCGCGAAGCCGGTCTGGCTGGCTGATCCGATCAGCCAGCCGCCGATTTATCAACCGACGCCGCCACGGCCCAGCCGCCCAATCACTGAAAGACCTCGGACCGACCTCGGACCCACCGTCTCGCAGAGCAAGGCTTAGCGTTCCCGTATCACGAAGGCCCACATGAAACGTTCCGCTTTTTCCCTCCACGCAACCCGCATGGCGGTGCTGGCGCTTGCCCTCGGCTCGCTCGCAGGCTGCGAGTCGCTGAACGACATGTTCGCGTCCGATCGCGTCAACTACAAGGACACGCCGACCGCGCCGCCGCTGAATGTGCCGCAGGATCTGTCGTCGGCGCCGAACGACCAGAAGTACGTCGCGCCGCCGCCCACGATTACGCTTGGCGGCTCCGCTCAGCGCACTGTCATGCCGGCCGGCAA
>NZ_JBFRCL010000027.1:0-121954 GCF_040965695.1 Paraburkholderia sp. BR10937
CACCCGCGCGCTCGAGCGCAGCCTTGATGACGATTGCGCCCAGGTCGGGCGCCGCCACCTTCGCGAGCGAGCCGCCGAATTTGCCTACTGCCGTACGTGCGGCCGAAACGATCACAATGTCAGTCATTTCCAGATCCTCCGGGCGACTTGGTGGCGCGCCATGCGCCCCGCCCGTCAAGTTGTTAATCCGAATTCCGCAGCAAGCGTTCCAGTTGCCTCAATCGCGCTGCTGCACATAACGCCCCGGCGCCGGCTCGATCTCGGGGAACTCCGCCGAGCCGGCTTGCGCACGCGGCTTCACCTTCTTGCCGCCGTACTGATCGAGCCATTCAGCCCAGGTCGGCCACCAGCTGCCGGGTTTTTCCTCGGCAGCGGCGAACCAGTCGTCGGCCTCTTCGGGCAGATGCTTCGCGTCGGCCTCGATGCTCCAGAAGCTGCGCTTGTTCTTCGACGCCGGGTTGATCACGCCGGCGATATGGCCCGACGCGCCAAGCACGAATTTCAGCGGCCCAGACAGCAACGGCACCGACGCATACGCCGTGCGCCAGGGCACGATGTGATCCTCGCGCGAGCCGTAGATGAAGGTCGGCACGTCGATGCGCGACAAATCCACTTCCTCGCCGCACACCGTGAGCGCGCCCGGCTCACGCAGCTTGTTTTCGAGGTACGTATTGCGCAGGTACCAGGCGTACATCGGCCCCGGCAGGCTCGTCGAGTCGCTGTTCCAGAACAGCAGGTCGAACGGCGCGGGCGTACGGCCCTTCAGATAATTATCGACGACGTAGTTCCAGACCAGATCGTTGGGCCGCAGGAACGAGAACGTGTTCGCGAACTCGACGCCGCGCATGAGCCCCGGCGTGCCGCCGTTCTTGCCGCCGATGGTCTGCTCGCGCATCTGCACGTGGGCTTCGTCGACGAACACATCGAGCACGCCCGTGTCGCCGAAGTCGAGCATCGCGGTGAGCAGCGTCATCGACGCAGCGGGATGTTCGCCGCGCGCCGCCGCGACGGCCAGCGCCGTGGCGAGCAGCGTGCCGCCCACGCAAAACCCGAGCGTGTTGATCTGCTCGCGCTCGCTGATGCTGCGCGTCGTCTCGATGGCCGTGAGCACGCCTTCTTCGATGTAGTCGTCCCAGGAACGGTCCGCGATCGACGCGTCGCCGTTGTGCCACGAGACGAGGAACACCTGCTGCCCCTGCTCCAGCGCATACGCGACGAGCGAGTTCTCGGGCTGCAGGTCGAGGATGTAGTACTTGTTGATGCACGGCGGCACGATCAGAAGCGGCCGCTCGCGCACGGTGGCCGTGCGCGGCTTGTACTGGATCAGCTGGAACAGCGCGTTCTCGAACACGACCGAACCTTCGGTGGTCGCGAGATTGCGGCCCACCACGAAGCGCGATTCGTCGGTTTGCGAAATCTTGCCGCGCGACATGTCGCCGATCAGGTTCATCACACCCTGGCGCAGGCTCTCGCCGTGAGTTTCGAGCAAGGCGCTCTGCGCGTCAGGATTGAGTGCGAGGAAGTTGCTCGGCGAGGCCGCCGCGGTCCACTGCTGCACGGCGAAGCGAATGCGCTCGCGCGTCTTCGCATCGGTATCGATGGCGTCGACGAGTTCGTGCAGATAGCGCGCGTTGAGCAGATACCACGCCGCCGTGAACGCATACGCCGGCGTGGCCTTCCAGGCGTCGGAGCTGAAGCGCCGGTCCTTGAGTTCGGGCGCCTTTGGCGTGGTGTCGGTGGCCTGACGCAGCAAGTCGAGCGCGTCGCGCGAATATTCCGCCTGCAGATGCTGCAGCCGGGTGGGTTCGATCGATGCCGTCGGAAGCTTGAAACCTTCGAACGGGTTCGCGCCACCGAACGGATTGGCCGCGCCGAAAGGACTGCCGGCAGCGAACGGATTACCTGCGGCGAAGGGATTGCCTGCAGCAAAAGGATTGGACACAGCGAAAGGATTGCCTGCGGCAAAGGGATTGCCAGCGGCGAACGGATTGCCCGGCGCACCGTTGCCTGCTGGCGGCCACCAGTTGGCCGCGAGTCCCGTGAAGGGCGCTTGCTGCGCCGCGCCGCCGGTTTGCTGCGCAGCATTCAGGGCGCTCTTCCAGGCGTTCGTCCACGCGTCGAGATACTGCTGCATGCCGGCTGCGTCGGGAGCAAAAGGCGGATTGCCGCGCGTTGCACCATCAGTTGAGGCGCCCGTGCCCGGGGCAGTCTTGGAACGTTGAGATGCCGTCATGCCTGCTTTTGACCGATGTGTCCCGAAGGACTGGTTGAGAGGCAGGTGGTACGCATACGGGCGCCATTGCGGCGCTCGTCACGACCTGTCCCGTGGGTGAAGGACATTCTTGCTCCCCATTGCAAAGCGTGTCAATGCTTGTGCCCGATTTTGCCGCGCTGCGATATTTTTTTAATTATCGTTTTCCCGATGTAATCAATTGTTTAACTGCCGCGACACATTGCTGTGCGGTCTGGCGCACAAAAATCCGCCGTCGCGGCAAGCGTTTGCAGTGCAATGCGGTAATCGGGGAGCCAATGCGCGGTGAGTGGCGCAGAGTGCGTTGCGGGAATAGCTGCAGCGCAACATAAAATCGTCTGACTCGCCACGCGCCGCCGCGCTGCATCACGGCGGCGGCACGTTGCGGCGACGTCAGGGATTGAGCCAGATCAGCGCGGCCATGCGGCCGGTGACGCGATCGCGCCGGTACGAGTAGAAGCGCTCACGCAGCGTAACCGTGCACAGGTCGCCGCCGCTCACGTGGCGCACGCCGAGCGTATCGAGCCGCAGACGCGCCAGTGCTGTGAGATTGGCGAGGTATTTGCCGCTCGCCTCGGGGCGCGCCACGAAGGCCGCTGCAGTGGCGGCACGGTGTGCATCGCGTCGCACCGCGTCGACCTGCTCCACATGGGTCATGAACGCATCGCGCACGTCGGCGCCGACCTCAAAGGCTGTCGGCCCGATTGCGGGGCCGAGGTACGCATGCAGGTCGGCCGTCGCACAGCCCGCGAGCGCAGCAACGCGCTCGGCCGTGCGCTCGATGACGCCCGCGGCCAGCCCGCGCCAGCCCGCGTGCGCGGCGCCCACGGCGCGGCCCTCGGCATCGCAGAGCAAGACGGGCATGCAGTCGGCCACCATCACCGTGGAGGCGATGCCGGGCTCGGCGGTCACGCTCGCATCGGCTTCGAGCGGAGCGCCCGCGCGCGCGGCGGCAAGCGCCTGCGCGGCGTCGACCACGATCGGACCGTGTATCTGCTTGAGCCACGCGGCCGGCACGCCCGCATGCGCGAGCAGCCGCGCGCGGTTCGCCTCGACGTGCGCGAGATCGTCGCCGGAGCCGCGGCCGAGATTCAGGCCGCCGGGGAGATCCACGCCTTCACCGCCCCGCGCCGCCTGCCAACGCCCGAATGGCGGCTCGCTCACGCCACCGTCGCGCGTCGTCACCAGGGCGCGTACGCGCGGCGAAACCTGCCAGTCGGGATGCAGCAAAGCGTCGGATGTCAGTTCCGGGCAGGTCGTCATGCGTGCTTGTCCTCGTCTTGCTCGTCTTGCTCGTCTTGCTCGTCTTGCTCGTCGTCTTCGTCGTCTTCGTAATCTTCTTCGTCGCTGCCGATCACGTAGCCTTCGTCCGTGTAGGCGCTGTCGAACATGTCTGCATCGAAGCCGGCTTCGTCGTCGTCTTCCTCGCCGCCGAAGCCGAGCGCCTCGATCAGCGCGTCCAGGTCGTCGGGCACTTCGGCGCGCCATTGCATCGAGCGGCCCGTGACCGGATGAACCAGGCCGAGACGCCACGCGTGCAGCGCCTGGCGCGCAAAGCCATCGGGCAGCGCCGCGACCGAGCGCTTGCCGCGCGCGTGGCCGTACACCGGATCGCCCAGCAGCGGATGACCGATGTGCGCGCAGTGCACACGAATCTGGTGGGTGCGCCCCGTTTCCAGGTCGCAATGAATGGCGCTCACCGGCTGGTTGTGCCAGAGCGTCTTGTCGATGCGCCGGAAGTGCGTGCGCGCGGGCTTGCCCGAAGCGCCCTTCACCACCGCCATGCGCGTGCGTTCGCGCGGGTCGCGGCCGATGGGTGCGTCGATGGTGCCTTCGTCGGCCATGTTGCCCCACACGAGCGCGAGATAGCGGCGCTTGACTGTGCGCGCCTGCAACTGGCGCACGAGGTCGGTCTGCGCCTGGAGCGTGCGCGCGACGACCATCAGCCCCGACGTTTCCTTGTCGAGCCGATGGACGATCCCCGCGCGCGGCAGCCCCGCCGCCGCTTCGCCATAGCGATGCAGGAGGCCGTTGAGGAGCGTGCCGCTCCAGTTGCCCGCGGCCGGATGCACGACGAGCCCGGCAGGCTTGTTGATGACGACGATGGCGTCGTCCTCGTAGACGATGTCGAGCGGCACCGGCTCGGGCGTGAACGCGAGCTGTTCGGGCAGGAGGTCCGGCACGAGCTCGATGGTCGCGCCGAGCGGCACCGGCTGGCGCACCTTGGCCGGCTTGCCGTCCACGCGCACGCGCTGCTCCTCGATCCAGCCCTGCAGACGGCTGCGTGAAAATTCCGGAAATACTTTGGCGAGCACCTTGTCGAGGCGCTCGCCCGCGAGCTCATCTGGCACCTGAACCGAGCGCGGGGCCTCGTCGCCGCGCACACGCGGGGCGCCGCCGGCGCCCTCGCCTGCGAGTTCGTCGTCGAGCCCCTCACTGGCGGCTGCGTCATCGGGCGCATCGCCCAGGCTATAATCTCTGATGCTGTTTTGGGCGCCGGGAGCGCCGGCCCCCGGAATAACTGTACGGGTCATTGAGTCTGGGTCACCTGTGGACCTGAAGCTGGACTGGATAAATGCGAGCCTTGAACACGATTACGAAACTGGCCCAACACGCGGTGGCCCGAAACGCAATGCGCGCGACGCGAGCAAACACGCTCGGCAAGATCGGCAACATCATTCGACTTGCTGCTTGCGGCGCGGCGCTCGTCGTGGTCGCGGCCTGCCACGGCCTGCCGGAAAAGACCGACGAAACGGCAGCATGGAACAACAACAAATTATATACGGAGGCCCAGGACGCGCTCTCCGGCGGCGACTGGGGCAAGTGCGCAAAATATTTTGAAGCACTCCAGGGCCGCGACCCGTTCGGCCACTTCGCCCAGCAGGCGCAGATCAACGTGGCCTACTGCAACTGGAAGGACAACGAGAACGACGCCGCCGACCAGGCGATCAACCGCTTCATCCAGCTGCACCCGGATCACCCGGACGTCGCCTACGCGTACTACCTCAAGGGCATGATCCACTTCAACGACGACCTGGGTCTGTTCGGCCGCTTCTCGGGCCAGGACATGAGCGAGCGCGACCCGAAGTCGCTGCGCGAGTCGTATGACGCGTTCAAGGTCGTGGTCGACAAGTATCCGCAGAGCAAGTACGCGCCGGACGCCGCCCAGCGCATGCGCTACATCGTGAACGCGCTCGCTTCGCACGAAGTGCACGCCGCCGACTACTACTATCGCCGCGGCGCCTATGTGGCGGCGATCAACCGCGCGCAGCTCGCGATTCAGGACTACAAGAGCGCGCCGGCAATCGAAGACGCGCTGCACATCATGATCCTGTCGTACCAGAAGCTCGATCAGCCGCAGCTTGCCGAAGACACGCGCCGCGTGCTCGCCGGCACCTTCCCGGACAGCCCGTACATCACCGGTCACGCGCGTCCCGGTAAGGAAAACAAGTCCTGGTGGCAGATCTGGTGATCGCCGCGCCTCTAGCCTGAGGCCCGCTGCAAAGCAAAACGCCACGGTTTCCCGTGGCGTTTTTTTTGGCTTCAGCGGCGGCAGCGTTGGCCAGGTGCCTGCGCTGCCGCGCGCTTGCTCAATCGCGCTCGAACAGCGCGATCGATTCGACGTGCGACGTGTGCGGGAACATGTTGACCACGCCCGCGCCCTTGAGCCGGTAGCCGGCCTCGTTGACGAGCACGCCCGCATCGCGCGCCAGCGTCCCAGGACTGCACGACACATAGACGATGCGTTTGGGCAGCGGGCCATTGCCGCTCTGCGCGATTTCCGCGAGCGCCTGGGAAACGGCGAACGCGCCCTCGCGTGGCGGGTCGACGAGGAACTTGTCGAAGTGGCCGAGCGCGCGTATGTCGTCGGCAGTGACTTCGAACAGGTTGCGGCACGCAAACGACGTGTGGCCGTCCACGCCATTGGCGCGGGCATTTTCGAGCGCGCGCGCCGTCAGCGTATCGCTGCCTTCGATCCCCACCACTTCGCGCGCGAGGCGCGCGAGCGGCAGCGTGAAGTTGCCGATGCCGCAGAACAGATCGAGCACGCGGTCGCCGGCCTCCGGTGCGAGCAGGCGCAGCGCGCGACCCACCAGCACGCGGTTGATCTGGTGATTGACCTGGGTGAAGTCCGTCGGCTTGAACGGCATGCGAATGCCGTATTCGGGCAGCGTGTAGTCCAGTTCCTTGTCGAGCGGATAAAACGGGAACACCGTGTCCGGGCCCTTCGGCTGCAGCCAGAACTGGACGTTGTGCTCGTCCGCGAACGCGCGCAGCAGGTCTTCGTCGGCGGCCGTGAGCGGCTCGAGGATACGCAGCACGAGCGCCGTCACGCTCGAACCCACGGCGAGTTCGATTTGCGGCATGCGATCGCGAATCGACAGCGCGGCCACCAGATGGCGCAGCGGCACGAGCATCGCCGAGACGTTCGGCGGCAGCACTTCGCAGCTCGTCATGTCGGCCACGTAGCTGCTCTTCTTCTCGTGGAAGCCGACCAGCACGCCGCCCTTCTTCGGCACGTTGCGCACGGTGAGGCGCGCACGATAGCGGTAGCCCCACGACGGCCCGTGAATCGGCCGGAACATCGTCTCCGAGCGCACCTTCGAGAGGTGCATGAGGTTGTCCTCGAGCACACGCTGCTTGACGGCGATCTGCGCGCGCACGTCGAGATGCTGCATCGAGCAGCCGCCGCAGGTGCCGAAGAACGCGCATTGCGGCTTCGTGCGGATCGCGCTCTCGCGCAGCACGTCGACCACCTGCGCCTGTTCGAAGGTGGGCTTCTTGCGGTAGCTCAGGTAGGTCACGCGCTCGCCCGGCAACGCGCCCTCGACGAAGATCACCTTGCCGGGCTCACCCGTCTCGGTCACGGTGCGGCCAACGCCGCGGGCCTCCATGTCGAGCGACTCGATCTCGAGAATGGGGGCATGAGCGACCGAAGCTTCGATGGCGGCGCGCTTTTCGGCGCGGCGCTCGCGCTTGCTGCGCTTTTTCGGGGGCGTGGACGGCATGGGCTCGGCCTGGGCAGGCTCGGCTTGAGGGTCGGGGGCAGCTTGAGACACCAGCGGATTCCTGACTGACGATGAGTGAATTGTGGGCGAAGGCGAGATTGTAGTCGAAGTCGGCGCCCGCGCTCCGGCGCTGCTGTTTTCGAACTGGTCCGATCGTGCTCGCTGCGCCCCATAGCGACCGCGGCCATCGCATTCGTCATACAACACGTCGGGAGAAACCAGGCTAGGGTTAAACGTGCGTGCGGGAATCCCCGTCGCGCTATGCGAGGAGCGTGCCGATGAAACTGGTGAGCTGGAATGTGCAGTGGGGACGCGACGCGTCTGGCGTCGTCGATCTCGCGCGCACGGTGCGCGAGGCCCAGCGCCTCGCCGACTTCGACGTGCTATGCCTGCAGGAGATCACGCGCGGCTTCCGGGCGCTGCCAGGTGGTCCGGGCGACGATCAGTTCGCCGAACTGCGCTCGCTGCTGCCCGGCTATACGGTCATCGAGGCCATCGGCGCCGACTTGCCTGCGCTGGGTGACGCGCAAGCCTCCGGTCAAATCGCGGCGCAGATGCCGCGCCGCCAGTTCGGCAACGCGCTCGCCACGCGCTTGCGCGTCGCGCAGGTTTTTCGCCACGCCCTGCCGTGGCCCGCCGACTCCACCGCACCCTCGATGCAACGCGTGGCGCTCGAAGCCGTGCTCGACGCGCCGGGCGGCGCGCTGCGCGTACTGGTCACGCATCTGGAGTTCTATTCGCTGCGCCAGCGGCTCGCGCAAGTGGACGAGTTGCGACGCCTGCAGCAGGAAGCCGCCGATCACGCGGCGCATCCCGCGCCCGCCGAAAACGATGTCGGCCCGTTCGCCCGCACCGCGCGCCCGCTATCCGCGATCGTCTGCGGCGATTTCAACAGCGCGTGGGGCAGCGAGGCGTACACACGCATGCTCGAACCGCTCGCGGGCAGCCCCGCCTTCCTCGACGCGTGGACCGCGCTGCATGCGGGCGCGACGCCACCGCCGACGGCCGGCGTCTACGACACGCAGCAATGGTCGGACGGCCCGCTCGCGTGCGACTTCGTTTTCGTCACGGAGGATTTGCGCCCACGTTTGCGAAGCTGCGAGATAAACGGCGCGACCCAGGCTTCGGATCATCAGCCGATCGTGCTCGAACTCGGCTGAGAGACGACGCCGTGCCTAGCTCGCGAACGCCTTGAGATACTCGCCCCAATGCGGTGCGGTTTCCGCGGCGAGCGACTGCTTCACGAACTCGATCTCATCCGCATATTCGCGCTCTGTGAAACCGCCGCGCATCATCTGAAACCGGCAATAGAGCAGATACGTGTTGACCACGTCGGTTTCGCAGTAGTTGCGGATCTCTTCGATGCGGCCGTCCTGAAACGCGGTCCACACCTGAGCGCCATCCATGCCGAGCTTGCCCGGAAAACCGCAGAGTTTCGCGAGCGCGTCGAGCGGCGCATTCGCGCGCGGCTGGTACATCGCGAGTACGTCCATCAGGTCGGTGTGACGCGTGTGGTAGCGGCTAAGGTAGTTGTTCCACTTGAACTCGCGGTCCTCTTCGCCCGTTTCCCAATAGCGCACCGCGCGAATGCCGTGCACCAGCGCCCGATAGTGCAGCACCGGCAAGTCGAAGCCGCCGCCGTTCCATGACACGAGTTGCGGCGAGTACTTCTCGATCGTGCGGTAGAACGAATCGATCAGGCGCGCTTCGCCGTCTTCGGGCGTGCCGAGCGAGCGCACGCGAAAGCCCTGGCCATCGCGAAACACGCACGAGATCGCGGCGACGCGCTGCAGGTGATGCGGGAGGAAATCGCTGCCGGTCTTCTCGCGGCGCGCGACGAAGGCGTGCTCGGCGACTTCGGTGTCGGTGAGCGTTGCGGGCAGATCGTCGAGACGGCGAATGCCGTCGACATCGGGAATCGTCTCGATGTCGAATACGAGTACAGGAACTGTCATTCAGATGGACTGCGAGGGTTTAGAGAACGGCGTCCTTGCGCACGCCGTTCGAAGCGAAAAAGCGTTTGAGGCGCACCAGCGCTTCCTGCTGGATCTGCCGCACGCGCTCGCGGGTGAGGCCCATTTCGTCGGCCAGCTCTTCGAGCGTGGCGGGCTCGATATGGTTCAGCCCGAAGCGCCGTTCGATGACGTGCCGATGCTTATCGGATAACCGGCCGAGCCACGCGCGTGTAAGCGTTTCCAGCTCGCGATGCTGCACTTCGGCATCGGGCGACTGGCTCTGGTCGTCCGAGAGCAGGTCGAGCAGGCTGCTGGCCGGGTCGAGGTCGAGCGGCGCGTCGAGCGAGGCCGTGTGTTCGTTGAGCGCGAGAATGTCGGTGACTTCCTCGGTGGTCTTGCCGGTGAGATACGCGATGTCGTCGATGCTCGCGTCGCGCCGCTCGGAGGCCGAATCGGCGTTGAGCGAATTCTTCTCCAGATGTCGCTTCGCGCGCAGCACCTGGTTGAGCTCACGGATCACGTGCACCGGCAAACGCACGGTGCGCGCCTGGTTCATGATCGCGCGCTCGATGCTCTGGCGGATCCACCAGGTCGCGTACGTCGAGAAACGGAAGCCGCGCGTGGGATCGAACTTCTCGATTGCATGCATGAGGCCGAGGTTGCCCTCCTCGATCAGGTCGAGCAGCGGCACACCTCGATTGAGGTAACCCTTGGCAATGCTGACAACGAGGCGCAGATTGCGCTCGATCATGACCTGACGCGCTTCGAACTCGCCGGCCTTGGCGAGCCGCGAGTAACGCTGCTCCTCCTCAACAGTGAGGAGCGGCTTCACGCTGATCCGGTTCAGATAATGCTGGATGGTATCGGCCGTGAGTTCGGCCTGCAGCATGGCGCGGAAATCGTCGGCGTCGGGCGCGGCCTCGGCGGTTTCGGCGCCCTCGCCCGAACCGCCTTCGTCGGACTGCGAATCGCGCTCTTCACGCTCCTCGCGCTCGTCGTAGTCGCGGCCACTGTCGAGGTCGGGCGACGCGTCGTCGTCGCCCGCCTGCGCGCCGTCCTCCACCGAAACCTGGGCGGCTTGGCTGTCAGACTCGGATTGCTGCAGACGGCGCTTCGATTTCGGCATGGTCGGCTCGCTTTTATTGCGGCGGCAAGTACTTCAGTGGGTCGACGGGCTTACCCTGACGGCGTACTTCGAAATGCAGCATCACCCGGTCTGAGTCGGTATTGCCCATTTCGGCGATCTTCTGACCTTTGGTGACCGCATCCCCTTCTTTTACCATCAAAGTCCGGTTGTGTGCATACGCGGTCAAAAACGTCGCGTCATGCTTGATGATAATGAGATTGCCGTAACCGCGCAGCCCATTTCCGGCATAAACCACGCGTCCATCGCCGGCTGCCTTGACAGGATCGCCCGGCGCACCGCCAATATTGATGCCCTTGTTCTTCGTGTCGTCGAAGCCGTTGAGCACCGGACCACGCACCGGCCACGCGAGCGCGATGTTGCCGCCCGGCGCCGCGGCCATGTCGCCGCCGCTTGCGCCCGGCTGCGGCGGCACGGCGGCCGTCGGCGGCGCAGCGTTCGCACCCGAACCGTAGATCGGCGGCTGCGCCGGCGTCCCCGCTGCCGGAGCGCCCGGCGCCGCGCCCACACCCGGCACCGGCGCGGTCACGACACCCGGCGTGTATGCCGACGGATTCGCACCCGGCGGCACGACGCGCAACAACTGGTCCACCTCAATCTGGTTCGGATTGGTGAGATTGTTCCACGTCGCGATGTCGCGATAATTCTGGCCGTTTTCGAGCGCAATCCTATAGAGAGTGTCGCCCGGCTTCACCCGGTAATATCCCGGAGGCGGCGGCCCGAGCGGCACTGGAGGCTGTGCGGCCGCCGTGCCGAGCGGCGCGGTGCGGTCCACCACAGGTGCCTGATCGAGTCGCGTGGCGCAGGCGGCCAGAAGACAGAGCGCGGCGACCGCGGCGCCGCGCTGGGCTGCGATCAGCGTGGCTTCGGGCAGGTCGACATTCAGGCGGTTTCTTTTGATCGCGCGCAACATACTCATCGGATTCAGATCACTCCAGATTTTAAGGGGACAAAGAAAACGCGATCCAGGCGTGACTCTCGCCACTGCGCCGGCCCGGTACGCTCGACGAGCGTGAGGACCTGCGTCGCTTCGCCGGCGGCACTCAGGGTACCGGACACCGCTACCGGCGCCACGAGCCGCCCGCCGATGGCGAGTTGCTCGAGCAGCGCCTGCGGCACGTCGAAGCCCGCAGCAGCGATCACGATCGCGTCGAACGGCGCCGCCGACGGCAAACCGAGCCGTCCGTCGCCGTAGTGCAAGCGGATATTCGGGATACGCAGCGGACGAAGATTCGTCTTCGCGCGCTCGTATAACGGCTTGATGCGCTCAATGGAATACACGTCGCGTGCGATCTGGCTCAACACCGCTGCCTGATAGCCGCAGCCGGTGCCGATTTCCAGCACGCGCTCCAGCACACGGCCCGCGCCCGCGAGCTCGAGCATGCGCGCGACCACGGAAGGCTTCGAGATGGTCTGGTGATGACCGATCGGCAACGCCGCATCTTCGTAGGCCTGGGTAGCGAGACCCGGGTCGATGAACATGTGGCGCGGCACGGCCGCGAGCGCCTGGAGCACGCGCGCGTCGGCAGTGCCGTTCGCACGCAGGCGTTCGACCATGCGTTCGCGTACGCGTTCCGAAGTCAGCGCATGTGCGCCGTTGAGTGCAACGGCGGGCGCGCCCGTGACGGCCATCGCGGCACGCGGCACACTCGCGCCGCCCGGCATGGCGGCGCGCGGCGCGGCTGCGTTGCCGGCAGGATGCACAGGCTTGATCGAACTCGCCGGCTTCGCGCTCACCGGCTTCGCATTGACCGGCTTGGCAGGCGGCGCCTTGAACGGCGTGCTCGCGGTGGACTTCGCGGCGGCCGGATTACCTACCTTCGCGCCGGGCTTCGCGAGCGCGCCGACGCCCGGTTTCGACGGACTGCTGCTGCCCGCGCTCGCGAGCGACGTGCGTGCATCGCCCGGGCGCGCGTCGCGCCGGCGCGGCTCGCGTACGAGATCCGCAAGCCCGAGCGGAAAACGCTTCGTGCGCTCGCCCGTCATGAAGCACTGCCGCCCTTGCGCGCCCAGTCGTGCGTCGCGGACAGCATTTGCGTATGGGTGAGATCGAGTTGCAGCGGCGTGATCGACACATGGCCGTTCGCTACCGCGTGGAAGTCCGTGCCCTCGCTCGCATCGCGTGCGCTGCCCGACGGCCCGATCCAGTAGATCGGCTCGCCGCGCGGGTTGGTCTCGCGGATCACGGGCTGCGAAGGATGACGCTTGCCGAGGCGTGTGACACGCCAGTCGCCAAGCTCGTCGTACGGCAGGTTCGGAATGTTGACGTTCAGCAGCGGATGACCCGGCAGCGGATTCGCGAGGTAATGCGCGACGATCTCGGCCGCGACGCGCGCGGCGGAATCGAGATGCACCCAGTCTTTATCGACGAGCGAGAACGCGATGGCCGGCAGGCCGAACATAATGCCTTCGGTCGCCGCGGCCACCGTGCCCGAGTACAGCGTGTCCTCGCCCATGTTCTGGCCGTTGTTGATGCCGGAGACCACGAGGTCGGGCTGCTGGTCGAGCATGCCCGTGAGCGCGATGTGCACCGAGTCGGTGGGCGTGCCGTTCACGTAATAGAAGCCGGTGCTCGCCGATCGCAACACCGACAGCGGGCGCCACAGCGTAAGCGAGTTCGATGCGGCGCTGCAGTTCTGCTCGGGCGCCATGACCGTGACTTCGCCGAGCGGCTTGAGCGCTTCATAAAGCGCCGCAAGCCCGGGGGCGAGATAACCGTCGTCGTTGCTGAGTAGTATTCGCATCGAGCGATTGTAACCGAGGAAAGAAGGCACGCGAACGACAGCCCGGCCCATGCGCCAGGGCGTGTCTGCCACGGGGCTGCACGTCGAAATCATGCGCCGGTCCGGGGCGCATTCGCATCCACGGCACGCCTCGAAAGCCACCTGTCATCGACGCGAAATAAATCGCACGATCGTTCGCATTGCGGCGGATTGCCGTACACTGTCCCGCGGTAGCGAATGCATGACCGACGCAACTGCAAGCAACCGAACCGGAAAAGACAGGAGACACGATGCGCGCAATCCGCTGCAACCAGTACGGACCACCCGACTCGCTCACGCTCGAAGACTCGCCCGACCTCGTGCCGGGCCCCGGTCAGGTCGTGATCGACGTGAAGGCCGCGGCCGTCAACTTTCCCGACGTGCTCATCATCGAGAACAAGTATCAGATGAAGCCCCCGCTGCCCTTCACGCCCGGCGCCGAACTCGCGGGCGTCGTGCGCGCGGCGGGCGAAGGCGTGAAGCTCGCGCCCGGTACGCGCGTAGTGGCCTACGTGGGCACTGGCGCGTTCGCCGAGCAGGCGCTTGCGGACGCATCGGCGTGCGTGGCGCTGCCCGAGGGCGCCGATTTCGCAACGGCCGCCGCCTTCACGCTCGCGTATGGCACGTCGCATCACGCGGTGGTCGATCGCGCCGCGCTGCGCGCTGGCGAAACGATGCTCGTGCTCGGCGCGGCGGGCGGCGTGGGCCTCGCGGCGGTCGAAATCGGCAAGGTGCTCGGCGCGCGCGTGATCGCGGCCGCCTCGAGCGAAGAGAAGCTCGAAGTCTGCCGCCGCTTCGGTGCGGACGCCACCATCAACTACAGCACCGAGGACTTGCGCGAGCGCATCAAGGCACTCACCGACGGCAAAGGCCCCGACGTGATCTACGACCCGGTGGGCGGCGAGTATGCGGAACCGGCGTTCCGCAGCATCGGCTGGCGCGGCCGCTATCTCGTGGTCGGCTTCGCGAATGGAGAGATTCCCAAGCTGCCGCTCAATCTCGCGCTGCTCAAGGGCGCGAGCCTCGTCGGCGTGTTCTGGGGCGATTTCGCGCGTCGCGAGCCGCAGCACAATGCGGCGGCGTTCACGCAGATGATGGGCTGGATCGGCGAAGGCAAACTCAAGCCGTACGTCTCGAAGCGTTACAAGCTCGCCGACACCGCGCAGGCGCTCAAGGACATGGCCTCGCGCAAGGTGACGGGCAAGATCGTGATCGAGCCCTGAACGTTTCCTGTCACGCAGGACGCAAAACGAAAACGGCTCGCCGGTGGTTCACCGGCGAGCCGTTTTGCATGAGGCAAGCCGCCTTAGACGATGTGTTGCTCGCGCAACCGTGCGATGTCGTCCGCGTCGTAGCCCAGCGTCCGCAGGACTTCATCCGTATGCTCGCCCAACGCGGGGCCAAGCCAGCGGGTGTCGCCAGGCGTCGCCGAGAGCTTGGGTGTGACCGCGGGCAGCGCAATGTCCACGCCCTCGCCTTCTTTCTCACCCGGCGCTTGCCAGCGGAACTGCTGAATCATCTGGCGCGCCGCGAACTGCGGATCGGCGAACATGTCGGCCACGCTGTAGATGCGGCCCACGGGCACGTCGGCGGCATTGAGCACATCGAGCGCTTCGTTGATGGTGCGCGTTGAGAGCCACGCCGCGATTGCGCCGTCGATCTCCGCCGTGCGCGGCACGCGGCCGTCGTTGTGCGCGAGTTGCGGATCGTTCGCGAGGTCCGCGCGGTCGATCGCCATCATCAGGCGCTTGAAGATCGGATCGCTGTTGCCGCCGATCACGATGCTGCCGTCCCGGCACGGGTAGGTATTCGACGGCACGATACCCGGCAGCGACGCGCCGGTGCGCTCGCGCACCATGCCATACACGCCGTACTCGGGCACCACGCTCTCCATCATGTTGAACACGGCCTCATAGAGCGCGACATCGACGATCTGGCCGCTGCCGCCGTTCATGTTGCGATGATGGAGCGCCATCATCGCGCCGATCACGCCATGGAGCGCGGCAATCGAGTCGCCGATCGAAATGCCGATGCGCGGCGGCGGCAGATCGGGATAGCCGGTAATGTGGCGCAGGCCGCCCATCGATTCGGCGATCGCGCCGAAGCCCGGCCGGTCGCGGTACGGGCCGGTCTGGCCGTAGCCCGAGAGCCGCACCATCACGAGGCCGGGATTGTCCTTCGAGAGCACGTCGTAGCCGAGGCCGAGCTTTTCGAGCAGGCCTGGCCGGAAATTCTCGATGACGATGTCGGCTTCCTTCGCGAGCCGCCGCACGATCTCCTTGCCCTCTTCGGCTTTGAGGTTCACCGTGACGGACTTCTTGTTACGCGCCTGCACGGCCCACCAGAGCGACGTGCCACCCGCTTCCGGGTAGAGCTTGCGCCATTTGCGCAGCGGATCGCCGCCCTTGGGGTCTTCGATCTTGATGACTTCGGCGCCGAATTCGCCGAGAAAGCGGGCCGCGAACGGGCCCGCGATCAGCGTGCCGAGTTCGAGGACCTTGACGCCCGCGAGCGGGCCCGCGCCGTTCGCTGCGGATGCGTTCGACCGGGAATCGGGGGAAGCTGCGGCTGCGCTCATGGTGTCTCCTGTCGTTCTGTTCGGCCTGCGTCGCCCTATCGGGTACGCCGCGATCGAGGCATGGCGGGACGCTACATCGAGCGCCGGTCGAGCATGGCGCGCGCGATGGTGCCCGCGTCGACATATTCGAGTTCGCCGCCCACCGGCACGCCGCGCGCGAGGCGCGTGACCGCGAGTCCGCGCGCCTTGAGCGTCTGGCCGAGATAATGGGCCGTCGCCTCGCCCTCGTTCGTGAAATTGGTAGCAAGCACCACTTCCTTGACGACGCCGTCCGACGCGCGCTTCACGAGCCGGTCGAAATGGATCTCTTTCGGACCGATGCCGTCGAGCGGACTCAGATGCCCCATCAGCACGAAATACAAACCGCGGTACGTCATGGTCTGTTCGAGCATGATCTGGTCGGCCGGCGTTTCGACGACGCACAAGAGCGTAGGGTCACGCTCCTCGTCGAGGCACGTTTCGCACACCTGAGCTTCGGTGAAGGTATTGCACTTCTCGCAGTGTTTCAGGTTCTCGGTCGCGAACAGGAGCGCGTTGCCGAGTTTTTCGGCGCCGTCGCGGTCGTGCTGCATCAGGTGATAGGCCATGCGCTGCGCCGACTTCGGCCCGACACCGGGCAACACGCGCAGCGCCTCGACGAGAGCGGCGAGAGCGGAAGGTTGTTTCATGCGGATTCAGCGCGAGATGCGCGACGGGGTTTGAAGCGGAACCGGCTTCGAGGTGCTTCCTGCTGCTTGCTGCTTTTGACGCCATGACGCCCGCGCAGCCGTGCCAGTCGCGGCACGGCACGCGGGACGCGCGAGCGCCCGCCTGCCTCACGCAGACGCGGCGCTCGCCACGTTCCTTAGAACGGCATCTTGAAGCCCGGCGGCAGCGGCAGGCCGGCGGTCATGCCGCCCATCTTTTCCTGCGACGTGGCTTCGGCCTTGCGCACCGCGTCGTTGAACGCCGCGGCCACGAGGTCTTCGAGCATGTCCTTGTCGTCCGCGAGCAGACTCGGGTCGATCGACACGCGGCGCACGTCGTTGCGGCAGGTCATCGTGACCTTGACGAGACCGGCGCCAGCCTGACCCTCGACTTCGATCTGGGCGAGCTGCTCCTGCATCTTCTTCATGTTTTCCTGCATCTGCTGGGCTTGCTTCATGAGCCCTGCGAGTTGGCCTTTCAACATAGTCACTGCTCCTTCTGGATCGTAGTCGTTCGAATCGATGCGCTCACAAGCGCGCGACGCTTGCCGCGCCGCGCGGCGCAAATCAGTGGGCGGCCTGTGTACCGCCCGATGCGACATCCGGCGCGACCGGCCGGATCGAGCCCGGCACGATGCTCGCGCCGAAGTCGCGAATCAGTTGCTGCACGAAGGGGTCGGCGCCGATCTCGCGCTCGGCTTCACGTTGACGCTGGGCGCGCTCGGCGGCGTCGAGCGCGGCCGCCGTGCGGCGCGCCGGGCCGACTTCCACGCTCACTTCAACGGTTTTGCCAAGACGCTCGGCGAGCGCCGTCTTGAGCTTCGCCACCTGCGAGGCCTCGGCGTACTGCGGCACCGGCACGCTCAACTTGAGCAGCGTGCCTTCGAGCGCCGTCAGCTCGCTGTTGAACGCGAGCTGGTACGAGATGCCCTTGAGCGAAAGCGTGGCGGCGAGCGCGGGCCAGTCACCGGCGAAACCGATCGGATCGAGCGGGATGCCCGGCGGCAGCTTGCTCACGTCGACCACGGCCGGCGACGGCGTCGGCACCTGGGCGGCGGCGCGCGGCGCGGACGGCTCACTGGCGTAGGCGGGCACGAAACCGTCGTCGGGCGGCGCAAAGTACGCGTCGTCGGCGCCCAGCGGCACGTAGTCGTCAGGCGGGATATCGTCCCACGGCGGCGTGCCCGAAGCGTCTTGCTGCGCGTTGGCGTTGCGCGCTGGTTGGCGCGCTTGCGCTTCCTGCGCGGCGGCGGCGCGGCGAGCCGGATCGGGCGTCGGCACCTTCACTTCCATGCGCGGTGCGGCCTTCGGCGCGGGCGCCGGGGCAGCCGCGCCGGCAACGGCAGCGGGACGGCCCGTAGCAACGCGCATGCCTTTGCTGCGCAGCACGTCGAGCGCAGCGCTTGCACCACCACGCGCAGACGCCGCGGCGGCAGGTTCCTCAGGAGATTCGAATTGCGGCACGGGCACAGCAGCCACGCTCTGCACAGGTTGCACCTCTTCTGGCGCAGCGGGAGCGGCCGCAGCCGGTTCGACCGGAGCCACGGGCGCAGCTTGCGGCGCTGTACCCTCCTTCGTCGCAGTCTCGCCTTCATCTTCCCAGGGTGGGACGACGCGGGCTTCGGCCGCCGGCCTCGCGAGCGACGCAGGCGCGCTCGCTTGCTCGGCATCGGGCATCTTCGCCGGCGCGGCTTCGATCGACTGCGCCACCGGTGCTGCCGGCTTCGGCACGACCGGCTGCGCAACGACAGGCGCCGCACTCCGCGCCGACGCCGCTACCGGAGCCGCCACGCGCGCGCCCGTGCCCGCCGCAGCGGGCTTCGACGCCGGCGCACTGCCCACGCTGCCCGCGCTCACGGAAGGCTCGAACGCGAGCATGCGCAGCAGCGTCATCGTAAAGCCAGCGTATTCGTCGGGCGCCAGGCCGAGTTCGCTGCGGCCGAGGGTCGCGATCTGATAGAAAAGCTGGACCTGCTCCGGGTTCAACGCTTCCGCGAAACGGCGGATGTCGTCGGCTTCGGGCCACTCGTCGAGCACCGATGAAGGCGCGAACTGCGCCCAGCCAATGCGATGGAACAGACTCGCGAGGTCCTGCAGCGCCGTGGAGAACGACAGGCTGCGCAGCGCCATTTCGTCGGCGATGGCGAGCACGTTCGCCCCGTCGCCGGCCACGAGCGCGTCGATCAGGCGGATCAGATAGCTTTGATCGAGCGCGCCGAGCATGCCGCGCACCGCTTCTTCGGTGACCTGGTTGGCCGAATAGGCGATGGCCTGGTCGGTGAGCGAAAGCGCGTCGCGCATCGAACCGTCGGCGGCGCGCGCGAGCAGGCGCAGCGCCTGCGCCTCGAACTCGACCTTCTCCTCACCGAGGATGTGCGTGAGATGCTCGACGATGTTGCCCGCGGGCATCTGCTTCAAATTGAACTGCAGGCAGCGCGAGAGCACCGTGACCGGAATCTTCTGCGGGTCCGTCGTCGCGAGGATGAACTTCACGTGCGGCGGTGGCTCTTCCAGCGTCTTCAGCATTGCGTTGAAGGCGTGGTTCGTGAGCATGTGCACTTCGTCGATCATGTAGACCTTGAAGCGCGCATCGACCGGCGCATAGACCGCACGCTCGAGCAGCGCGGCCATTTCGTCCACACCGCGATTGCTCGCCGCATCCATCTCGACGTAATCGACGAAGCGCCCTTCGTCGATTTCCCGGCACGCGCGGCACACGCCGCAGGGCTTCGACGTCACGCCGGTCTCACAGTTGAGCGCCTTGGCGAAGATACGCGACAGCGTCGTCTTGCCCACGCCGCGCGTGCCCGTGAAGAGGTACGCGTGATGCAGGCGGCCGCCGTCGAGTGCATGCGTGAGCGCGCGCACCACGTGCTCCTGTCCGACGAGCGAAGCAAAATCCTTCGGTCGCCACTTGCGTGCGAGAACTTGATAGGTCATCCGGAAATTGTATCAGCAACGCCCGCGCGTCCAGATGAATCGAAAGGCGGCCAATGCCCGGTTCGCGGCCGCCGTGCAATGGCGCGAGCCAGCGATGACGGACGACGAAAACAGTGGCGATGCAGGCGTGACAAACACGACCAACGAAGAACCGCGTCGCGCAGTCAATCGCGCGGCGCCAATCTCGTATCCGGGGAGAAAAACGGAAGAAAAAAGAGGAAGGTGACGAGCCTGACCCTCGGCACTGGCGGAAAACGGCTGTGGCTGCTTCGTTCCCGACCTGACCAGGTTGACCGCCCCTCCATGCGAGGAGGCCCGTCACGGCGCATTCTAACATCGGTCGCGCGGCAAAGCGACTGCTGCGGTGCGAAAAAACGCGCCGGGCCGCTCCAGGCATCGTTGTGCGCCCCGGGAAAGACACCCTCTTGCAACGGCTCGCACCGCCTCCAGATAGCGTGGAGGAACACAAGGAATCGCACGCAAAGGCCCCGCGAAAAGGCTCGCGCCACAACCCGAATGTCCCGCCGAATGTGGCCTGGAGGACGGAAACCCTGCTTGCGGCATGAGTACTATCACCGTCGGCAACGCATAGGGATTTAGGCTACACTGGCGTCGGCAATCGGCTGGGCCACGCGGTTTGCGTGCGAATGGCGTGTGATTCGGACGTATGACTCGGGTTCGGTCTGGCCGCCAAGGCGGCCCCGGATGAATTTTCAGTTTTGGTGTATCGTGGCGAGCAATTTACTCAGCCTCGAATCGAAAGAGGTATTCATACAATGAGCGAACAAATCAAGCATATCAGCGACGCATCGTTCGAACAGGACGTCGTGAAATCCGACAAGCCCGTGCTGCTGGACTTCTGGGCCGAGTGGTGTGGCCCGTGCAAGATGATCGCGCCGATTCTCGATGAAGTCGCGAAGGATTACGGCGATCGCCTTCAGGTCGCGAAGATCAACGTCGACGAGCACCAGTCGACGCCGGTGAAGTTCGGCGTGCGCGGCATCCCCACGCTGATCCTCTTCAAGAACGGCGCCGTGGCGGCGCAGAAGGTCGGCGCGCTGTCGAAGTCGCAGCTCACCGCGTTCCTGGACAGCCACCTGTAACTTCCTTGCCGGCCGCCCCTCCCCGCCCGGGCGCATCGCCCGGCCAGCAAGGGATGCGCCATGCAACGGTGCGTGTTGTCACGCGACAACACGCACCATAAAAACACGCCGAAACTTGCTGTCGGTCTTCACTGACGGTTTCTGGCGTGTGCTATGCTAGAATTCATAAAGCGTCTACCGGCGCCCTTATAAAAGTTTCAAGCAAGCTTGAAGCAAAGTTTCAACCAAAAGTCCTTGAGCGGTTCCGCTCGCTTCTTTTCCCCCATTCTTTTCGTCGCACTCCTCCCCGACGGGTTCTCCGTATGCATCTTTCCGAGCTCAAGTCTCTGCACGTGTCCGAATTGATCGAGATGGCCAATGGCCTCGAGATCGAAAATGCGAACCGCCTGCGCAAGCAGGAACTCATGTTCGCGATTCTCAAAAAGCGCGCCAAGACGGGCGAAACGATCTTCGGTGACGGCACGCTCGAAGTGCTCCCCGACGGCTTCGGCTTCCTGCGCTCGCCGGAAACCTCGTATCTCGCCAGCACGGACGATATCTATATCAGCCCGTCGCAGATCCGCCGCTTCAACCTGCACACCGGCGACACGATCGAAGGCGAAGTGCGCACGCCGAAGGACGGCGAACGCTACTTCGCGCTCGTCAAGGTGGACAAGGTCAACGGCCAGCCGCCTGAGGCCTCGAAGCACAAGATCATGTTCGAGAACCTCACGCCGCTGCACCCGAACAAGGTGCTGCTGCTCGAGCGCGAAATGCGCGGTGAGGAGAACGTGACGGGCCGCATCATCGACATGATCGCGCCCATCGGCAAGGGTCAGCGCGGCCTGCTGGTCGCTTCGCCCAAGTCCGGCAAGACCGTGATGCTCCAGCACATCGCGCACGCCATCAAGCAGAACCACCCCGACGTGGTCCTGTTCGTGCTGCTGATCGACGAGCGCCCGGAAGAAGTGACCGAAATGCAGCGCTCGGTGGCGGGCGAAGTGATCGCCTCGACCTTTGACGAACCGGCTGCGCGTCACGTGCAGGTCGCCGAAATGGTGATCGAGAAGGCAAAGCGCCTCGTCGAAATGAAGCACGACGTCGTGATTCTGCTCGACTCGATCACGCGTCTCGCGCGCGCCTACAACACCGTTGTCCCCGCATCGGGCAAGGTACTCACGGGTGGTGTGGATGCCAACGCGCTGCAGCGTCCGAAGCGCTTCTTCGGCGCGGCACGTAACATCGAAGAAGGCGGCTCGCTCACCATCATCGGCACGGCGCTGATCGAAACCGGCAGCCGCATGGACGACGTGATCTACGAAGAGTTCAAGGGCACCGGCAACATGGAAGTGCACCTCGAGCGCCGTCTCGCGGAAAAGCGCGTTTACCCGTCGATCAACCTGAACAAGTCGGGCACGCGCCGCGAAGAGCTGCTCATCAAGCCGGACATCCTCCAGAAGATCTGGGTGCTGCGCAAGTTCATCCACGACATGGACGAAGTCGAGGCCATGGAATTCCTGCTCGACAAGATTCGCCAGACGAAGAACAACTCCGAGTTCTTCGACATGATGCGTCGCGGCGGCTAAGGCCCTCGCCCGCTCGAATCACCGCAAAACGCCCGCGACTTCGCGGGCGTTTTTCTTTTCCGGCATCGGATCGCTGCACGCCGCAACCTGCACGTGAACGTTCACGTTCAATTATAATGCGCGGCATATCCTGGTCGCCCCACGGCGAAAAAGGAGTGCCCCATGCCCAAGGATTCCCCCGCGCTGCTCACGGTGCGCGACGCCGCCGAGCGCCTGAACGTCACGCCGCGCACGCTCAAGTATTACGAAGAACGCGGGCTCGTGAGCCCCTCGCGCAGCGAAGGCCGCTACCGGCTCTACGACGAGCACGACCTCGAGCAGTTCTCGCGCATCCTGCGGCTGCGCGCGCTCGGTTTTTCGCTGCACGGCATCACCGAAATGCTCAAGCGGCCGCTCGAACAGGTCGGCGAAGGCCGCCGGCGCTATTCGCAGGAGTCGCTCCAGCAGATCGCCGACGCGCTCGCGCAGCAGATCGAGACGCTGGACACGCGCATCGCGGCCGTGCGCCGCGAGTTGAAGGAAGCGCAGACGGTGCGCGCGGAGCTTGCCGACGACCTCGACTATCTGCAGCGGCGCCTCGCGGGGGAGCCGTCCGATCAGCTGATCGAGCAGCGCCTCGCCGCCACGCGGCGCCGCAAGGCGGCCGCGGCCGCGACGGGCGGCAGACCGGCAGAGCCTTCGGGCAAAGCACGCGAGAACGACGAATCGGCATGAGCACGGCCCAGCCCCCGGAGCCGATCTTCAGCGCGGCGCGCTTGCGCGGCGACTTTTTCCCGTGGGTGCTCGCCCTCGCGACCGGCCTCGACTACTACGACAACGCGATCTTCTCGTTCTTCACGAGCCATATCGCGGGCGGCATCAACGCGTCGCCCGACGAGCTCGTCTGGTCGTCGAGCGCCTACGCCGTGTGTGCCGTTCTGGGCATCCTGCAGCAGCAATGGTGGGTGGAGCGCATGGGCTACCGCCGCTACGTGGGGAGCTGCCTGCTGCTCTATGCCGTCGGAGCGATCGCGGCGGCGCTGTGCGAATCGTCGATCGAGCTTGCCTTCGCGCGCGGCTTCCAGGGCTACTTCATCGGCCCGATGATGGGCACCTGCCGCATCCTCATCCAGATCAGCTTCACGCCGCAGCAGCGTCCGGTCGCGACGCGCGCGTTCCTCATTCTCATCGTGCTCTCCAGCGCGCTCGCACCGCTCGTGGGCGGCCAGTTCGTCGCGCATTTCGACTGGCGCGCCCTGTTCGCGTTTTCCGCGCCCGCCGGTGTGCTCTACGCCGTGCTGGCCCTGCTCGCGCTGCCCGATACGGGCCACTTGCTGCCCGAGGAACGCGGTGAAGCGCACTTCTGGCCGTACCTCATCTTCGCGTTTGCGCAGGGCGCGCTGCAAATCGCCATGCAGCAGGTGCGCTTCGAACTCTTCAGCGCGTCGCCGGAAATCATTCTGCTCACGCTCGTCGGGATCACGGCGCTCGCCTGGTTCGGCTGGCACCAGTGGCATCACCCCAAGCCGCTCATGCGCCTGCACGCGCTGCGCGAGAAGCCGTTCCAGGTGGGCCTGCTGCTCTACATGGTCTATTACTACCTGAGCACGGCGCTCAGCTACCTGGTCTCGCGGCTGCTCGAAGGCGGTTTCAACTACCCCGTCGAAAACGCCGGACGCCTCACTGGGATCACGTCGCTCATCTCGGCCGGTGCGCTCTTTTTCTATTTCCGCTACGCGAAGCTCGTGACGCACAAGAAGTGGATCATCGTGCCCGGCTTCGTGCTCTCGGCATTCATCTCGTTCTGGATGACGCGGCTCACGCCGCAGGCAAGCGAAGCCTGGCTCATCCCGCCGCTGCTGCTGCGCGGCCTGCTGCTGCTCTTCATCGTGCTGCCCGTCGCCAATCTCACGTTCCGCATCTTCGCGATCGAAGAATTCACGCACGGTTACCGCTTGAAAAACATCGTCCGGCAGTTGACGATATCGTTCGCCACGGCGACGGTTATCATCGTCGAGCAGCACCGGCTCGCGCAGCACCAGACGCGGCTCGCCGAGTTCGTGAATCCGTTCAACCCGGCGTTCCAGAGCACCTACGCGGCGCTCACGCATTCGTTCGAGATGATGGGACGGTCGGCGAGCGAAGCGCACGGACTGGCGCTCGCGGAAGTGAGCCGCATGGTCGCGCAGCAGGCGAGCTTTCTGAGTTCGCTCGACGGGTTTTACTTCCTGATCGGCGTGGCGGTGTGCGGCGGGATCTTCGCCGCGTGGCAAAAGCAGATCGACTGAACGACATCCAGACGCACGGGAACCCACACCCAGCGATGCTTTCGAAACTCTCTCACTGGTTCGACGCGCGCCGCCGCGAAAAGGCGCTGCGCACCTACGCGATCGACGACGCACTTTGGCAGGCGACGCTCGCGGGCCTGCCCTTTCTCAAGCACCTCGACGCGGCCGACCTCGTGCGCCTGCGCGAGCTGACGAGCCTTTTTATCGCGCAAAAGGAGTTCTCCACGGCGCACGATCTCGAACTGACCGACCCGATGACCGTGGCGATCGCCGCGCAGGCGGCACTGCCGGTGCTCAATCTTTCACTCGACCTCTACAAGGGCTGGGTGGGCGTGGTCGTGTATCCGGGCGAATTCGTGATCCGCAAGACCGTGGAGGACGAGGACGGCGTGGTCCACGAGGTGGAGCACGACGCGAGCGGCGAGGCGTGGGAAGGCGGCCCCGTGATCCTCTCGTGGGAAGACGCGCAGATGACCGATGGCAGCGACGCGTACAACGTCGTGATCCACGAGTTCGCGCACAAGATCGACATGCTGGGCGGCGAGGCCGACGGCCATCCGCCCCTCTTTCGGCGCTGGCACGCCCCGCTCGACGCGCAGGCATGGGCCGACGTGTTCGACAACGCCTACGACCAGTTCTGCGACAAGGTGGACGCCGTGCCGGAGCGTCGCTGGGCGCGCTTCGAGCGCGATTCGCTGATCGATCCTTATGCCGCCGACCACCCCTCGGAGTTCTTTGCGGTGTGCAGCGAGGCGCTGTTCGTCAAGCCGAAGGCGTTCGAGGCGGAATATCCCGAGCTTTACCGGCTGCTCGCGCGCTATTACCGCCAGGATCCGGCGCGCGTGGGCGCACTGGCCGGCCAGCCGGCCTGAAAACCTGTCGCGCGGGCGCGTTAAAAATTCGCCAACCGGCTGATTATCTGGCATAATCGCCGTTTTTCGACCCTTGGGTAAGTGGCTCGCGCGAGCAAAGTCGGCAACAGGGTGTTGCAGGCACGCGGGTTGGCTACCGCCAGATTTAAGGAATAACCATGAAAGAAGGCATTCACCCGGATTACCGCGAAGTCCTGTTCATCGATGTTTCGAACGACTTCAAGTTCGTGACCCGCTCGACCATCCAGACGCGCGAAACCGCCGAATTCAACGGCAAGACCTACCCGCTCGCCAAGATCGAAGTGTCGTCGGAATCGCATCCGTTCTACACGGGCACGCAAAAGATCATGGACACGGCAGGCCGTGTCGAGAAGTTCAACAAGAAGTTCGGCGCACGCGCCTCGGGCAAGGCCGGCAAGTAATCGCCTCGCCGCACCGGCTGCTGGCCGGTCCCGCATTGAACGTGCACAAAAAGGGCAGCATACGCTGCCCTTTTTTGTTGCCCGCGCCACCGTTGCGCCGTCCGCGAAGCCAGACAGGTGCGACTTACCGCCCCTTTTGAGATGTTTCCGTGGATTAACCCGCGGCTAACGCCGTGACGCGCGGTCGCCGGCCCGGCTAGAATGCCGGATTGCTCCGCGGCACACGGCCGGGCGTACCGTCTGCCGCGCATGCCCGCTTGACCTTTGCGTGTGAGCCACCCGCTCGAACACGCCCGGTTTATCCGTCTTCCTTCGTACTGCATGAAGCCAGCCATTCGACTGACCGCCTCCGCCACCAGCGCCCTGCCGCGCTGGCTGTTGCTGACCATCTGTATCGTCTTCGCGGCGTTCGGCCTGTTTGGCCGCGACCCGTGGAAGAACGAGGATGCGGCAGGCTTCGGCGTGATGTGGACGATGGCGGGCGGCACCTCGCACGACTGGCTGCTGCCCAATCTCGTCGGCAAATACGTGACCGAGAACGGTCCTCTCGGCTACTGGCTGGGTGCCGCCTGCATCCGCCTGTTCGCGCCGTGGGTCGACGCCAGCAATGCGTCGCGCATCGCCACGGGCGTGCTGTTCTGTCTCGCGTGCGCGTTCGTCTGGTACAGCGCGTACCTGCTCGGCCGCCGCCCCGAAGTGCAGCCTTTCAAGTACGCATTCGGCGGCGAGCCCGAGCCGCGCGACTACGGCCGCACCCTCGGCGACGGCGCCCTGCTCGTTCTGCTGGCCTGCTTCGGCCTCGCCGAGCGCGGTCACGAAACCACGCCGCAGCTCATGCAGTTCGTGGGCATCGCCATGCTGCTGTACGGCGTCGTGCGCGCCATCGACAAGCCGGTCCAGGGCGCCCTCTGGTGGGGCCTCGCGCTCGGCATCGTGATGCTCTCGAGCGGCCCGGTGCTCGTAGGTGCGCTCCTCATCGGCACGCTCGCCATGCTCGCCATCGCCCCCGAAACGCGCTCGCGCTGGCTGCTCGTGGCGGGCCTGCCCGTGGCGCTCGTGGTCTCGGCGTCATGGCCACTGCTGGCGCTGCACCTGTATCCCGACGACGCCGTCTGGTTCCTCAACCAGTGGGCGCACACCAACGTCAACGCCTTCGCAGGCCCCCCTGGCTACGTGCTGCGCTACGCCGCCAAGAACCTGCCGCTCTTCACGTGGCCCGCGTGGCCCCTCGCGATCTGGGCCTTCGTGAGCTGGGCCGGACTGCGCCGCAAACCGCACATCGCGATTCCGCTGTCGGTGATCGTGCCGCTGCTCATCCTCGTGGTCGTGCAGAGCCACGAATCGAACCGGCTCTTCATGCTCGTGCTGCCCGCGCTGGCGGTGCTCGCGACCTTCGCGCTGCCCACGCTCAAGCGTGGCGCGATCAACGCGATCGACTGGTTCGCGGTGCTGAGCTTCACGATCCTCAGCACCTTCGTGTGGCTCGTGTGGCTCGCGGGCATGACCGGTTTCCCGGCGCCGCTCGCGCGCAACCTCGCGCGCCTCGCGCCCGGCTTCGTGCCGCAGTTCAAGATTCTCTCGTTCGTGTGCGCGGTGGCCGTCACCGTGTGCTGGATGGTGCTCGTGCGCTGGCGCGTGGCGCGCCACCCGAAGGTGCTGTGGCGCAGCGTCGTGCTCTCGAGCGGCGGTACCACGCTCATGTGGGTGCTGCTCATGACGCTGTGGCTGCCGGTCGTCAACTACAGCCGGACCTACAAGGACGTGGCCGAGCAGATCGCCGCGCACCTGCCCGCCGACTATCAGTGCATCTCGCCCGTCCGCCTCGGCGATGCGCAGATCGCTACATTCGCGTACTTCGGCCGGATGCACTTCGCGTTCAACGAGGATTGCGACGTGATCCTGCGCCAGGACACGCAGGAATACGGCGAGCCGAGCTCGATGCCGGACTACGTGTGGAAGCTCGTCTGGGAAGGCCGCCGCGTCGCCGACCGCGACGAGCGCTTCCGCCTGTACGTGCGCATCGACCGTCCGACGCCGCCGCTCAAGAAACATGTCTGGCGCAAGCGTCCGGACTGAGGCCGCGGTGACGACGACCTTCGCCGGCGACGTCCGGCGCATCGCCGCGCTCGCGTGGCCGGTGCTGGTCGGGCAACTCGCGATCATCGCGTTCGGCGTGATCGACACCGCGATGGTCGGCCGCTACTCGGCGCTCGATCTCGCCGCGCTCGGCCTGGGTTCGTCGATCTACATCTCGGTCTATATCGCTCTCACGGGCATTCTCAGCGCGCTGCAGCCCGTAGCGGCGCAGCTCTATGGGGCGCGCAAGGACACGGAAATCGGCCTCGAAGTGCGCCAGGCGTTCTGGCTCGCGCTCGTGCTGATGGTGATCGGCTTCACGATCCTCTATTTTCCCGGCCCGCTGCTCGACCTCGCGCACGCGCCGGAGGCGCTGCGCGCGCGCACCGTCGGCTATCTGCGGCTGCTCTCGTTCGGGCTGCCCGCGGCGCTGGCCTTTCGCATCTACAGCTCGCTCGCCAATGCCGTGGGGCGCCCGCGCCTCGTGATGTTCCTGCAGGTGGGCGCGCTGGTACTCAAGGTGCCGCTCAACACGTGGCTCATCTTCGGTGGCCTCGGCGTGCCTGCGCTCGGGGGCCCGGGCTGCGCGCTCGCGAGCACCTCGATCAACTGGGCGCTCGCCTTGTGCGCGGCCTTCGCGCTCACGCGGGTGGACGTGTTCGCGCCGTTCGAAATCTTCAGGCACTTCTGCTGGCCCGAGTGGAAACGCCAGGCCGAACTGCTCAAGCTCGGCATTCCGATGGGGCTTTCGTACCTCATCGAAGTGACGTCGTACACGTTCATGGCGATCTTCATCGCACGTATGGGCACGACCACGCTCGCCGGCCATCAGATCGCCGGCAACATCGGCGCCGTGCTCTACATGACTCCGCTTTCGATCGGCGTGGCGACCTCGACGCTCGTCGCCCAGGCGCTGGGCGGCAATCGCCCCGTCGAAGCGCGCACGCTCGCGCGGCACGGCGTGGCGACGGCCGTGGCGATTGCGTGCTGCTACGGCGCGATCGTGTTCGTGCTGCGACCGCTCGTCATCGGCGGCTATACGCCGGACCCCGCCGTGGCGGTCGCAGCCATGCCGCTCGTCGCCATCGTCACCTGCTATCACGTGTTCGACGCCCTGCAGATCACCACGGCCTTCGCGTTGCGCGCCTACAAGGTCGCGGTCGTGCCGACCATCATCTATGCGCTCGCGCTCTGGGGCGTGGGGCTCGGCGGCGGCTACGCCCTGGGCTTCGACGTGACCGGCACGATGCCCGCCTGGGCGACAGGCGCGCGCGGGTTCTGGCTCGCCAACATGGCGAGCCTGCTGATCGCCGGTGCTGGACTCCTGTTTTATCTCTCGCGGGTGAGTGCGCGGTTTGTGCAAGATCGCGCCTAGCTCGTCGGCAACGGAGACGACGAGCAGTTAGTTGCAAACGTAGATCACCCCACCTCGGCCTGACGCGCCGCCTCCACGGTCTGCGCCGCGTGATACGACGAGCGGACCAGCGGCCCAGCCACAACCTCGCTGAATCCCATTGCCAGCCCCGCCGCGCGCAACGTGGCGAATGCGTCGGGATGCACGTAGCGCTTGACCGGCAGATGAAACCGCGACGGCGCGAGATATTGCCCGATCGTCAGCACTTCTACGCGATGCTCGCGCAAGTCGCGCATCGTCGCGAGCAACTCCGCATCGGTTTCGCCCAGCCCCACCATCAGCCCCGACTTCGTGACGAGCGCACCGTTGGCCGCTTTTGCGCGCGCAAGCAGGTCGAGCGAGCCGTAATAGTCCGCGCCTGGCCGCGCCGCGCGATACAGCGAGGGCACGGTCTCGATGTTGTGATTGAATACGTCGGGCCACGCGTGCGAAAGCGCCGCGAGCGCGCGCGGGATACGGCCGCGGAAATCGGGCGTGAGCACCTCGACGCCGATCCCCGGCACGCGCTCGCGCACCTGCGCAATGCAACGCGCGAAGTGCGAAGCGCCACCGTCGCGCAAATCGTCGCGATCGACCGAGGTGATGACGACATGACGCAAGCCCAGCGCCGCGACCGCTGCCGCCAGGTGCGCGGGCTCGTCCTCGTCGAGCGGCGCGGGCCGCCCGTGGGCGACATCGCAGAACGGGCAGCGCCGCGTGCACAGCCCGCCCATGATCATGAAAGTCGCGGTGCGCTGCGCGAAGCATTCGCCGATGTTCGGGCACATCGCTTCTTCGCATACCGAATGAAGCCGATGCTCGCGCAGTACGGCCGCCACGCCCGCTACGGTCTCGCTCATGAGCGGACGCGCGCGCAGCCAGGGCGGCTTCGGCAAGACCGCGTCGGCGCTGGCAGGCGGCACGATCTTCACCGGAATCCGCGCGAGCTTCTCGCGGCTGCGCAGGCCCTCCTGACCCAGCGCCGTACTCGACGAACGGGGCGTTCCAGACGTGGCGGCCTCCATGCTCAGGCTCCTTCGTCGAAGAAGGCTTTGAGCAGGCGATTGACCTCCTGCGCCGCCTCCATCTGCACCATGTGCCCCTTGCCCGCCATCACCTCCACGCGCACCTGCGACGGCAAGCCCTGCGCATGGCGCGCCGGTATGATCTGGTCGACCTCGCCCCAGATCACGAGCGCGCGCGGCGCAAGCGTCGCCACACGCTCGCGGAACACGCGCCGCTGCGCGCCGCCTTCGAACGCCTGCCCGGCAATCTTGCCGAGCGCGGCCTGCACGCCTTCGAGCCGCTTGTACTTCACTAGGTCCTCGACGAGCTGACGCGTAACCAACGCGGGATCGGCGAACAGCTTCGTCACGTGCGGCTTGAGCGCATTGCGATTGCCCGCCGCGACGAACCCCTCGATATACGCACCATCGATCTCGCTGCCAAGGCCCGCACTCGAAATCAGCGCGAGGGACGCCACGCGCCCGGGCGCCTGCTCGGCCACCGCCATGGCCACCGCGCCGCCCAGCGAATGCCCGACGAGATGCGCGCGGTCGATCTTCTGCGCATCGAGGAAGGCGATCACGCTTTGCGCAAGCTCGTCGAGGCTCCCGCTCTCGAGCGCCTTGCCCGACTCCCCGTGACCCGGCAGATCGAGCGCCCAGACAGTGCGCTCTGCCGCGAGATCGGTGTGGTTGAAGAGCCAGTTGTTGAGATCGCCGCCGAAGCCGTGGATCAGCACGACAGGCACGCCCTCGCCTTCGCCCTGCTTCAGGTAGCGCACGGTCCGGCCGCCAATCTCCGACTTTTCCGGCTGCGGTCCCGCATCGGCGTCGCCCGCCTGCGCAGGCACGAAGTCGCGCTGGAACTCTGCCACCGCGGCGTCGATATCCGCGTCGGCCGCTTCGGCATCGGCGACCACGCCGAGCAGCGCGCCCACGGGCAGCGTGTCGCCCTCCTGGGCAATCTGCCGCCGCAACACGCCCTCGAATGCGCACTCGACGCCGGACGCGATCTTGTCGGACTCCACGTCGAGCAACTCATCGCCCTTGCTGACCTTGTCGCCGGGCGACTTGAGCCAGCCGTTCACCTGGCCCTGCTCCATCGACAGGCCCCATTTGGGCATCGTGATCATGTGAATCGGCATGACTTCAGCTCCTTGCTGCGCGCGCGGCGTCGGCAATCTTCTCCGCCGAGGGGATATAGAGGTCTTCGAGCGATGCCGCGAACGGCACCGGCGTATGCGGCGCGGTGACCATGCCGACCGGGGCCTTCAGCTCCTTGAACGCCTTCTGGCCAACGAGTGCGGCAATGTCGGTCGCCATCGAGCAGCGCGGATTGGCTTCGTCCACGACCACGACCCGGCCCGTGCGGCGCGCGCTTTCGAGGATCGTTTCCTCGTCGAGCGGCGAGGTCGTGCGCAGGTCGATCACGTCCGCCTCGATGCCGTCTTTCGCGAGCTTCTGCGCGGCATCGAGCGCGTAGTGCACCATGCGTCCATATGTGACGATCGTGACGTCGTCGCCATCGCGCACGATGTTGGCCTCGCCGAACGGAATCGAATAGGATTCCTCCGGAACGTCGCCTTCCATCGTGTAGAGCAGCTTGTGCTCGCAGAAGATCACGGGGTCGTTGTCGCGAATCGCCTCGATCATGAGGCCCTTGGCGTCATAGGGCGTGGCCGGGCACACGACCTTCAGCCCCGGAATATGCGTGAAGAGCGAGGTGAGCATCTGCGAGTGCTGCGCCGCCGCGCGCAAGCCCGCGCCATACATGGTGCGAATCACGACCGGCGTGACCGCCTTGCCGCCGAACATGTAGCGGAACTTCGCCGCCTGGTTGAAGATCTGGTCGAAGCACACGCCCATGAAATCGATGAACATCAACTCCGCGACCGGCCGCATGCCGCACGCCGCCGCGCCCACTGCCGTGCCGATAAAGCCGCCTTCCGAGAGCGGCGTATCGAGCACGCGCCCGGGGAACTTGCCGTAAAGGCCCTTCGTCACGCCGAGCACGCCGCCCCACGCGTCCTGCTCGCCGGGCGCGCCCGCGCCGCCCGCGTTGTCCTCGCCCATCACGATCACGCTCTCGTCGCGGCCCATCTCCTGGGCAAGCGCTTCGTTGATGGCCTGCGAATAGGTGATTTTTCGTGCCATTTTCGTCTCCTTGATCTGGAATCCTGATGACCTGAGTGTTCAGCGCTTAAGGGTACGACACGTACACGTCCGTGAGCAGCGCCTCGGCCGGCGGCAGCGGCGCGGCCTTGGCCTGCGACACGGCATCGTCGATCAGCTGCTTCACTTCGGCGTCCACCTTGCGCAGATCGTCGCTGCTCGCGAGTTCGGCGCGCACCACGCGCTCCTCGAAGCGCTTCAGACAATCCTTTTCTTCGCGCAGCTTCTGCACTTCGCCAGGGGCGCGGTAGGTTTGCGCGTCGCCTTCGAAGTGGCCGAAATAGCGCGAGAGCTTCATCTCCACGAGCGTCGGGCCGCCGCCGCTGCGTGCGCGTGCAATGGCTTCGCCCAGCGCCTCGTGCACGGCGAAAAAGTCGAAGCCGTCGACGATCACGCCCGGCATGCCGAAGCCGTTCGCGCGGTCGGCAATGTTGTCGGCCGCGACCGACCATGTGGACGAGGTCGCCTCGGCGTAGCCGTTGTTTTCCGCGACGAAGATCACCGGCAAGCGCCACACGGAGGCGAGATTCATCGACTCGAAGATCACCCCCTGGTTCGACGCGCCGTCACCGAAGAAGCACACGCCCACGCCACCGGTCTTCTTCTGCTTGGCGGCGAGCGCGGCCCCGCACGTGAGCGGACCGCCGGCACCGACGATGCCGTTGGCGCCCAGCATGCCCTTCGACAGATCGGCGATGTGCATCGAGCCGCCCTTGCCCCGGCACGAACCCGTGGCCCGGCCATAGATCTCGGCCATCATCTCGCGCACGTCCACGCCCTTGGCGATGCAGTGGCCGTGGCCGCGGTGCGTGGTGGCGACGTAGTCGCTATCGTTCAGATGGCTCATCGTGCCGACCGCGGAGGCCTCCTCGCCCGCGTACAGGTGCACGAAGCCTGGAATTTCGCCGGTCGCGAACTCGACGTGCAAGCGTTCCTCGAACTCGCGGATCGTGCGCATCGAGCGATACGCGGTGAGCAACTGCTCCTTGTTCAACTGAACTGACATGGTTGTCTCCTGGGTGTATGACGCTGTACCGCTCCGGATCAAGCCTGCTGCGGGAAATGCCACTGCTCCTAGTGAAAAGTGAAACCGCCGTCGACGTTCACCGACTGGCCCGTGACGTTGTCCATCGTCGCGAAGAACAGGGCGAGCCGGCCCATGTCCTCAGGCGTTTGCGCGCGGCCCTGCGGGATCAGCGTGAGCTGATGGCGCTGCCAGGACTCTTCGACGCTCTCGCCTTCTGTCTTCCATTCGTCGGAGAGCCGGTCCCACATGTAAGTGCGCACGATGCCGGGGCATATCGCATTCACGGTGATGCCCTCGCGGGCCACCTCCTTGGCGAGCGCGTTGGTGAAGCCGACCACCGCAAATTTCGAGGCGCTGTAGTGCGCGAGATTCGGGAATCCTTCCTTGCCCGCGATCGAAGCGACGTTGATGATCCGCCCACGCTTTTGCGTGCGGAAATGCGGCAATGCAGCCTTGCAGCCGAGGAACACGCCTTTCGCATTGACGCCCATGACGAAGTCCCAGTCCCGCTCCGTCAATTCGGATACCGGACTAATTGAAATCACGCCGGCGCAGTTCACGAGAATATCGAAGCCACCGAATTCCGAAAGCGCCTGCGAGACCATCCCTTCGAGCTGAACGGCCTGGGTGACGTCGACTTTGGCAAACGCAGCGCGTCTGCCCAGCGCCCGTATTTCATCCGCAGTCGCGGCAAGCGGTTCTTCCAGCAGATCGGCGAGCAGCACGTCCGCGCCGGCCTGCGCGAGCGTGAGCGCAATGCCGCGGCCGATGCCGCGCGCGCCGCCGGTCACGATCGCGACCTGGCCTTTCAAGGGTGTGTCCATGTCAACGTCTCCTTGTTTCGGTTATGCGTGGAGGGAGCAAGCCAGATCGCTATGCGCGCGCGGCGGCCTCGCGCAGCAACTGATGCGACGCCGCGTAACGCAACGTGCGCGCGACATCGACGGTCAGCGGACCATTCCAGTCGAGCGTCACTTCATAGCGGTCGCCGCGTGCCGGTTCGATCTCGCGCTCGCCGTCGAACGCGAGCGTGCCGTGGTCGGCTTCGAGCGGCAGCGCCACGCCGACTTCGAGGCGCTGGCAGGTGCACATCGTCAGGCGCTCGACGCGGCCCGGCGCAATCGGCGCGAGCAACGGCACGCCCGCGCCGCTGCCCTCGGGTGCACCAGGCTGAGCGAACGTCATATGCAGACCATGCGCCGCATCGCGCCCGACCGGCGCCCATGCCCCGCCGATCGACGAAAGACCGATGCCGTCGGGCGGCGCAAAGGTCAGAAAAAGTGATTCGATATCCGAACTTTCTGAAATCGCGCGCGCACCGATGAACGGCTGACGCGCCACGCAAATGTCGACCAGCGCGATTTCTTCGCGCCCGCGCGACGGCCCTTCCACGCAGCGCGCGACGAGCCGCTTGTTGCGCGAGAGCGCCGACCCGGCCGGCACCGCGCCGGTCGCGACGAGCGCGCCCGCGAGGCCCGCGACGGTGGCCTCGCGCAGTTCGGGAAAGGCGTTGTTGGTGCCGGTGGAGAGCGCGAGCAGCGGCGTCGCGCCGCAATGCGCCGCGACGGCGCGATGCGTGCCGTCGCCGCCCAGCACGGCGATCAGCGCGACCTCCTCACGCATCATGTGATCGACGCCGGCGTGCGTATCGGCAACGCTTTCGCTCACCGGCAGGTCGACGAACACGACTTCGGGCCAGGGTTCGTGCGCGGCAATCGCCGCGTGCGTCTCGAGCGCGCGCAGGAGCAGCGCGGCCACGCCGGTGTTGTCGCGCAACGTGAGCACGCGCGCCACGCCGAGCGCGCCGAGACCCGCGAGCAGGCGTACGACCATGTTCGCCTTCTCGGCCGTGGGAAAGACGGATGCATGCGAAGTGAGACGGCGGATGTCGCGGCCCGATGCGGGGTTCGCGATCACGCCTACGGTCACGGGCGTCGTCACGGGTCTTGTCTCCTGTTGGCGTCGCACCGTGCATTGCGTGCGCCGCTTTTGGCAGCAGACTCTGCAAGCGTCATGCCAATGACGTCGAGAATGCGCGGCGATAGCGCAGAAGGCCGTGTGACGGGGTTCTGCGGCAAATGCACGGCGTGCCGCCTGCACGATTCGCGTCGCGCGCGGCGTCTCAGCCGCCGTCTCGCGTGTACGATGCGCCGGTCGCACCATCAGCCGTCCCCATGAAGGAAAACGCGCACGGCCCCGCGTGGCCTGCCCGAGCTGCGACTGAACGCCCCTCTCCCCCGCATTGAAATGCGGGACGCGACACGCTGAGACGTTCGTCTCAGCCGTCTCGCATGCTGCGCTGCGGTGTGATCGCGCGCAAAGGATGTGCTACAAAAGACTCCCGCCGAACGCTTTCCGGTCCGACGTAACCCGACGTTACCCGACGCTCACCGCGAGCCGTCGCCTGGAACCGCTCATGCCCTACGCCCTTGCGTCTACCCGGCACGCCGAGCGCGTGCGTGGCGCCGTAGAAGGCCGGCTGCCCGCGCCGTCCGATTCGCCGCGCCTCGTCTCGTCGTGGCAGCGCTCGTTCGAGCGCTATCAGCTGGACCCCGGCTCCGTGATCGGCCCGCGCGTGCTGAGCGCCGCCGAGCTGCGCGAGATCCGCGATCGCGAGGAGTCCTTTCTGCGTGCCTCGGGCCAGTGCCTCACGCGGCTGCACGACATGGTGCGCGAGGCCGACTACTGCGTGATGCTGACCGACGCGCACGGCGTGACGATCGACTACCGCCTCGACCGCGAGCGCCGCAACGACTTCAAGCACGCGGGGCTCTATATCGGCTCGTGCTGGTCCGAGAGCGAGGAAGGCACCTGCGGCATCGCGAACGTGCTCACCGATCTCGCGCCCATCACGGTGCACAAGACCGACCATTTCCGCGCCGCGTTCACCACGCTCACGTGCAGCGCCGCGCCGATCTTCGCGCCGGGCGGCGAGCTGATCGGCGTACTCGATGCGTCGGCCGTGCAGTCGCCCGACAATCGCGAGAGCCAGCGCATCGTCAACCAGCTCGTGCGCCAGAGCGCCACGCTGATCGAAGACGGCTATTTCCTGCATCGTCTCGCGTCGTGCTGGATCCTCTTCGGTCACCAGAATCGCAATTACGTCGAAGCGCAGCCCGAGCTGCTGATCGCCTTCGACGAGAACGGCAACGTGGTCGCCGCGAACCGGCGCGCGCGCGAATGCATGCCCTGTCTCGACGGCCCGCGTCATATCGACGAGATCTTCGATTCGTCGCACGTGCAGTTGCGCGACATCGGGCGCATCGAGACCATCGCAGCGCTGCGCCTGCGCGCGAACGGCTCGATGCTGTATGCGCGCATTCGCGCGCCGCTCGGGGCGAGCGGTTACGGCGGACACAGCGTACGCAGCGGACCCAGCACCGGCGCGGCGCATGGCGCCATGCCGCTGCGGCGCGATGCCGCCGAGACGCACGAATACGACCGCAGCGCACTCGGCCCCTTCCTGCGCAGCGCCGACGCGCGCGTAGCCGAGAACGCGCGCATCGCGCAGCGCGTGGCGGGCAAGCGCCTGCCGATCCTGCTGCTCGGCGAAACCGGCGCCGGCAAGGAAGTGTTCGCGCGGGCCATTCACGACGCCAGCGCGCGACGCAATCGCCCGTTCGTCGCGGTGAATTGCGGGGCGCTGCCCGAGTCGCTGATCGAGAGTGAGCTGTTCGGCTATGCGCCGGGCGCGTTCACGGGCGCGCGCCGCCACGGCGCACGCGGCAAGATCGCGATGGCCGACGGCGGCACGCTCTTTCTCGACGAGATCGGCGACATGCCGCTCGCGCTGCAGACCCGCCTGTTGCGCGTGCTGGCCGAGGGCGAAGTCCTGCCGCTCGGGAGCGAAACGCCGGTGCGCGTCGACATCGACGTGGTCTGCGCGACGCACCGGGACCTCGCGCAGATGGCCGGCGCGGGCGCATTCCGCGACGATCTCTACTATCGCCTGAGCGGCGCGGTGCTCACGCTGCCGCCGCTGCGCGAGCGGCGCGACATCGCGATGCTCATCGACACAGTCTTCGCCGAAGAAGCACAGGCCGCCGGCCGGCCGCTCGCGCTCGACGCCTCGCTCGCGACGCGGCTCGCGAAGTTCGCGTGGCCCGGCAACCTGCGGCAGTTGCGCAATGCGATGCGCTACGCATGCGCCGTCTGCGACACCGTGCTGGTCGAAGCGCGGCACCTGAGCGCTGACCTCGCGGCGGGCCTGCCGCCACTCGCAGCGCCGGCCGCGTCCGGCTGCCCAGCCGGCATTCCGCCAGCATTGCCGCTCTCCGACGAAGACGAGCGCGCACGCATCGTCGCGGCGCTCACGGCGCACCGCTGGCGTCCGAACGCCGCCGCGCAGGCGCTGGGCATCTCGCGCGCGACGCTCTACCGACGCATGGCGAAGCTCGCCATCGTCGGGCCCCATCGCGTTTGAGCCGGTTTGCGCTGACCGCTGCGCGTTTCGCGTCGCCCGGTTGCACAGAAGTATTAAATATTGTGCGGCGCGATTTACTTGCCACACTTGGGCCGGTATAAATCGAGCGCTTGCGATCCACAGATACGCCATCTGGCCTATTCTTGTACCGCAGCCCCCTCCGCTGGATGCGTCGTCCGTTCCCGGCTAACTGAAATGCCCTCAATGGAGTGATTGCCATGCTCAAGAAGCTGCTGATGCTGTTCCTCGCAATCGGCCTGTCGCTGTCCGCCGTGCTCGCCGCAGCCGTGGAAGTGAACACCGCCGACGAGACCGCGCTCGAATCGGTCAAGGGCATCGGTCCCGTCCATGCCAAGGCGATCATCGACGAACGCACGAAGAACGGCCCGTTCAAGGACGCCGACGACCTCGTGAACCGCGTCAAGGGCATTGGCCCGAAGTCGGTGCAGAACCTCGAGGCGGCAGGGCTCACGATCAACGGCTCCTCCGCGCCGCCGGCAGGCAAGACGGTTGGCGCGAAGAGCGGCAAGAGCGCCGCCGCCACGAGCGCCACGCCCGCTGCGACCACGGCCAATCCGATGACGGCGCAGACGCCTGCGGCCGCGACCACGGCGCAAGCCGCCTCGGACACGGCTGCAGGCAAGTCGAAGCACAAGAGCAAGAAGGACAAGGCCGCTGCCAGCGCGCCCGAAGTGGGCTCCGCTGCGGCTGCGCCGGCCACCGCATCCGATACGAAGGCGAAAAAGCCCAAGAAGTCGAAGAAGGACAAGGCCGCATCGGCGGCGGCCGCTTCCGGCGCCTGATCGCCGCCATCGTCCGGCGCGCGCAAGCCGTACACCGGACCTCGAAAACGCGGCGCCGCGTGCGCCGTCCGATTTACCGGCCGCGTCCCCCCGTCGCGGCCATCACCCAGAGAGATCGTCATGAGTCTGCTAGATACCCTCGGTTCCCTGCTCGGTTCGCAGTCGCAACAGCAAGGCGGCGGCCAGGCCCAGCTCCTCGCCGCGGCGATGGAGTTCGTCAACAACCAGCCCGGCGGGCTGAACGGCCTCATCGAGAAGTTCCAGCAAGGCGGCCTCGGCGACATCGTGCAGTCGTGGGTCGGCAACGGCGAGAACCAGCCTGTTTCGGCGGATCAACTGCACAATGTGCTCGGCTCGGACGTCGTCTCGGGTCTCGCCCAGAAGGTCGGCATGCAGCCCGACCAGGTGAGCGGCCTGCTCGCCCAGGTGCTGCCGCACGTGGTCAACGCCGGCACGCCGAATGGCGAAGTGCCGCAAGGCGGCCAGATCAACGCCGAGAGCGTGCTCGGCACGCTTGGCGGCCTTGCGTCGCTGTTCGGCGGCGGCAACAAGCAGGCGTAAGCGCCCGTTAGCGCCTCTTTGCAGGCATGAAAAAAGGGCAGCGGATCACTCCGCTGCCCTTTTCGTTTCGGCTCAGTGCGCGCCTGGCGGCACGCCCCTCAACCGAGGTTTGCTACTCGCGTTAGTGCACCACGCGCTCGAACACGAACTTGCCGTCGTTCACGCCGACCGGGATCACATCCTTCGGCCCGAACTTGCCCGCGAGGATCAGCTTGGCGACCGGGTTCTCGATCTCCTGCTGGATCGCGCGCTTGAGCGGCCGTGCGCCGAACAGCGGGTCGTAGCCGACCTTGGCGATCTGGCCCAGCGCCTCGTCCGACACCATGAGCTCCATGTCGAGCTTCTCCAGACGCTCGCGCAGACGCTGCAGCTGGATCTTCGCAATCGACTCGATATTCGAGCGATCGAGCGCATGGAACACTACGACTTCGTCGATCCGGTTCAGGAACTCGGGGCGGAACTGCTGCTTCACTTCGTTCCACACGGCGTCCTTCACGGCTTCCTGCGGCTCGCCCGCCATCGCTTGAATGAGGTGCGAACCGAGGTTCGACGTCATCACGATCACGGTGTTCTTGAAGTCGACGGTGCGGCCCTGGCCATCGGTCATGCGGCCGTCGTCGAGCACCTGCAGCAGCACGTTGAACACGTCCGGGTGCGCCTTTTCGACTTCGTCGAGCAGGATCACGCTATACGGCTTGCGGCGCACGGCCTCGGTCAGATAGCCGCCCTCTTCGTAGCCCACGTATCCCGGCGGCGCGCCGATCAAACGCGCCACGCTGTGCTTCTCCATGAACTCGCTCATGTCGATGCGGATGAGGTGATCTTCCGAATCGAACAGGAAGCCCGCCAGCGCCTTGCACAGCTCGGTCTTGCCCACCCCCGTCGGCCCGAGGAACAGGAACGAGCCGTACGGCCGGTTCGGGTCCGAGAGACCGGCGCGCGAGCGGCGAATCGCGTCGGCAACGGCGGTAATGGCTTCGTCCTGGCCCACCACGCGCTCGTGCAGCTTCTCTTCGATCTGCAGCAGCTTTTCGCGCTCGCCCTGCATCATGCGCGAAACGGGGATGCCGGTCGAACGCGACACGACTTCCGCGATTTCCTCGGCGCCCACGAGCGTGCGCAGCAGGCGCAAACGCGTAGGGTTGTTCTGCTCGCTCGCCTCGGCGAGCGTCACCTGCTTGAGCTGCGCTTCGAGTTCCGGCAACTTGCCGTACTGCAGTTCCGCGACCTTTTCGAGCTTGCCTTCGCGCTGGAAGCGATTGATCTCCGCGCGCACGCGGTCGATCTCTTCCTTGATCTGCGCGCCGCCCTGCACCGCGGCCTTCTCGGTGGTCCAGATCTCTTCGAGATCCTTATATTCGAGACTCAGCCGGTCGATCTCTTCCTCGATCAGCTGCAGACGCTTTTGCGACGCTTCGTCCTTCTCCTTCTTGACGGCCTCGCGCTCGATCTTCAGCTGGATCAGGCGGCGATCGAGCTTGTCCATGGCTTCGGGCTTCGAATCGATTTCCATCTTGATCTTCGAAGCCGCTTCGTCGATCAGGTCGATGGCCTTGTCCGGCAGAAAACGGTCGGTGATGTAGCGATGCGACAGCTCCGCCGCCGCGACGATCGCCGGGTCGGTGATTTCCACGCCGTGGTGCAGCTCGTACTTCTCCTTCAGGCCGCGCAGGATCGCGATGGTCGCCTCGACCGACGGTTCATCGACGAGCACCTTCTGGAAGCGGCGCTCCAGCGCGGCGTCCTTTTCGATGTACTTGCGATATTCGTCGAGCGTCGTCGCGCCGATGCAGTGCAGTTCGCCGCGCGACAGCGCCGGCTTGAGCATGTTGCCCGCGTCCAGCGCGCCTTCGGCCTTGCCCGCGCCGACCATCGTGTGAATTTCGTCGATGAAGACGATGGTCTGCCCTTCGTCCTTGGCGATGTCGTTGAGCACGGCCTTCAGGCGCTCCTCGAACTCGCCGCGATATTTCGCGCCCGCGAGCAGCGCGGCCATGTCGAGCGAGAGCACGCGCTTGCCCTTGAGCGTCTCGGGCACTTCGCCGTTGACGATGCGCTGCGCGAGGCCTTCGACGATGGCCGTCTTGCCCACGCCCGGTTCGCCGATCAGCACCGGATTGTTCTTGGTGCGGCGTTGCAGGATCTGGATCGAGCGGCGGATTTCGTCATCGCGGCCGATCACGGGGTCGAGCTTGCCCGAACGCGCGCGCTCGGTCAGATCGACGGTGTACTTCTTGAGCGCTTCGCGCTGGCTCTCGGCGTCCTGGCTGTGCACCTGCGCGCCGCCGCGCACCGCGACGATCGCCGCTTCGAGCGACTTGCGCGTCAGGCCGTGCTGGCGCGCGAGACGGCCCGCTTCGCCCCTGTCTTCGGACACGGCGAGCAGGAACATCTCGCTCGCGATATAGGTGTCGTTGAGCTTCTGCGCTTCCTTGTCGGCCTGATTGAGCAAACCCGTGAGCTCGCGGCCGATCTGCACGTTGCCGTCGGTCCCCTGCACCTGCGGCAAGCGGTTGATGGCGTCGTTCAGGGCGTTCTGCAGCGCCTGGACCTGCACGCCCGCACGCGACATGAGCGAGCGCGCGGAGCCGTCCTGCTGCGCGACGAGCGCAGCCAGCAGGTGAACGGGTTCGATGTACTGGTTATCGTGGCCCACCGCGAGGCTTTGCGCGTCGGCGATGGCTTCCTGGAACTTGGTGGTGAGTTTGTCGATTCTCATTTGATGCGAGACCTCCAGATTTCTAGACTGTCACCAAATTTGAGGGGGGACGCGCCGGTTTCAAGCGCTCTGGCGTCATTTTTTCCGATTTCTGCGATTCAGGCGCGGGCAGCGTCCGTCGCCAATTTATGCCGAGGCGTGAGAAAACGGGCAAAGAATGCGAGGCGGCCGCAGCCGCACGAGGCAGCGCGCCACCGCTGAGCGGCGCGGCCCGGGAGAGAAGAAAAACCGAAGAGGGGACGCTGACGCGCCCTTCAATGCTCGCGCGAAGACGCGGATCGAGCTGCCTGCGCGCGCGGCATGAACTGGATCGGCGTGAGGCCGAGCAGCCCGGTCAGTTCGCCTGCCGGCTGCGCCAGCTCGCCGATGGTATGGCGGTCGAGTTCTGCGAGAAATGCATCGCGCGCCGCCGCCAGTGCGTGCTTGAGCCGGCACTGCGGCTCGATGACACAGCTGCGCCGGTCGCCATGCTCGTCCGGAAAGCAGCCGACGAGCGAGAAGTCGCTCTCGGTCTCACGGACCACGGCGCCAACGCTCAGCTCGAGCGAGGCCGGCGCGAGCCGCAAGCCCCCATTGCGCCCGCGGACGGTGTCGACCCAGCTAAGCTCGCCCAGGCGCTGCACGACTTTCATCAGATGATTCTTCGACACGCCGTAGGCGTCCGAGATCTCCTGGATCGTGGCCAGGCTGTCGCGACGCAGCGCGAGATACAGCATCACGCGCAACGAATAGTCGGTGTAGTCGGTCAGTCTCATGGCGGTCGCAATGACAGAGGTGGTGCGGGTGACAGAAACCCATACAATAACATGCAGGTAGCATGCAGGTTTTGCCTGGACTGGGTATGATTGTCACTTCGATGGACGCTTCGCAGTGCCTGGCAGCTTGCATGCGGCTCACTGTCGCACCGTGCCAGCGCCCGCCGCTGACTGCACTCCAGGCACCCCAGGTATCACCCAGGCCCCCAAATGACTCGCCCCGACACCCGCCCCGCTGCCACGCTGCACGCCCAGCCGACTGAAGAGAACATCCGCGAACTCGTCTACGCGTTCTACGACCGCGTGCGCGACGACGCCATGCTCGGCCCGGTGTTCGATGGCGTGCTCGCCGAGCGCTGGGACGAACATCTGCCCAAGATGTGCCGTTTCTGGTCGAGCCTCGTGCTCGGCACCAAAAGCTACCGCGGCAACGTGCAGCAGGCGCACGATCCGGTGCCCGGCGTCGAACCGCAGCATTTCAGCCGCTGGCTCTATCTTTTCCTCGATACGGTTCAGGCTCGCTACGAGCCCGCGGCGGCGGTGCAGTTCATGGAACCCGCACTGCGGATTGCGCAAAGCCTGCAACTGAGCCGCTTTGGCTGGGATTACGCGATTCCGCCCGAGCAACAGGCCCTTCTCGATCGCGTAGCGCCGCGCAGGCGCCCTGCCGGGCACGGCCACGACTTGCCTACGCGCCCGACCGGCGAGCCGTTTCCGGCCCGTTTCGTTGGCCGCCAGATGGATGTCGACGAGAGCACGCCGGCAGAGTGAGCGCATCTGCTTTCAGGGCGGCGCCGGGATAGGCAGTTAGTTGCGTTAGACAGGGGCGGCGGTAAACTACATCTATCCCTTCACCCGGGCGGACCAGCGCCTAGCTGGATTCCCGCGAAGCATTCCCCGATGCCACACCCCAGCGCGCCAGCGCCGTATCGTCGCTCTCGCGGGCATCGACCCAGCGCGCGCCCTGCTCCGTCTCTTCCTTCTTCCAGAACGGCGCCTCGGTCTTGAGGTAGTCCATGACGAACTCGCAGGACGCGAAGGCGTCGCCGCGATGCTTCGAGGTCGTCGCGACCAGCACGATCTGGTCGAGCGGCGCGAGCTTGCCCACCCGGTGCACGATCAGTACCTCGATGTCCGCCCAGCGCCGCTGCGCTTCGGCAACGATCGCCTCCAGCGCCTTCTCAGTCATGCCCGGGTAGTGCTCGAGTTCGAGCGAGGCGATCGTGCTGCCGTCGTTCAGATCGCGCACCGTGCCGACGAAGCACGCCACCGCGCCGATCGCCGGATTGCGCGCGCGCAGCTGCGCCACCTCGGCGGTGAGGTCGAAATCTTCCGTTTGTACGCGCACGGGCATCGTGAGTCTCCCGTGACGCTCAGCCGCCCGTCACCGGCGGGAAAAACGCCACTTCGCAGCCCTCGGTGATACGCGTGCGCGGGTCCGTCATCACGTGATTGCAGGCCATGCGCAGCGCGCGGCCTTCCGCCAGCGTCTCGGCCCACACGCCGCCACGCGCGCGCAGCCAGCCGCGCACGTCGCCGACCGTCGCGATGCCGTCCGGCAGCGTGACCGTTTCGTCCGCGACGCCAAGCGCTTCGCGGACACTCGCAAAAAATTTCAACTGGATCTTCATCGCTCGAGGGTTTTCAGTACAGCAATTCGGTGAACGGAATAAAGCGCACGGTCTCGCCGGCGCTGATCGCATGATTGGGCGGATTGTCGATGAGACCGTCGCCCCAGAGCGTGGAGGTGAGAACCGCCGAACTCTGGTTCGGGAACAGGTCGAGACCGCCAGCCGGGTTCACGCGCGCGCGCAGGAATTCGTTGCGGCGGTCGCTCTTCGCCTGGGTGAAGTCGGCGCGCAGCGAAAGCGCGCGCGGGCTCACCTGCGTCGCACCTGCGAGTCGCAGCAGGAACGGGCGCACGAACAACAGAAAGGTGACGAAACTCGATACCGGGTTGCCCGGCAGCCCGATGAAGAACGCCTCGCCGGCTTCCGCGTCCGTGGCCCCTTGCGTCCGACGCAGCGCGCCGAACGCGAGCGGCTTGCCCGGCTTCATGGCGATCTGCCACAGGTTGATGCGGCCTTCGGCCTCGACGGCGGGCCGCACGTGATCCTCCTCGCCGACCGAGACACCGCCCGAGGTGAGGATGAGGTCGTGAGCGGCGGCCGCTTCACGCAGCGTCGCGCGCGTGACGTCGAGTTGATCCGGCACGATGCCGTAGTCGGTCACTTCGCAGCCGAGGTTGCGCAAGAGGCCCGTGAGCGTGAATCGGTTCGAGTTGTAGATCGCGCCGGGCTTGAGCGGCTCGCCAGGCATCGTCAGTTCGTCGCCCGTGAAGAACACGGCGACCTTCACGCGGCGCACGACGGTCAGCGCGGCGCACCCGACCGACGCCGCGAGCCCGAGCGCCGCCGGCGTGAGGCGCGTGCCCGCCGGCAGGATCACCGTGCTCTTGCGGATATCGGCGCCCTGCGCCGTGATCCATTCGCCCGCCTTGGGCGTGTGCAGAAAGGTGACGGCGCCTTCCGCGGCCTCGGTCTGCTCCTGCATCACCACGGCGTCCGCGCCCGGCGGCACCGTCGCGCCCGTGAAGATGCGCGCCGCCGTGCCTGCCGCGAGCGGTTGTGGCGCGTGACCCGCGGGAATGCGCTGCGAAACCGCCAGACGGCGGCTGCCTTGCGCGAGATCGGCCACGCGCACCGCGTAGCCGTCCATTGCGCTCGTATGCATCGGCGGCACGTCGAGCGGCGAAACGACATCTGCGGCGAGCACGCGGTTCAGCGCGTCGAACGTCGAAATCGTTTCGGCGCCGGCGAGCGGCTGCGCCGCGGCAAGCAGCGCGGCGAGGGCGTCGGCGGTAGAGAGCATCGGCGCGCGCGGCGCCGGCGCAGCGGAAGACGGGGACGTAGGCGTGGACATCGAGGTCGTCTCGGACTTGGCGGTGGGGCCGCCAGCAGCGGTTGGTCTGCCGTTATTGTAGCGGCGCGACCGGCGCGCTGTGCCTTATGCCGTGGATATCCCTGGCGCGCGATGCCGGCGCGTGCGCAGGATCGGCTGGAGTCATGCAGCGGGCGGATTCGGGCAACCCGCCGCCGCGTAAAACCTGCTGCGATGTCGACACGCCGGGACCGCGAGCCGTTCCTGCCCCGGCTGCGTCGATCAGTCCGCCGTGTGGGCGGCGATATAGTCCTTCACGCGCTGGGCGTCGGCAGGCACGACTTCGAAGCGCTGCGGCAGCGCCTCGAGGCCTTCGAACGCCGCCGGACGCTCCGGCTCGCGGTCCAGCGCTTCGCGAATCGTCTCGCCGAACTTCACCGGCTGCGCGGTTTCGAGCACGATCATCGGCACACCGGGCTGCAGGTGTTCGCGGGCGACCTTCACGCCGTCGGCCGTATGGGTGTCGATCATCGTCCTGTAGCGCGTGTAGATGTCGCGAATCGTGGCGATGCGGTCGTCGTGGCTGCTGCGGCCCGAAACGAAGCCGAACTGCTTGACGCGCACGAAGTCGCCGCTCGCCACGAGATCGAAGCCGCCCTTCTCCTCGACGTCGCGGAACAACTGCGTCACGCGCGCCGGATCGCGGCCCAGCAGGTCGTACACGAAGCGCTCGAAATTCGACGCCTTCGAGATGTCCATGCTCGGGCTCGTCGTGTGATACGTCTCGGCCGAGCCGCGCACGCGATAAATGCCGGTGCGGAAGAACTCGTCGAGCACGTCGTTCTCGTTGGTCGCGACCACGAGCTTTTCGATCGGCAGGCCCATCATGCGCGCGATATGGCCCGCGCACACGTTGCCGAAGTTGCCCGAGGGCACCGTGAACGAGACGCGCTCGTCGTTCGACTGCGTCGCCGCGAAGTAGCCGGCGAAGTAGTACACGACCTGTGCCACGACGCGCGCCCAGTTGATCGAGTTGACCGTGCCGATCTTCTGCTGCGCCTTGAAGGCGTGGTCGTTCGAAACCGCCTTGACGATGTCCTGGCAGTCGTCGAACACGCCTTCCACGGCCAGATTGAAGATGTTCGGGTCCTGCAGGCTGAACATCTGCGCCGTCTGGAACGCGCTCATCTTCCTGTGCGGCGAAAGCATGAACACGCGCACGCCCTTCTTGCCGCGCATGGCGTATTCCGCCGCGCTGCCGGTGTCGCCCGAGGTCGCGCCGAGAATGTTCAGCTCCTGGCCGGCCTTCGCGAGCGCGTACTCGAACAGGTTGCCGAGCAGCTGCATCGCCATGTCCTTGAACGCGAGCGTCGGGCCGTTCGAGAGTTCGAGCAGCGAGAGCTGCGCGCCGTTTTCCTCGCCGAGCGTGGTGAGCGGCGTGATCTTGCTCGCGTCTTCGCCGTGGCGCACGTTGCGGTACGTCTCGCCCGTGTAGGTGCGGCGCGTGATGTCGCGCAGGTCGTCGGCGGGAATGTCGCCGGCGAATTTCGACAGGATCTCGAACGCGAGATCCGCGTACGAAAGGCCGCGCCAGCGCGCCAGTTCTTCCTTGCTGATCTGCGGATATTCGGCCGGCAGATACAGGCCGCCGTCGCGCGCGAGGCCGCCCAGCAGGATGTCGGAAAACGAATGATGCTCGCCGGCGCCCGCGCCGCGCGTAGATACGTAATTCATAGCCCTTGCCTTAGTTCAGTCCTTCCATGCGCAGCTTCGTGACCTGCGACTTCACCGTCGCGAGCTTTTCGATCTGCGCGATCGCCGCGTTGACGTTCTTCTCGATCGTCTCGTGGGTGATCAGGATGATGTCGGTTTCCGCCTTGCCTTGCGCGTCGACCTGTTCCGCTTCCTTCTGCAGCAGCGCGTCGATCGAGATGCCGCTGTCCGCCAGGATGCGCGTGATGGCCGCCATCACGCCGGTCTGGTCCGCCACGCGCAGGCGCAGGTAGTAGCCGCTCGTGACTTCGTCGATCGGCAGGATCGGCGTGTTCGAGAGGCTGTCCGGCTGGAATGCCAGATGCGGCACGCGGTGCTCGGGGTCGGCCGTGTGCAGGCGCGTCACATCGACGAGGTCGGCCACCACGGCGGAGGCCGTCGGCTCCGCGCCCGCGCCCTTGCCGTAGTACAGCGTCGTGCCCACGGCGTCGCCATGCACGACCACGGCGTTCATTGCGCCCTCCACGTTGGCGAGCAGGCGCTTGGCCGGAATCAGCGTGGGATGCGTGCGCAGCTCGATGCCGCGCTCGGTGCGGCGCGCGATGCCGAGCAGCTTGATGCGATAGCCCAGTTCTTCCGCGTACTTGATGTCGATGGCGTCGAGCTTGCTGATGCCTTCCACGTAGGCGCGGTCGAACTGCACGGGCACGCCGAACGCGATCGCGCTCATGATCGTCGCCTTGTGCGCGGCGTCCACGCCTTCGATGTCGAAGGTCGGATCGGCTTCGGCGTAGCCCAGTTCCTGCGCGGCCTTCAACGCGGTCGCGAAGTCGAGCCCGCGCTCACGCATTTCCGAGAGGATGTAGTTGGTCGTGCCGTTGATGATGCCGGCGATGTACTGGATGCGGTTGGCCGTGAGACCTTCGCGCAGCGCCTTGATGATGGGGATGCCGCCCGCCACCGCCGCCTCGAACGCGACCATCACGCCCTGGGCGCGCGCCGCCTCGAAGATCTCGGTGCCGTGCACCGCCAGCAGCGCCTTGTTCGCCGTGACGACATGCTTGCCGTTGGCAATGGCGCGCAGCACGAGTTCCCTGGCGAGCGTCGTGCCGCCGATCATTTCGGCGACGATCGAAATCGCGGGATCGTCGACCACGGCGTTGAAGTCGGTCGTCAGGTCGACGGTGCCCGCTTCACTGCCGAGCGCCGTCGTGGCCTTGGCCGGGTTGCGCACGGCAATGCGCGCCACCTCGATGCCGCGGCCCGCGCGGCGTTTGATTTCTTCCTGGTTGCGGCGCAGTACCGTGAAGGTGCCGCTGCCCACCGTGCCGAAGCCCAAGAGACCTACTTTGATCGGATCCATGCAGCGTGTGTTCGTCCAAGTGTTTGAAAAGGGGATGCGTGTGGCTGGCTCAGGTGCCGTGCCGCTGACGATAACCGTCGAGGAAGCGCGCGATGCGGTTGATCGAATCGGTCAGGTCGTCGACGTTCGGCAGGAACACCACGCGGAAGTGGTCCGGCTGCTTCCAGTTGAAGCCCGTGCCCTGCACGAGCAGCACGCGCTCCTGCAGGAGCAGATCGAGGATGAACTGCTGGTCGTTCTCGATCGGATAGAGCTTCGGGTCGAGGCGCGGGAACATGTAGAGCGCCGCCTCCGGCTTCACGCAGGTCACGCCCGGAATGGCCGTGAGCATGTTGTACGCGAGTTCGCGCTGGCGATACAGGCGCCCGCCCGGCTGGATCAGCTCGTTGATGCTCTGGTAGCCGCCCAGCGCCGTCTGGATCGCGTACTGGCCCGGCACGTTCGCGCACAGGCGCATCGAGGCGAGAATGCCGAGACCTTCCGTGTAGTCCTTCGAGCGGCGGCGGTTTTCCCCCGTCATGCCCGAGAGGAACATCCAGCCCGCGCGGTAGCCGCACGCGCGATAGCTCTTCGACAGGCTGTTGAGCGTGACGGTGATCACGTCTTCCGAGAGCGAGCCAAGCGCCGTGTGCGTCTTGCCGTCGTAGATGATCTTGTCGTAGACCTCGTCGGCGAACAGGATCAGGCCGTGCTCGCGCGCGATCGCCACGAGCCCGCGCAGCAGGTCGTCCGAATAGAGCGCGCCCGTGGGATTGTTCGGGTTGATGACGACGATCGCGCGCGTGTTCGGCGTGATCTTCGAGCGGATGTCGTCGAGATCGGGCATCCACGCGTTCGACTCGTCGCAGATGTAGTGCACGGGCGTGCCGCCCGAAAGGCTCACCGCCGCCGTCCACAGCGGATAGTCGGGCGCGGGCAGCAGCACTTCGTCGCCGTCGTTCAGGAGCGCCTGCATGGCCATCACGATCAGTTCGGACGCGCCGTTGCCGATGTAGATGTCGTCGAGCTCGACGCCCTTGATGCCCTTTTGCTGCGCGTAATGCATGATCGCCTTGCGCGCGGCGAACACGCCCTTCGAATCGGAATACCCCGAGGAGCCCGGCAGGTTCAGGATCATGTCCTGAATGACCTCGTCGGGCGCGTCGAAACCGAACGGCGCGAGATTGCCGATGTTCAGCTTGATGATGCGATGGCCTTCTTCTTCGAGGCGCTTCGCGTGCTCGAGCACCGGCCCGCGGATGTCGTAGCAAACGTTCTGCAGCTTGTTGGATTTGAGAATCGGTTTCACGGCGGGCTATCGGTCAGAGAAGCGGTCAGAGAATCAGTCAGGGCGTCAGCGGCGAGTAAGACGCGGTAAAAGGGCTGGAACAAGCTGAAATGCCGTTGGCCGGCCGGCGGATGGCGCCTTGGCGGACAGGACAGGCAAGGGAGCCGGAGGGCGCCCCCGGCGGGACAAAAGCCGTGCACGAATGCGAAGGGAGCGCCGGGCGCACGCGCGACGCTTCGCAAAGCGTACGCTGGCCAACCCGACCACCCCAAAGCCGCCCCAGCAGCTTGTGGCTGCCCTCGCCCGATGCGCGGATGGCGCGCGTAGCGGCCTGCCGGCGCGGTCTACCCGCGGACGCCGCCGCAGCGGCGGCTAAAAAGCTATAATTTAGCGGATTTTGACCAACTTCCGCAATGCGCAATCGGCCAGGAGGCGGGTCGCGAAGCGGGTGACACGGCGGGCTGCAAGGCGGTTCGCGCCGAGGCCGGCGTCGGCACAGGATATGCGCCCTCTCGCTTGCGCACCCGACCTGCCCTTACCCCGGAACCCCGTTTTGAAACTACACCAGGACTCCAGCGCCGCGCTGAACACCGTGACCGGTTACGGCGCCGACTACGTCGAAGTGAACCTCGAACGCCATACGGGCAGCATCATCGTGATGCCCGAAGCGCCGGTCACCCCCTGGCCGGTGCAGTCGTTCGACGCCCTCACGCCCGAGCTCTTCGAGCTGCTGCTCCCGCTGAACCCCGAAGTGGTCGTGTTCGGCAGCGGAGAGCGGCTGCGCTTTCCGCATCCGCGCCTGACCGCGGCGCTGGCCGCAAAGCGCATCGGCGTGGAGGCGATGGACTTCAAGGCCGCCTGCCGCACCTACAACATCCTCATGGCCGAAGGCCGCCGCGTGGCGGCCGCGCTTCTGATCGAAAGCTGACGCGCCTTAAGCTTGCCATCAGGTCGCCGCGCGGCGGCGTAGTACACTTGCGCGCCGCGTGCGTAGCGCGCGCTCCGGACCTGGCCCGCACATCGCGCGTGGCCAGCGCGCACGCTTCGCACCCCGACCGCAACGACTGCAACAAGAACAGGCTGAAACCCATGAACGATACGCCATCGAGGCTACCGCTCAAGCGCAGCGCGATCCTGCTCCTGATCCTCGCCCTCGCCGTGATCTGGTTCCTGCCGCTCGGCTGGCGCCACCTGCTGCCGAGCGACGAAGGCCGCTACGCCGAAATGGCGCGCGAAATGCTCGCGAGCGGCGACTGGATCACGCCGCGCTACAACGACTACAAGTACTTCGAAAAGCCGCCGCTGCAAACCTGGATGAACGCGCTCACCTTCGCGTGGTTCGGCATCGGCGAGTGGCAGGCGCGCCTGTACACGGCGCTCACCGGCTTCGCGGGCGTGCTGCTGATCGGCTTCACCGGCGCGCGGGTGTTCAACGCCGCCACGGGCTTCTTCGCCGCGGTCGTGCTTGCCTGCGCGCCGTACTGGAACCTGATGGGCCATTTCAACACGCTCGACATGGGCCTGTCGTTCTGGATGCAGCTCTCGCTGTGCGCGCTGCTGCTCGCGCAGCGTCCGAGCCTGCCCAAAGCGAACGCGCGCCTGTGGATGTGGGCGTGCTGGGCGGCCATGGCGATGGCGGTGCTGTCCAAGGGCCTCGTCGGCCTGATCCTGCCGGGCGCCGTGCTCGTGCTCTATACGGCGATTTCGCGCGACTGGGCGCTCTGGAAGCGCCTCTATCTCGTGAGCGGCCTGATCGTGTTCTTCGCGATCGTGTCGCCGTGGTTCATCCTCGTGCAGCAGCGCAATCCCGAGTTCTTCAACTTCTTCTTCATCGTCCAGCAGTTCCAGCGCTACCTCACGCCCGCGCAGAACCGCCCCGGCCCGTTCTACTACTTCGTGCCGGTCATGCTGGTGGGCTTCCTGCCGTGGCTTTCGGTCAGCGTGCAGAGCGTGCGCCATGCGCTGCGCGCGCCGCGTCAGCCCAACGGTTTCTCGCCCGTCACGCTGATGATCGTGTGGACGGTGTTCATTTTCCTGTTCTTCAGCGCCTCGCACTCCAAGCTCGTCTCCTACGTCCTGCCGATTGCGCCGCCCGTGGCGCTCATCATCGGCATGTACCTGCCAGTCATGACGCGGGCCCAGTGGAACAAGCATCTCGTGGGCTACGCGCTGTTCGCCGTCGTGCTGATGGCGGGCTCGTTCGTGCTCACGCGGCTCGGCGACGCGCGCAATCCGAACGCGCTCTACCGGGAGTTCCAGGTCTGGGTGTTCGCCGCGGCCGCGGTGGCCTTCGTCGTCACCATGGTCGGCCTGCGCCTGAACCGCGCGAAGCGCACGCCCGAAACCGGCGCGCGCGCACCGGCGCTCGCGCTCGGCACGGCGTGGCTGCTGCTCGCGACCATTGCGGGCACGGGCCACGACGTGTTCGGCACCCTGAGTTCCGGCGCGCCGCTCGCGCCCGCGGTGCGCGCCGCCATTGCGAAGCTGCCGCCCGACACGCCGTTCTACTCGGTGGGCGTACTCGACCACACCCTGCCCTTCTACGTGCGCCATACGATGACGATGGTCGAAGTCACCGACGAGCTGGCCTTCGGCATCTCCGAGGAACCGCAAAAATGGGTGCCGACCATTGCCGACTGGGAGGCGCGCTGGAAGGCCGACCACTATGCGCTCGCGCTGATTCCCGTGAAGCGCTACGAAGAACTGGCCGCGCAGGGACTGCCGATGCAGGTGATCGCCCGCGACGCGCGGCGCGTGATCGTTGAAAAGCCGCAATCCTGAACGCTTCCTGGCCCCGATTGACGCATGGGCGATAATTGGGCGGGCCGCGCAGGCACGGGCTGAAGCGGCCGGCGCGGCCTGCGCGGCCCGGCCCGGTTCCTGCCCCAACCCGATAACCCGTTGAACCACCCTTTCCGATGAATCCGATTTCCCTCATCTGCATCCTCGCCGGCGTCGGCCTCAACGCATGCGCGCAACTGTTGCTGAAAGCGGGTGTCAATGCCGTTGGACACTTCGAATTCAGCCGTGCGAACATCTTGCCCATTGGCATGAAGCTCGCGACGCAAGTGCCGATTCTCGGCGGCCTCACCTGCTACGTGTTCAGCGTGGTCGTGTGGATCGTCGGGCTCTCGCGCGTGGACGTCTCGATCGCCTACCCGATGCTCTCGCTCGGCTACGTGGTCAACGCGTTCGCGGCGTGGTATCTGTTCGGCGAGGTGCTGAGCGTGCAGCGGCTCGTGGGTATCGGCATCATCCTGATCGGCGTGTTCGTGCTGGCGCGCAGCTAACGCGCCGCGGCGCGCGCTTCTGGCGCGCGTGGCGAGGCCGCTTGCAGCGCAGCATATTGCGCCCATATAAGCATTTCGTAAGATGCGCCGCGGCGGCCTTGCTGCCCGGCCCCACTTTCTGACGAGCAAAGAGCAAAGCACTCATGACCCAGTCATCCCCGCAGTCGCCCCTCCCGTTCCTGCCGTTCGTGCGTCCCGAAATCGATGAGGAAACCATCCAGGGCGTCGTCGACGTGCTGCGCTCGGGCTGGATCACGACCGGCCCGCAGAACCAGGCGTTCGAGGCGGCGCTCTCCGAATACTGCGGCGGCCGTCCCGTGCGCACCTTCAACTCGGGCACGGCGACGCTCGAAATCGGTTTGCGCCTTGCCGGCGTGGGTCCCGGCGACGAAGTCATCACCACGCCCGCCTCGTGGGTCGCGACCAGCAATGTGGTCTACGAAGTTGGCGCGACGCCCGTGTTCGCCGACATCGATCCCGTCACGCGCAACATCGACCTCGACAAGCTCGAAGCCGCCATCACGCCGAAGACCAAAGCCATCATCCCGGTCTTCCTCTCGGGCCTGCCCGTCGACATGGACCGGCTCTACGCGATCGCCCGCCAGTACAAGCTGCGTGTGATCGAGGACGCCGCGCAGGCGTTCGGCTCGAGCTGGAACGGCAAGCGCATCGGCGCGATCGGCGATATCGTCTCGTTCAGCTTCCACGCCAACAAGAACCTGACGTCGATCGAAGGCGGCGCGCTCGCCCTCAACGATGAAGCCGAGGCCGTGCTCGCGCAGAAGTACCGCCTCCAGGGCATTACGCGTACGGGCTTCGACGGGATGGACTGCGACGTGCTCGGCGGCAAGTACAATCTCACGGATGTGGCGGCGCGCGTCGGGCTCGGCCAGCTCAAGCACATCGAGCGCTTCATCCGGCAGCGCCGCGAGCTTGCGCGGGCTTACTTCGCCGGCTTCGAAGGCGGCGCGGCGGTTAAGCTCGGCGTCGGCCTGCCGCTCGCCGATTTCGCCAACAGCAACTGGCACATGTTCCAGATCACGCTGCCGCTCGACCAGCTCGCGATCGACCGCGCCGGTTTCATGGGCGAACTCAAGGAGCGCGGCATCGGCTCGGGCGTGCATTACCCGGCCATCCACCTCTTCACGCTCTACCGCGAGCGTGGTTTCAAGGCGGGCATGTTCCCGCACGCGGAGCGCTTCGGCGCGAGCACGGTCACGCTGCCGCTCTTCACGCAAATGACCGAAGCCGACGTGGCGCGCGTGTGCGGCGCGGTGAACGAAATCTGCGCGAAGTTTGCGAAGTAGTTGGCAAAACAGGCAGTAACGGAAGTCGGGGACGGCATAACGCCGCCCCGGCGGGCATGGGACCCGAGTCAGCGTCAAAGCGCCACCTCGGGACCCGGGTCGACACAGGGGAAACGCAGGCGGACGGCGCAGCGCACGCGCCGCCGATTTGCGCATGCAGCAAACCGAAGCATCCAATAACGGAATCGACGCACACATGAGTCAAACGGAACAAGGCACCTTGACCCCGGACACGCCGGAAGTCTCGGTCATCATTCCGGTCTACAACGAGGAAGCTGGCCTTCCCGCGCTGTTCGCGCGCCTCTATCCGGCGCTCGACAAGCTCGGCACCTCGTACGAAGTGATCTTCATCAACGACGGCAGCCGCGACCGCTCGGCCGCGATGCTCGCGGAGCAGTTCCGCGCGCGGCCCGATACCACGCGCGCGATCCTGCTCAACGGCAACTACGGCCAGCACATGGCGATTCTCGCGGGCTTCGAGCAGGCCCGCGGCGAGATCGTCATCACGCTCGACGCCGACCTGCAGAATCCGCCCGAGGAAATCGGCAAGCTCGTCGAGAAGATGCGCGAGGGCTACGACTACGTCGGCACCATCCGCAAGCAGCGCCAGGACAGCCTCTGGCGGCGCAAGGCCTCGCAGGCGATGAACCGTCTGCGCGAGCGCATCACGCGCATCAAGATGACCGACCAGGGCTGCATGCTGCGCGCGTACAACCGCCGCATCATCGACACGATCAACCGCTGCGGCGAAATCAACACCTTCATTCCGGCGCTCGCCTACACGTTCTCGCAGAACCCGGTCGAGGTCGAGGTGGCGCATGAAGAGCGCTTCGCGGGCGAATCGAAGTACTCGCTCTACAGCCTGATTCGCCTGAATTTCGACCTCGTGACGGGCTTCTCCGTCGTGCCGCTGCAGTGGCTCTCGTTCATCGGCGTGATCCTCTCGCTCGGCTCCGCAGGCCTCTTCCTGCTGCTGTTGATTCGCCGCTTCATCCTCGGCGCGGAAGTGCAAGGCGTGTTCACGCTCTTCGCCATCACGTTCTTCCTGCTCGGCGTGATCATCTTCGCGCTCGGTCTGCTCGGCGAGTACATCGGCCGCATCTACCAGCAGGTGCGCGCGCGTCCGCGTTACCTGATCCAGACGATCCTCGAGGAGCGCAATGGCCGCGCCGTCGTCGATGCGCCGCGCCAGGATTTCATGCAGGCCGCCGCCTTCGCGCAGCCGGCTGAACCCACGCGAGCGGCCGGTACGGCTGCACGGCCGGCCACCACGAACCCGGCCAACGAAGGAGCCGGCCAATGAAACCGCGCGCCGTTGTCTTCGCGTATCACAACGTGGGCGTGCGTTGTCTGCAGGTGTTGCTCGCGGGCGGCGTCGACGTGGCGCTCGTCGTCACACATGAAGACAGCCCGACCGAGAACATCTGGTTCGGCAGCGTGAAGTCGGTGGCCGAGGAGCATGGCATCGAAGTCGTCACGCCCGCCGACCCGAAGAGCGCCGAGCTGCGCGCGGCCGTTTCCGCGGCGCGCCCGGACTTCATCTTCTCGTTCTACTACCGGCACATGCTGCCCGTGGACCTGCTCGCGCTCGCCGGGCGCGGCGCGTACAACGTGCACGGCTCGCTGCTGCCGAAATACCGCGGCCGCGTGCCCACGAACTGGGCCGTGCTCAACGGCGAAACCGAAACGGGCGCCACGCTGCACGAAATGGGCGCGAAGCCCGACGCGGGCGCGATCGTCGCGCAGACCCCGGTGCCGATCCTGCCCGACGACACCGCCGCGCAGGTCTTCGACAAGGTGACGGTCGCCGCCGAGCAGACGCTCTGGCGTGTGCTGCCCGCGCTGATCGCGGGCGAGGCGCCGCACCTGCCGAACGATCTCACGAAGGGCAGCTACTACGGCGGGCGCAAGCCGGAGGACGGCCGCATCGATTTCGGCGAGAGCGCGCAACACGTGTACAACCTGATCCGCGCCGTCGCGCCGCCCTATCCGGGCGCGTTCACCGAGATCGGCAACGAGCGTTTCGTGATTGCCCGCGCGCGGCTCGTGCGCCCCGGCTCGCAAGACGCCGAAAGGGTCCGCCCCCTCGCCGGATTGCCCGCCGGCATCCACGTAAGCGATAATGCGTTTTTCGCCGTCTGCGGCGACGCACGCGCCATCGCGATCCACGAACTGCGGCATGCGCATGACGGTCAGGAGACCGTCATCAGCCCCGCCGCGTTCTCCGAACTCATTTCATCTGTCCCCCGTCCATGACCAAAAAAGTTCTGATCCTGGGTGTGAACGGCTTTATCGGCCACCACCTCTCCAAACGCATCCTCGAAAGCACGAACTGGGAAGTGTTCGGCATGGACATGCAGACGGATCGCCTCGGCGACCTCGTCAAGCATGAGCGGATGCACTTCTTCGAAGGCGACATCACGATCAACAAGGAGTGGGTCGAGTACCACGTCAAGAAGTGCGACGTGATCCTGCCGCTGGTCGCCATCGCGACGCCCGCCACCTACGTGCAGCAGCCGCTGCGCGTGTTCGAGCTCGACTTCGAAGCGAACCTGCCGATCGTGCGTTCGGCCGTGAAGTACCGCAAGCACCTCGTCTTCCCGTCGACGTCGGAAGTCTATGGCATGTGCTCGGACGAGCAGTTCGACCCGGACGCCTCGGCGCTGACCTACGGCCCGATCAACAAGCCGCGCTGGATCTATGCGTGCTCGAAGCAGCTGATGGACCGCGTGATCTGGGGCTACGGCATGGAAGGCCTGAACTTCACGCTGTTCCGTCCGTTCAACTGGATCGGCCCGGGCCTCGACTCGATCTACACGCCGAAGGAAGGCTCGTCGCGCGTCGTGACGCAGTTCCTCGGCCACATCGTGCGCGGCGAGAACATCAGCCTCGTGGATGGCGGCGCGCAAAAACGCGCGTTCACCGACATCGACGACGGCATCGAAGCGCTCATGAAGATCATCGAGAACAAGGACGGCGTCGCCACGGGCAAGATCTACAACATCGGCAACCCGACCAACAACTTCTCGGTGCGCGAACTCGCGCACAAGATGCTGGCGCTCGCCGCCGAATTCCCGGAATACGCGGAAACGGCGAAGAAGGTGCAGCTCGTCGAAACGTCGTCGGGTGCGTACTACGGCGCGGGCTATCAGGACGTGCAGAACCGCGTGCCGAAGATCGACAACACGAAGCAGGAACTCGGCTGGGCGCCGAAGTCGACCTTCGACGAAGCGCTGCGCAAGATCTTCGAAGCGTACCGCGGCCACGTCGCCGAAGCGCGTGCGCTCGTCGAGCAACACTAAGCATCAGAGAAAGGTCCCCGCCTCTTGGCCCGCATCGTCCTGAAAATCGACGTTGACACGCTGCGCGGCACGCGCGAAGGCGTGCCGAACCTCGCGCGCATCTTCGACCGCTACAAGGCGCGCGCCACGTTCCTGTTCAGCCTCGGCCCCGATCACACGGGCTGGGCGCTGCGCCGCGTGTTGCGGCCGGGCTTTCTCAAGAAGGTCTCGCGCACGTCGGTGGTCGAGCACTACGGCGTGAAGCAGCTGATGTACGGCGTGCTGCTGCCGGGCCCCGACATCGGCGTGGAAGCCGCGGCTGAAATGCGCGCGATTCACGAGGCCGGCTTCGAGTGCGGCATCCATACGTGGGATCACGTGTACTGGCAGGACAACGTGCGCAAGCGCGACGCGCAGTGGACCGCGCGCCAGATGCAGAAGAGCCACGACCGCTTCACGCGCATCTTCGGCACGCCGCCCGTCACGCACGGCGCGGCGGGCTGGCAGATGAACGAGGCCGCTTTCGAGCAGATCGACACGTGGGGCATGCGCTACGCCTCCGACGGGCGCGGTCATTCGCCCTACCGTCCGGTGGTGGCGGGCCGCACGCTGAACCACGTGCAGATGCCCACCACGCTGCCCACGCTCGACGAGGTGCTCGGTGTGGATGGCGTCGATACCGATACGGTCGCCGCCTGGATGCTCAAGCGCACCGAAAACAACCCGCACGACCAGGTCTTCACGCTGCACGCCGAACTCGAAGGCCAGAAGCTCGCCCCGGTGTTCGAGCAGCTGCTCGCCGGCTGGCGCGCGCAAGGCCACACGTTTGCCACGATGGGCGACTACCATGCGACGCTGGACCCGGATTCGCTGCCATCGTACCCTGTCACCTGGGGCGAGATCGCCGGCCGCTCCGGCCAGCTGATCGTTCAGCCCGACTGAATCCGCCGCCCGCGCGCCGCTCAGTGCCTGCCAGGACCCACGCCCGCGCAACACCCCGCCGCGGGCGGCACGCCGTCCCGGCGAACCGGCGCCGCGCGCTGCGGCAACGCCAGTCAATAACAAAGGGAGAGCCACGTGCCTGACGTGACCATCGCAGTCGACCACCCCGTTCCCGACTTCACCGCCCCCGCTACCGGCGGCGACTTCACGCTGTCGAGCCTGAAGGGCAGCAAGGTGGTGCTGTACTTCTATCCGAAAGACAACACGCCGGGCTGCACGACCGAAGGCCTGCAGTTCCGCGACCTCTCACCGAAGTTCAAAAAGGCCGGCGCGCAGATCGTGGGCGTGTCGCGCGACAGCGTGCGCTCGCACGATAACTTCAAGGCCAAGCTCGAACTGCCGTTTACCTTGGTATCGGATGCCGACGAAGCGCTGTGCACGCTCTTCGACGTCATCAAATTGAAGAAAATGTATGGCAAACAGGTACGAGGGATCGAACGCTCGACCTTCCTGATCGACGCGACCGGCGTGCTGCGCCAGGAGTGGCGCGGCATCAAGGTCCCGGGCCATGTCGAGGACGTTCTGGAGGCTGTACAAGCGCTTTGAGGAGCGTTATATTGGGCTGCAATGAGTGCCTGTCCAACCCTTTTTACGTCGCGTTGCGGCGGTTTCGCAGCCGGTCATGGAATGACCGGAAGTGCGTATCCGAGGCAACGGGACAACACCGAAGTGAAGCCGCTTGCCTCGTCATCCGGGGCGGCGGCTTTTTTGTTTGTTCGATGCTGTTCTCTCCCGCTTTTCTCCCCGTTCGCGCCGGCTTTGCGACCCGGCGCGCGCAAACGTCAAGGAGCTGATCGAAAACCAGGCGAACCGGCATTTTCTGACCTGAGCGCGCACCTTGCGCAGTAACGACGGGGGCCTACCCGGCACCCGCACGCACCGCCCGAAAGCGCGCCTTACTGGGTAACCCCGCGACCACTCGACCCGATTTTTTCGAGGGACACCATGCCTTTGCCTACTCCCCCCAGCAAGCTCGGCAACCTGCTGCCGCCCGAAGAATACAAGGCGCGTGCCCGCACGACGCGCAGCACACGCAAGGCCGCGAGCGAGAACGACGCGGCCGACGTTGCAGAATACGGCCCCGGCAGTGTCGCCGAGCCGATGACGCAGGCCGCCAACGCCGCGACCACCTTGCGCACGGTGCCGCTTTCGAGCGCCAGCGCCGAACTGGCCGCGCTCGAACCGGTCGCACCGGCGCCCGCGCGCAGCAAGCGCAACAACAGCAAGCAAGTCGCGGCCGCGCTGCTGCAGCCTCTCGAGGCACGCATCGAAGCTGACGACACGCCCGTGGCGCGCGGCGGCAAACCCGCCTCGGCCAAAGCCTCCGGCGGCGCTGCTGCGCCCGCTGCGCGCGCCGGCGCGAAAAAGCGCGTGCATCCCGAAGAGAGCACCGAAGTCCAGAAGCTCTTCGTGCTCGACACGAACGTGCTGATGCACGACCCGACCTGCCTGTTCCGTTTCGAGGAACACGACGTCTATCTGCCGATGATGACGTTGGAAGAGCTCGACAACCACAAGAAGGGCATGTCGGAAGTGGCGCGCAACGCGCGCCAGGTGAGCCGCACGCTCGACCAGCTGGTCGCCAATGCGGGCCCGATCTCGGAAGGCATTTCGCTCGGCCGCCTCGGCAGCCGGGAGGCGCTTGGACGCCTGTACTTCCAGACCACGCTCACGCATATCGATCCGGTCGACGGCCTGCCCCAGGGCAAGGCCGATAACCAGATCCTCGGCGTGGTGCGCGCGCTGCAGCGCGACCGGCCGGACCGCCTCGTCGTCCTGGTGTCGAAAGACATCAACATGCGCATCAAGGCCCATGCGCTCGGCCTGCCTGCGGAAGACTACTTCAACGACCAGGTTCTCGAAGACAAGGACCTGCTGTACTCGGGCGTGCGCGCCCTCCAGCAGGACTTCTGGTCGAAGCACGCCAAGGGCATGGAGTCCTGGCAGGACACCAAGACCGGCACGACGTATTACCGCGTGACGGGTCCCGAGTGCCTGTCGATGCTCGTGAACGAGTTCGTCTATCTCGAGCCGCAGAACGGCGAACCGGCATTCCACGCGATCGTGCGCGAGCTTAACGGCAAGACGGCGCTCCTGCAGACGCTGCGCGACTACGGCCACCACAAGAACAACGTGTGGGGCATCACGGCGCGCAACCGCGAGCAGAACTTCGCGCTGAACCTGCTGATGAACCCGGAGATCGACTTCGTCACGCTGCTCGGCCAGGCCGGCACGGGCAAGACGCTCGTCGCACTCGCGGCGGGCCTCGCGCAAGTGCTCGACGAGAAGCGCTACAACGAGATCATCGTCACGCGCGCGACCGTGCCGGTTGGCGAGGACATCGGTTTCCTGCCGGGCACCGAAGAAGAAAAGATGCAGCCGTGGATGGGCGCCTTCGACGACAACCTCGAAGTCCTCCAGAAGACCGACGACGCCGCCGGCGAATGGGGCCGCGCCGCGACCCAGGAGCTGATTCGCTCGCGCCTGAAGGTCAAGAGCATGAACTTCATGCGCGGTCGCACGTTCGTGGACAAGTATCTGATCATCGACGAGGCGCAGAACCTGACGCCGAAGCAGATGAAGACGCTCGTCACGCGCGCGGGTCCGGGCACGAAGATCGTGTGTCTCGGCAACATCGCGCAGATCGACACGCCGTATCTGACCGAAGGCAGTTCCGGCCTCACCTACGTGGTGGACCGCTTCAAGGGCTGGGCGCACAGCGGCCACGTGACGCTCGCACGCGGCGAACGCTCGCGGCTTGCCGATTACGCGTCCGATATCCTGTAATCCATTCGCTGGGCGCCGCCTTTCTGGGGCGCCCGTGCAGATGGCGAGGACCGTATCCGGGGAACCGGATACGGTCCTTTTTTATTGCCCGGGCGTTCCCGAGGCACAACAGTTGGCGCACGAACTTCAAGTAAGTTGTGAAGAATTCTTGCGAAAGCCCTGACAGGCGGGCTACCATCCGCCCATGACCCGTTTTCCCGATGGCGCGAGCGTCGCGCGCGCCACCTCCGCTTCATGCGTCGACTCTGGCTTCCGCTTCTGATTGCAGTCCTGCTTGCCGCGTGCTCCAGTGCGCCGCAAAGGGTATCGCGCAGCGGTTCGTCTGCCAGCGAAAACGCGTGGCGCACCAAGCCGCCGGGCTTTCCCAATTTCGTCGATCACAGCGTGGGCCGCGAGGAAATCTCGATCCAGGCGATGGGCCTCGTCGGCATTCCGTATCGCTGGGGCGGCAATACGCCCGATAGCGGCTTCGATTGCAGCGGTCTCGTCAAATACGTGCTCGCGCGCTCGGCCTCGGTGGACTTGCCCCGCACCACGGCCGACATGAGTATGCGCGGCGAAACGATCGAGCCCGACGAGATTGCCGCCGGCGACCTCGTCTTCTTCAATACGACGGGGCGGCCGCATTCGCACGTCGGGATCTACGTCGGCAACCTGCGCTTCGTCAACGCGCCTTCGACGGGCGGCACGGTGCGTCTCGACTATCTGACCAACCCCTACTGGGCCAGGCGCTTCGACGGCATCCGCCGCATGGCGCCGCCCAAGCGCACGCCGTTCGAGACGCCGACCTGGGAAGCGTCTGCGCCGCCTGAACGCGTGCCTGGTGCGAACGCCGCGCCACCGGCTGTCGCAATGGCCAGCGTCGCGCCCGCTGCGGCGGCGCAGCCCGCGCCGCGAGCCGTGGCCGCGAGCCAGAACCGTATCGTCGCCGCACCGCAGCCCGCCTATGCGGCAACGCCAGCCGCCGCGCCGACGGCATCCCCGGCCGCCCCCGCCCCGGCCGACGCATTCGAGCCGCCGCCCGCCTCGCTCGGCGCGGCGCAAACGCAGGCACGCGACGCGGGCGTGCTCGCACCCGCGGTTGCGCCCGGCAACAACAACACGCCTGCCTACGCTGCCAGCCCCGCCGCCAGCGCCCCGCGCGACGCCATCGACGCCGCCGCCGACGCCTTCGAGCCCCCGCCGCCCACCGCAAGCGCAGCGGCGCGCCAGGCCGGCCAAGTGGGCTCGACGCCGATCCAGGCGGCGTCGCCGGCCGCGGGTGGCGCGCAGATCATGCGCGCCTCGACAGCCGGCTCAGCCGTGCCCGCCCCGACCCAGTCCAGCGACGACCCCATCGCGCGCTTTGCCAACGGCGGCGACTGAAGCGGCGCCGCCGCGTCGCTGAGCGGCCTGTTGCCCCCGGCCGGACGGCCAAGCGTGCTTGCAGCGGTTTGCGGCGCCCCGCGCCTCTGCTATCGTTTTGGGACCGTTTTTCATACTTTCGCGCAGCGAGGCGACGATGGATCTTGGACTCAGCAAGAAGGTGGTACTCGTGACGGGCGGCAGCAAGGGCATTGGCCTTGCCTGCGCGCGCGCCTTTGCGCAGGAAGGTGCCCGCGTGGCGATCGTCTCGCGCGACCCCGCCAATCTCGCGCGCGCCCGCGAGCAACTGGCAAGCGTTGGCCTGCACGTACACCTCACGCGCGCGGACCTGCACGAAGCGCATAGCGCCGCCGACGTGGTCGAAGAAGTCTCCACCGCGGTCGGCCCCATCGATATCCTCGTCAACAGCGCGGGCGCCGCACGCCGCTACGACCCGGAAATGCTCGATGCGGACGCGTTCAGGGCCACGATGGAGGCGAAATATTTCCCCTACATCTACCCGCAGCAGGAGGTGCTGCGCCGCATGGTGCAGCGGATCAAGTCGGGCGAGAGCATGGAGCCCGGGGCCATCGTCAACATCATCGGCATGGGTGGCAAGTTCGCGAGCGACATCCATATCGCGGGCGGCGCGGCCAACGCGGCGCTGATGCTCGCGACCGTGGGCCTCGCGCACTACCACGCGCGCTACGGCATCCGCATCAATGCGATCAACCCCGGCGCGACGCTCACGGAACGGCTGCAGGAGGCCGTTCAGCTGGAGGCGCAACGCGCGGGCGTCGGTGCACAGGAGGCGTTGGCGAGCGGCGAATCGAAGGTGCCGCTCGGACGCTATGCGAAGCCGGAAGAGATTGCCGATGTCGCGCTCTTCCTCGCGAGCCGCCGCGCGAGCTACGTCACCGGCGCGCTCATTCCGATGGATGGGGCGAGTACGCCGCTGATCTGAAGCGCCCGCCAGCGCGCGGGCAAGGCCTCAAAAACACTGCGGCGCCCGAAGGCGCCGCAGGTTTTACATGAAGCGGTGACCGAGCCACCACGCGGCCGCGGCCAGCGTGGCCGAGGCCGGTATGGTCAGCACCCAGGCCCAGACGATGTTGCCCGCCACGCCCCAGCGCACCGCGCTGAGCTTCTGCGTCGCGCCAACGCCGACGATCGCGCCGGTAATCGTGTGCGTGGTCGAAACGGGAATGCCCAGCGACGAAGCCGTGAAGAGCGTGAGCGCCCCGCCCGCCTCCGCGCAGAAACCGCCCACCGGCTTGAGCTTGGTGATCTTCTGCCCCATCGTGCGTACGATGCGCCAGCCGCCAAACAGCGTGCCGAGCCCCATCGACAGATAGCAGCCGCCGATCACCCAGATGGGCGGCGCGTCCGAGCCGATCGCCGAGTAGCCCGTTGCGATCAGCAGCATCCAGATGATGCCGATGGTCTTCTGCGCGTCGTTGCCACCGTGGCCGAGGCTATAGAGGCTCGCGGAAAGCAGCTGCAGGCGCCGGAAACGCCGGTCGACCTTGCTGGGCGGCGTGCGGAAGTACAGCCACGACACCGTGAGCATGAAGAACGAACCCAGCACGAAACCGAGCAGCGGCGAGATGAAGATGAACGCCACGGTCTTCATGAGGCCGTCGAAGTTGAGCGAGGCCCAGCCGGACTTCGCGAGCGCCGCGCCCACGAGACCGCCGATCAGCGCGTGCGACGAACTCGACGGAATGCCGTAGTACCAGGTGAGCACGTTCCAGCCGATCGCGCCCATCAGCGCGCCGAACACCACGTAGTGGTCGACGATATCGGGGTCGATGGTGCCCTTGCCTACCGTCTGCGCCACCTTCAGGTGGAACACGAAGTAGGCGATCACGTTGAACATGGCGGCGAAGGCCACCGCCTGCTGCGGCTTCAGGACACCCGTGGACACGACCGTGGCGATGGAATTCGCCGCGTCGTGAAAACCGTTCATGAAGTCGAAGACGAGAGCGATGGCGACGAGAGTCGCGACCGCCCAGAGAGCGAGTTGTATCGATTGCATCGCAGGGCGCTCAGGCGTTCTCTAGCACGATGCCTTCGATGATGTTCGCGACATCCTCGCACTTGTCCGTGATCGCTTCGAGCAGTTCGTAGATGGCCTTCAGCTTGATCAGGTTCTTGACGTCGTCTTCCTCGCGGAAGAGCTTCGAAATGGCCGCGCGCAGCAAGCGGTCGGCGTCGGATTCGAGGCGGTCGATGTCCTCACAGGCCTTCAGAATCTCGCGCGCCTGCTTCATGTCGGAGAGGAGCCCCACCGCCAGCTGCACGCGCTCGGCCGTGGCTGTCACCACGTGCGCCAGCTGGCTCGCCTCGGCGGTCACAGCTTGCACGTCGTAGAGCGAAATGGCCGTGGCGACGTCTTCCATCAGGTCGAGGCAGTCGTCCATCGTCGTGATCAGCTTGTGGATCTCGTCGCGGTCGAGCGGTGTGATGAAGGTCTTGTGCAGGAGGTCGATCGCCTCGTGCGTGAGCTTGTCGGCGGCCTTTTCGGAGGCCTGCACATTCTGCTTGTGAACCTCGGCGTCAGCGAGGTTATCGATCAGGAGTTCGAGTTCGCGGCTCGCGGAAACGATGCATTTCGCATGCGCATTGAAAATCTCGAAGAACTTGCCCTCGGTGGGCATGAATCGACCGAACATTGGTATCCCGGAAATTGGTCTCGGATTGCCGTCACGAAGCGGTGACTTCGCGGCAAAATAAGCGACAGAGCTGACTGTCATGAAACGGCAATATTGTATCGTCAGGCGAGAGCTACCGTATGGATCGGCAGCCGCCAACGCGGCATTTGCGCCACTTTGGCGCAAGCCGCGCAACGCTTTGCGTTATTCGCCGTAGAAGGTCTGCGCCCCGGCAAAATTATCGAACTTCGTGTATTGACCGTGGAACGTGAGGCGAACCGGTCCGATCGGACCGTTACGCTGCTTGCCGATGATGATTTCGGCCGTGCCCTTGTCGGGGCTGTCGGGGTTGTAGACTTCGTCGCGATAGATGAACAGGATGACGTCCGCGTCCTGTTCGATTGCGCCCGATTCGCGCAGGTCCGACATCACCGGCCGCTTGTTCGGACGCTGCTCCAGACCGCGATTCAGCTGCGAGAGCGCGATCACCGGCACGTCGAGTTCCTTGGCGAGGCTCTTCAACGAACGCGAGATTTCGGAGATTTCGGTCGCGCGGTTCTCGCCCGTGCCCGAGCCGCTCATCAGCTGCAGGTAGTCGATGATGATGAGCCCGAGCTTGCCGCACTGGCGCGACAGACGCCGCGCGCGCGAGCGCAATTCCATCGGATTCAGGCCGCCGGTTTCGTCGATGAAGATCTGCGCCTCGCTCATTTTCTGCACGGCGTGCGTGAGCTTCGGCCAATCCTCGTCGGTCAGGCGGCCCGTACGCATGCGGTGCTGATCCAGACGGCCCACCGACCCGAGCATACGCATGATGAGCTGCGTGCCCGGCATTTCCATCGAGAACACCGCCACCGGCAGGCCGTACTCCACGGCCACGTACTCGCCGATGTTCATCGAGAACGCGGTCTTACCCATCGAGGGGCGCCCTGCCACGATGATCAGCTCGCCGCCGTGCATGCCCGACGTCATGCGGTCGAGGTCCATGAAGCCAGTAGGCGTGCCCGTCACGTCGCTCGGGTTGGCCGTGTGATAGAGCGTATCGATGCGCTCCACGACCTGCGTGAGCAGCGGCCCGATCTCGAGGAAGCCCTGGGTGCCGCGCGCGCCGTCTTCGGCGATCGAGAACACCTTCGACTCGGCCTCATCGAGCAGCTGGCGCACTTCCTTGCCCTGCGGGTTGAAGGCGTCGGCGGAAATTTCGTCGGCGACGGAAACGAGCCGGCGCAGCACCGCGCGGTCACGCACGATTTCCGCGTAGCGGCGAATGTTCGCGGCGCTCGGCGTGTTCTGCGCGAGTGCGTTCAGGTACGCGAGGCCGCCTACGTCATCCGCCTTGCCCGAGGTGCCGAGCGCCTCGTACACCGTCACCACGTCGGCCGGGCGCGTGGCGGCGATCAGCCGGCCAATGTGCTCGAAGATGATGCGGTGATCGTAGCGATAGAAGTCGCTTTGCGAGAGGAAGTCGGCGATCCGGTCCCATGCGCCGTTATCCAGCAGCAGGCCGCCGAGCACCGATTGCTCGGCTTCGATCGAGTGCGGCGGGACTTTCAGCGAGTCGAGTTGGGGATCTTTCGGAGCGTTCATGGAGGGCAATTATCGGACAAGGGGGTGCCTCGAACAAGCTTGAAAACTTGCAACGCGCGTAGCGTCCAGGCAGCGCACAACAAAAAAGGCAGAAGCCCTGCGGCTCCTGCCCTTCCTGAGTCCTGCGTCAAACCGCGCGGCCCGCGAGGACCGCACGTGGGTACTTAGGCGTGCTCGCCCAGCACCGACACCGTGACGTCGACGACGACGTCGGTGTGCAGCGCGACCTGCACCGGGTGGTCGCCCACCATCTTCAGCGGGCCTTCCGGCAGACGCACTTGCGCCTTTTCCACTGCGAAGCCTTGCTTCGTGAGCGCAACGGCGATGTCCGCGTTCGTGACCGAACCGAACAGGCGGCCGTCCACGCCGGCCTTCTGGCCGATCTGGACGGTCAGGCCGTTCAGCTTTTCGCCTTCGGCTTGCGCGGCGGCCAGCTTTTCAGCGGCGACCTTTTCGAGTTCTGCGCGGCGGACTTCGAATTCAGCGATTGCGTCCTTCGTAGCACGGCGTGCCTTCTTGTTCGGGATCAGGAAGTTACGTGCGTAACCGTCCTTCACCTTGACGATGTCGCCGAGGTTACCCAGGTTGACGACTTTTTCCAGAAGAATGATCTGCATTCTATTGCTCCTTATCGCGTCGTCTTATTAGGCCTTGTGCTGGTCGGTGTACGGCATCAGCGCGAGGAAACGCGCGCGCTTGATAGCCGTGTCCAGCTGACGCTGATAGTGTGCCTTCGTACCCGTCAGACGAGCCGGCGTGATCTTGCCGTTTTCGCCGATGAAGTCCTTCAGCGTGTCGAGGTCCTTGTAGTCGATTTGTTCGACGTTTGCAGCCGTGAAGCGGCAGAACTTCTTGCGCTTGAAGAGCGGGTTTTGTTGCTGACGACGCTTGTCGAATTTCTTACCAGTCGGGCGGGGCATGATTAGTCCTTTCCTGTGCCTTGCATTTCGGTGATGTGAAACACCAGGGTTCGCGCATTGCGGTGCTTTTTCGCCAGAAAACCGGTGAAGAGCGCTTCCACGCCCATCTCACAGCTTTCTACGAGACCGCAGGCCTTGCCGGCCGCGACCGCGGGCATCGTGAGTTCGACGAAGCGGGGAATGCCGGCTTCGACGACCTCCGTGCGATGCTGCAACGTGACGCTTGCGATCGGAACGCCGGCGGGGGTATACCGCACCGGTTCGCGTTCGACGACGCTAGCGGTAAGTTGCAGCCTGTTCACGCGGGGTTGGCTATGACTTTGCTCGAATCCTGATGGCTTACGTACTTAAGCCTGCGCTTCGGTCGGCTGGGCAGCCGCCTTCTTGGCTTCTTCGCGCTGCACTTCCTTCATCATCGGCGACGGGCCGGTTTCGGCCTTCTTCATCTTGACGATGAGGTGACGCAGAACAGCGTCGTTGAACTTGAACGCGTGTTCCAGTTCGTCGAGCGTGGCCTGGTCGCATTCGATGTTCATGCAGACGTAGTGAGCCTTCGCGAGTTTCTCGATCATGTAGGCCAGTTGACGACGGCCCCAGTCTTCGATGCGGTGGATCTGGCCACCGTGCGCGGTGATCGTGCTCTTGTAGCGCTCGATCATGGCGGGCACCTGCTCGCTCTGATCGGGATGCACGATGAAGACGATTTCGTAATGACGCATGTATCACTCCTTGTGGATTTAAGCCACCCGGGCGTCGGAACCGGTGCGGCAAGTGAGAAGCCGAAGATTGTAGCGCGGATGGGCTACGCACGCAAGATAGATCGTGCGTTCGGGCGATGATTCGGGCGTGTTTTCAATGACTTGCGCGGCGAGGAGCGCCATGAAGGCGCCCCTGTGCGGCCGTGTGAGGCGACAGCCTAGCTGCCGGCCGCCTCGCTCGCGCCGCCCGCGAGACGGGCGTCGAGCGCCGCGCGCAGGCCGTCGAGCGCGTCCGCACCGGCGTCCGACACCGCCCACAAGGTCATGCCCGCCGCCTGCCAGCGCAGGAGCGCGTAGCCTTCGCTCGAACTCTGCGGCGCGGCGCCCGAGACGGCCGGTCCGTTCACGCCCGGCGGGAACACATAGACATCGATCACGTGCTTGCCATGGTGATAGACGAGCACGGCAACGCGTTCGCGCCCCACATAATCGAGACGTCCACCCGCGAGCGCAAAGCCCTGCTGCGCCAGATCGAAGACAGGCGGCGCGTAGTCGATCCGGCCATTGAACCATGGCTTCACGGTATGACGATCCGTCGAGATCACGTCGATATCGCGGCCCGAAATCTGGGCCCGCACGTGGCTCGAAACGAGATCGTCGACGAAGGCCGTCTCAGCGGCCGGGCGGCGCAGATGCAGCGTGGCAATCACTGCCAGCGCGCAAAGGATCAACACCGCACAGCCGAACCACGCGAGCGTGGCCGCGTGCGGCCCCGCGTTGACGGACGCAGCGCCCCAGCCACGACCGCCCGCCTCGCCTCGCGCGCCGCCGCCGCTGCCCGGCCACCAGTTGCGTAGCCAGGCGCGCCAGCCGCCCGAAGCGCGCGCGGGGGTTGGCGAAGGCATTGCCTTCGCCGGCGGTACGTCCGTCGCCGGCAATGCCGCGACGATACGCGCAGCCAGCCCAGCCGGCGCACGGTGGTATGGCGCGCAGCGGATCAATCGAGAGATGGCCTGCGCATCGTCGGCGACACGGCGGCACTGCTCGCAGCCCGCGAGGTGTTCGCGTACTCGCCATTCGTCGGCGGCGGAGAGTTCGCGGTCGACGCTCGCGTCGACCAGCGGGCGCGCTTCGTTACAGTTCATCGGGCGCCTCCGTCGTTCGGGCCTTCGGTTTGAGAGCGAGGGCGCAACGGCGCTCCGCCGTCGGCGGCCGGCTCCTCGCGGAACCGACCGCCGTTCCCCCGGCCGGATGGTCTCCTGGCTTGACTGCTTCCCCCGACTCCTGCCCTGTCGTCTGCGCAGCCGTGGGCGCGGACAACCGAATCGTCTGCAGTCTCATCGACTGCATTACCTGCCGCCGACCTGTTGCGCTCGCCGCCGTGGTACGCCGCCAGCAGCGTCGCCAACCGCCTGCGCCCGCGTGCGAGCCTCGACATCACGGTGCCAAGCGGCAGATCGGCGATCGCGGCGATCTCGCGATAGCCCAGCTCCTCCAGCTCGCGCAGCACCAGTACTTCCCGATACTCCACCGGCAGGCGCCTGAGCGCATCCTGCACATAACGGGTGTCTTCGGCGCGGATCGCGAGCGTCTCGGGATCGATGCCGCCCGTTTCCCAGCCTTCGAGCGGCGCGTCGTCGCGCAACTCGTCGAACGGCGCCACTTCTTCCGCGCCCGCGCGCCGCCGCCATTCGTCGTACCAGACCCCCCGTACGATCGCGAGCAGCCAGGGGCGGGCTTCATCGCCGCGAAACGCGTCGAAAAAGCGGAACGCCCGCAGAAACGCCTCCTGGACGATATCTTCCGCGTCGCCTGGGTTGCGCGAGAGCCAGCGCGCGAGGTTGTAGGCCGCATCGAGATGCGGCAGCGCCAGCGCCTGAAAGCGGCGGCTGCGTGCGGCCTCGTCCTGCTCGTACGCGGTTTCTCCCACGTCGTCCCCTCGCGTCTTCGTTTGGCTTGCGCGACCTTGGCCGCATACAGGCACTACCGAAGCTCGGGCCAGTTTATTCCCGCTCCGTGCGCACGAAAACGAAAAATAAATGCGAAACGCGCGACTACGCGCCGGCCCAGTACCCCGGCCGCACGTAGACCTCCTTGAGATAGTCGATGAAGTAGCGCACGCGCGCCGGCACGTAGCGCTGCTGCGGATACACCGCGAGGATGTCGTAATCGGGCAGCGCGTATTCGTCGAGCACCGTTTCGAGTTCGCCGCGCGCGAGCTGGGCGTCGATCTCCCAGGTCGAACGCCAGCCGAGGCCGAGGCTCTCGGTCACCCAGCGGTGCAGCAGTTCGCCGTCGTTGCAGTCGAGCGTGCCGCCCACGCGCACGGTGACGAGCTTGCCGCCGCGGCTGAAGTACCAGCCGCGGTTCTGGCCGCCCTGCAGGTTGAACGCGAGGCAGTTGTGGTTCGGCAGGTCTTCGAGCGTTTTCGGCCGCCCATGCTTGCGGAAATATTCGGGCGTGCCGCACACAACGCGCCGGTTGGTGGCGAGCTTCACGGCGACGAAGTTCGGGTCCACCGCGCCGCCGATGCGGATCGACAGGTCGTAGCCCTCGCGCACGAGATCGACCACGCGGTCGGTGAGGTTGAACGACACCTGCAGTTCGGGCTTGTCGGCGAGGAACTCGGGCGCGAGCGGCGCGACGTGCTTGCGCCCGAACGCCGCCGGCGCCGAAACAATTAGATGGCCGCTCACCACCTGGCGCCCGGCGGACAGTTCGTTTTCGGCCTGGTCCCAGTCGGCGAGCAGGCCGCGGCAGCGCTCGAGAAAGGCTGCGCCCTCCTCGCTCACCACGAGCCGCCGCGTGGAACGGTAGATGAGCTTCACGCCGAGGCGCTTTTCCAGCGCGTCGATACGACGCCCGAGGATCACCGGCGAAACGCCTTCCTCGAGCGCCGCCGCCGCGAGGCTGCCCGCGTCCGCGACGCGCACGAAGGTCTCGATCTGCTTGAAGCGGTCCATTGCGTGTCTCCCCCGTCGGGTTGCGAGCCGGAAAGCCCCCTCCCGCCGGCATTCCATACTTTTTGTTTCGGAATAAACGACCTGGACTGATCTTATCAAACCTTTCCTGCGCCCCTAAAGTGGGCCTCAACGCATCGCCATTCCTCGCATACGAGACATTCAGGAGACAATCATGGCCAAAATGAGAGCCGTCGACGCCGCCGTTCTGGTGCTCGAAAAAGAAGGCATCGACACCGCTTTCGGCGTGCCGGGCGCAGCCATTAATCCGTTCTATTCGGCGATGAAAAAGGCCGGCGGCATCACGCACGTGCTGGCCCGCCACGTCGAAGGCGCCTCGCACATGGCCGAAGGCTATACGCGCGCCACGCCGGGCAACATCGGCGTGTGTATCGGCACCTCGGGCCCCGCGGGCACCGACATGATCACGGGCCTCTACTCGGCCCAGGCCGATTCGATTCCGATCCTCGCGATCACGGGCCAGGCGCCGCGCGCCCGCCTCTACAAGGAAGACTTCCAGGCCGTCGACATCGAGTCGATCGCCAAGCCCGTCACCAAGTGGGCGGTGACCGTTCGCGAGCCGGCGCTCGTGCCGCGCGTGTTCCAGCAGGCGTTCCATCTGATGCGCTCGGGCCGTCCGGGTCCGGTGCTGGTCGATCTGCCGATCGACGTGCAGCTCGCCGAAATCGAATTCGACATCGACACGTATGAGCCGCTGCCGGTCTACAAGCCGAAAGCGACGCGCAAGCAGATCGAAGCCGCGCTCGAACTGCTCAACGCGAGCGACAAGCCGCTGATCGTCTCGGGCGGCGGCGTGCTCAACGCGGCAGCCGAAGACCTGCTCGTGCAGTTCGCCGAAACCGTGGGCGTGCCCGTGATCCCGACGCTCATGTCGTGGGGCGCGATTGCCGACGACCATCCGCTCATGGCCGGCATGGTCGGCCTGCAGACCTCGCATCGCTACGGCAACGCCACGATGCTCGCCTCCGACTTCGTGCTCGGCATCGGCAACCGCTGGGCGAACCGCCATACGGGCAGCGTCGAGGTGTACACGAAGGGTCGCAAGTTCGTGCACGTCGATATCGAACCGACGCAGATCGGCCGCGTGTTCGGCCCGGATCTCGGCATTGTCTCGGACGCGAAGGCCGCACTCGAACTGTTCGTCGAAATCGCCAGGGAATGGAAGGCCGCGGGCAAGCTGAAGGATCGCAGCGCGTGGGTGGCCGACTGCCAGGAGCGCAAGCGCACGATGCTTCGCAAGACGCACTTCGAGAACACGCCGATCAAGCCGCAACGCGTGTACGAAGAGATGAACAAGGCGTTTGGCCGCGACACCTGCTACGTGAGCACCATCGGCCTTTCGCAGATCGCCGGCGCGCAGTTCCTGCACGTGTACAAGGCGCGCAACTGGATCAACTGCGGCCAGGCGGGCCCGCTCGGCTGGACGATTCCCGCGGCGCTCGGCGTGCGCGCAGCCGATCCGACGCGTCCCATCGTGGCGCTCTCGGGCGACTACGACTTCCAGTTCATGGTCGAAGAGCTGGCCGTGGGCGCGCAGTTCAAGCTGCCGTACGTGCACGTCGTCGTGAATAACTCGTATCTCGGCCTGATCCGCCAGGCGCAGCGCGCGTTCGACATGGACTTCTGCGTGCAGCTCGCGTTCGAGAACATCAACGCGCCTGAAGTGAACGGCTATGGCGTCGATCACGTGACGGTCGCCGAAGGCCTCGGCTGCAAGGCGCTGCGCGTGTTCAAGCCCGAAGAGATCGCCCCGGCGCTTAAAGAGGCCCAGGCGCTCGCCGCCGAGCACAGCGTGCCGGTCGTCGTCGAAGTGATTCTCGAGCGCGTGACCAACATCTCGATGGGCACCGAAATCGACGCCATCAACGAGTTCGAGGAACTGGCCGAAAAGCCCGAGCACGCGCCGACTGCCATCAGCGCGATGAATGCCCTCGACTGAGCGTATTCGAGCCCGCATCACGGGCAGCGCGCAAGGCATCGGCGCGCTGCCTGACTTCTTTTACTGACCGACCAGCGAGACCCAGCACCATGCCAAAATTCGCCGCGAACCTCACCATGCTGTTCAACGAAGTGCCCTTCCTCGATCGCTTCGCAGCGGCCGCACAAGCGGGCTTCGACGCCGTGGAGTTCCTGTTCCCGTATCCGTACAAGGCCGCCGAACTGGCCGAGCGCCTCGAGGTCAACGGGCTCAAGCTCGTCCTCCACAACCTGCCCGCCGGCAACTGGGAAGCGGGCGAGCGCGGCATTGCCTGCCTGCCCGAGCGCCGCGGCGAGTTCAAGGAAGGCGTGGGCCGCGCGATCGAATACGCGAAGGCGCTCAAGGTGCCGCAACTGAACTGTCTCGTCGGCATTCCGACGGCCGGCGTCGATCGCGACACGGCACGCGCCACCATCGTCGAGAACCTGCGCTACGCCGCGGGTGAGCTCAAACGCGAAGGCATCCGCCTGCTGGTCGAGCCGTGCAATGCGTACGACATCCCCGGTTTCGCGCTGAACCGCTCGGCCGAAGCGCTCGACGTGATCGAAAAGACCGGCTCGGACAACCTGTTCCTGCAGTACGACATCTATCACATGCAGCGCATGGAAGGCGAACTCGCCGCGACGATCAAGAAGCACTTCGCGAAGATCGCGCACATCCAGCTCGCCGACAATCCTGGCCGCAACGAACCCGGCACCGGCGAAATCAACTACCCGTTCCTGTTCGATCTGCTCGACTCGCTCGGCTACGAAGGCCACATCGGCTGCGAGTACAAGCCGCGCACGACGACCGTCGAAGGCCTCGGCTGGCTGCGCAGCGCGAAGCAGCGCACCGCCGAGCTCGCCTGAGCCCGCAATCGGACGCAACTACGCACATTCACGCATTCGCTTTAACGGAGACACAAGATGGCAAAGATTGGCTTTATCGGACTCGGCATCATGGGCGCGCACATGGCGCGCAACCTCATCAAGGGCGGCCACACGCTCGCCGTGAACGGCAAGTACCCGGTGCCCGACGACCTGCGCACGCAAACCGAAGTCGTCGCCGATTCGACGGCTGTCGCGAAGGTCTCGGACATCGTCATCTTGATGGTGCCGGACACGCCTGATGTCGCCAACGTCCTGTTCGCCGACGACGGCGTCGCCAAGGGTCTCTCGGCCGGCAAGCTCGTGATCGACATGAGCTCGATCTCGCCGCTCGAAACGCAGCAGTTCGCCAAACAGATCAACGCACTCGGCTGCGACTATCTCGACGCGCCGGTCTCGGGCGGCGAAGTCGGCGCACGCGAAGCCACGCTCACGATCATGGTGGGCGGCCCGCAGAAGTCGTTCGATCTTGCCAAGCCGCTGTTCGAACTGATGGGCAAGAACATTTCGCTCATCGGCGACAACGGCGCGGGCCAGACCTGCAAGGTGGCGAACCAGATCATCGTCGCGCTGAACATCGAGGCCGTGGCCGAAGCGCTGCTGTTCGCGGCACGTTCGGGTGCGGACCCCGAGCGCGTGCGCAAGGCCCTGATGGGCGGCTTCGCTTCGTCGCGCATTCTCGAAGTGCACGGCGAGCGCATGACCAGGCGCACCTTCAATCCGGGCTTCCGCATCGAGCTGCACCAGAAGGACCTGAACCTCGCGATCGACGGCGCGCGCAAGCTGGGCATCGCGCTGCCGCATACCGCGAGCGCGCAGCAGCTCTTCAGCGTGTGCGCCGCGAACGGCGGCAAGGCATGGGACCACTCGGCCATGATCCGTGCGCTCGAGATCATGGCGAACTTCGAGATCGCCGAGCCGCAAACGCAAGTGAAGGCGGCTTGAGTTTTTGCCGTAGCAGGTAGCAGGACGGCGGTTCGCGCGACGCAACGCGCGGACCGCCCGCAGAACCGGATCACGCATACCGGCTCGCGCGCAACGACTGAAGCGCACGAGCCTCCCGTGGGGCGCTTCGCGGCGGCGGCAACCGCCGCGAGGCAAATCGGTGCCGCTCTGGGCTGAGGGCGGCCAGTGGGGTCCGAAAGCGGCGCCCGGTGACGACGGGGAAGCCTTGGTCGGTCAGACGTCGTCATCGGGTGTCCGCGTGTCGGATGCCCGTTTTTCTTTACCCTCTCTTTTCTCTCCCCGATTTCACACTCTTTGACGCTGCCCCGATGGACGCCTTCGCGGCTGCGTTTCTAGAATTGTGCTTTCATCCGGCTGTCACGCAGACGGGTCAAGGTAGACCCGACGCGTGACCACCCAGTCATTTCCAGCACGTGAGGAGTGTGATCGATGGGCATTATCAATTTCATCAAGGAAGCAGGCGAAAAGCTGTTCGGCACGGCTGCAGCGCCGGCCGCCGCCGCGGAACCCGCCGCCGCACCGGCAGACCCCGCCGCGAATCTCGCCGAACTGAACCAGAAGGCCGGCGACGCGATCGCGGCCTATATCCGCTCGCAGGGCCTCGACGCCGACAACCTCGGCGTGACCTACGACGGCGTCTCGCACACGGTGACGGTCACCGGCAACGCCGCCGACCAGCCGACGAAGGAGAAGATCCTCGTCGCAGCCGGCAACGTGCAGAACGTCGACAAGGTCGACGACCAGATGACCGTGACGAACCCTGCACCCGAAGCGCAGCACCACACGGTCGTTGCCGGCGACAACCTCTGGAAGATCGCCGAGAAGTACTACGGCAGCGGCGCGAAGAACGATGCGATCTTCGAGGCGAACACGCCGATGCTCAAGAGCCCGGACAAGATCTATCCGGGTCAGGTGCTCGTGATTCCGCCTCTGCAGTAAGCGCGCCAGCACGCGGGCACGGCCAGAAACGCAACGGGCCTGGCGGAGCGATCCGCCAGGCCCGTTCTTCCTTGTGCGCGGCCAGCCTCAGTACGTGTCGAACGCGTCCTGCAGTCCCGCCTTGTCGGTCGTGCCCGCTGCCAGCGCGAGCAGCAGCAGCACACGCGCCTTGTACGGGCTGAGCGTGCCCGACGACACGAAACCGAGCGTATCGTCCTTGGCCGCGCCGTTGTGCATCACATGACCCGAGCCGACGCGCGAGGCGCGCACGACGGCCACGCCCTTGGCGGCCGCCTCGGCGAGCGACTGCTGCAATGCGCCGTGAATCGAGCCGTTGCCCGTGCCCGCCACGACGAGCCCATCCACACCGGCGGCGACGAGGGCTTCGACCGCCGCGCGCGACACGCCCGCGTAGCTCGTCACGATCTCGACCTGGGGCCATTGCGCCGACGCCGCAAACGGCGCATCGACCGTATGCGGGCGCAGCGCGCGGCGCTGGAATTCGACGCGGCCATCCTGCACCCAGCCCAGCGCGCCGATTTCCGGCGACTGGAACGCATCCACCGCGTAGGTGCTGACCTTCGCGACGTCGCGTGCGCAATGAATGCGGTTATTGAACGCCACCAGCACGCCCTGCCCGGCCGCCGCCTCGCTCGCCGCGAGCGTGACGGCATTGAGCAGGTTGAGCGGGCCGTCGGCGGAAAGCGCCGTGGCGGGCCGCATGGCCGCCGTCAAAATACATGGCTTCGCGCTCTTCACCGTGAGATGCAGCAGGTACGCGGTTTCTTCGAGCGTATCGGTGCCGTGCGTGATCACCACGCCGTCGACTTCGTCGCTGGCCAGCAGTTCGTTCACGCGCTGCGCGAGCGTGGTCCACAGCGCAAGCGACATGTCCTTGCTGTCGATGCTCGCGATCTGCTCGGCTTGGATCTGCGCGATGGCGTCGAGGCCCGGCACCGCTGCGAGCAGTTGCGCGACGCCGATCACGCCGGCCTGGTAGCCGGCGGTGTTCGCGGCGTCTGCAGCAGAGCCCGCAATCGTGCCGCCGGTGGCGAGCACGGCGATGCGCGGCAGCGCGCTGGGCGCCGCCGCGGAAGAGGAAGTGGAAGTATTCATGGCGGCGATTTTAAGCGATCCGCCGCCCGCCGAGAAAATCAGCGCGCTTTTCAGGTTGCCTCGCGCAGCTGGCTCGCGATCTGCTGCTCGGTCAGCTGCGGCGCGAACATTTCGATGAGCCGGTACGCGTACTGGCGCAGGAACGCGCCCTTGCGCAGGCCCACCCGGGTCGTGCTCGCGTCGAAGAGATGCTCCGTGTCGAGCGCGACGAGTTCGCTGTCGCGCTTCGGGTCGTAGGCCATCGCCGCGACGATGCCCACGCCCATGCCGAGTTCGACGTAGGTCTTGATCACGTCCGCGTCGATGGCGGTCAGCACCACGTCGGGCACCACGCTCGCCTTCGCGAACGCCTGGTCGATATGCGAGCGGCCCGTGAAGTCCTGGTCGTAGGTGATGACCGGATACTCGGCCACGTCTTCGAGCGTGAGATTTTCGCGGCCCACGAGCGGATGCGTCTTCGGCACGACCACCACGTGATGCCACGAGTAGCACGGAAACGTGACGATATCGGGGAAGCGGTCGAGCGCCTCAGTCGAGATGCCGAGGTCGGCCTCGCCGTTGATGATCATCTGCGCGATCTGCTGCGGATTGCCCTGGCGCAGCGCGAGGTGGACCTTCGGAAACACTTCGCGGAACTGGTGCACGACCTTGGGCAACGCGTAACGCGCCTGCGTGTGCGTCGTCGCGACCACGAGGTGGCCGCTGTCCTGGTCGGCGAACTGGCGCGCCACGCGGCGCAGGTTCTCGGCGTCGAGCAGCATGCGCTCGATCAGCTGATGCACGGCCTTGCCCGGCTCCGTGAGGCCGGTCAGTCGCTTGCCGCGGCGAATGAAAATGTCCACGCCGAGCTCGTCTTCGAGATCCTTGATCTGCTTGGAGACGCCAGATTGCGACGTATACAGCACGTTCGCCACTTCGGTCAGGTTCATGTTCTGCCGCACGGCTTCGCGTACGAAACGCAACTGCTGAAAATTCATGGTCTTCTCTCCGGGACTGCTGACCGATTATTCGTTTTTGTCGATGTGAGCACTGTAACCCTTGCTGGGCCGCTTTTTACAGCGCTCATTGCGCCGGAAATACGCGAAGCCCGCGCGGCACGGCCGTGACGCCCTCGCCCACCGAAAGCCCCAGCGCGCGCCAGGACTCGCGGTCGAGCTCGGCCTCGAGCGCGCCGCCCGTGCGGCTTTCCAGCTCCACGCGCACCGAACCGCCCAGCGTCACCACGCGGCGCACGTCGACCACGATGCCGTCGCGATGATCGCTCGATTCGCGGTGCAGCACGAGGTCGTGCGGCCGTACGTAGGCAAGCGCCGGGCCTTCGAAGCCCGCGTGCACCGAGATCGGCTGCGCCGCGCCCTCGGCGACGAAACCGCGTGCATCGACGCTGCCGCGCAGCCGGTTCGCGGCGCCGAGGAATTCGTAGACGAAGGCCGTCTGCGGATGATCATAGACGTCCTGCGGGCTGCCCACCTGCTCCACGTGCCCATGATTCATCACGACGATGCGATCGGCCACCTCGAGCGCCTCCTCCTGGTCGTGGGTAACGAAGATCGTCGAGATGTGCAGGTCGTCGTGCAGGCGCCGCAGCCACGAGCGCAACTCCTTGCGCACCTTGGCGTCGAGCGCGCCGAACGGTTCGTCGAGCAGCAGCACCTTCGGCTCGACGGCGAGCGCGCGCGCAAGCGCGATGCGCTGACGCTGGCCGCCCGACAACTCGGACGGATAGCGCTGGGCGAGCCAGTCGAGCTGCACGAGCTTGAGCAGTTCATGCACCTTCTCGCGAATCACGGCCTCCGAGGGCCGCTCGCTGCGCGGCTTCACGCGCAGGCCGAACGCCACGTTCTCGAATACCGTCATGTGGCGGAACAGCGCGTAATGCTGGAACACGAAGCCCACCTGACGCTCGCGCGCGCCCACCTCGCCCACGTCCTGGCCTTGCAGCACGACCTGGCCCGCGTCGGCGTATTCGAGGCCTGCGATCACGCGCAGGAGCGTGGTCTTGCCACAACCGGAAGGTCCGAGCAGCGCAACCAGTTCGCCCGGCGGAAAGTCGAGCGAGACGTTGTCGAGGGCGGTAAAGTCGCCGAAGCGCTTGTGCAGATTGCTGACGGTGATGCCCATGTTTACTGCTCCCCTACTTGAATCGGTTGGCGCACGGCGCGAGGCGCTGCGTGTTGTGAAACATGTTGCACGGCCGCAGGTTGCGGGCCGGCGTAGGCGGGAACCTCGTCCGCGCCGCGCAGTTCCGCCGAAAGGCGGCGCTCCGCGAGCAGCTTCAGGCCGAGCGTGACGAGCGCGAGCAACGCGAGCAACGACGCCACGGCAAACGCCGCCGCGAAGTTGTACTCGTTGTAAAGAATCTCGACGTGCAGCGGCATCGTGTCGGTCTGGCCGCGAATGTGGCCCGACACCACCGACACCGCGCCGAACTCGCCCATGGCGCGCGCGTTGCAGAGAATCACGCCGTACAGCAAGCCCCAGCGAATATTGGGCAGCGTCACGCGGCGGAACATCTGCCAGCCCGAGGCGCCCAGCACATGCGCGGCCTCTTCTTCGTCGTTGCCCTGCGCCTGCATCAGCGGAATCAGCTCACGCGCGACGAACGGGAACGTCACGAAGATCGTGGCGAGCACGATGCCCGGCACCGCGAAGATGATCTGCACGTTGTGGTCTTCGAGCCACGGCCCGAGCCAACCCTGTGCGCCGAATAGCAGCACGTAGATGAGACCTGAAATCACGGGCGAAACTGAAAACGGCAGGTCGATCAGCGTGGTGAGCAGCGCCTTGCCGCGAAACTCGAACTTCGCGATTGCCCACGAAGCCGCGAGGCCGAAGGCGAGATTCAACGGCACCGCGATCGCCGCGGTGATGAGCGTGAGCTTGATCGCGGAGAGCGCGTCGGGATCGACGAGCGACGTGAAGTAGAAGCCGATGCCCTTCGACAGCGCCTGCCAGAACACAGCGACGAGCGGCACCACGAGAAACAGCGCGAGAAACGCGAGCGCGATGCCAGTCAGGAGCCAGCGTACCCACGGTGATTCGGTGACCGGGTCCGGCCGGCGCGTGCTTCGTTGCTGCGGCAGCGTGCTCATTGCGCACCTCCCGCGACGGTTGCGCCCACCGCGGCATTCGGCGCGCTGCCGGCCGTAACACCCCGGCTCGTGCGGCGTTGCAAATACCACTGCAGCGAATTGATGAGCAGCAGCATGACGAACGACACGCAGAGCATCATCACGGCGAGCGCGGTTGCACCCGCATAGTCGTATTGTTCGAGCTTCGTGATGATGAGGAGCGATGTGATCTCCGACTTCATCGGCACATTACCGGCGATGAAGATGACCGAGCCGTACTCGCCGAGCGCACGCGCGAACGCGAGCGCGAAACCGGTCAGGAGCGCCGGCAGCACCGCGGGCAGCACGACACGGCGGAACGTGAGCCAGCGCGAGGCGCCGAGGCACGCAGCGGCCTCTTCCTGTTCGCGTTCGAAGTCCTCGAGCACCGGCTGCACCGTGCGTACAACGAACGGCAAGCCGATGAACGTGAGCGCCACGAGCACGCCGAGCGGCGTGAAGGCGATCTTCAGACCGAGCGGCTGCAGAAACTGGCCGATCCAGCCATTGCCCGCATACACGGCGGCGAGCGAAATGCCCGCCACGGAAGTCGGGAGCGCGAACGGCAGATCGACGAGCGCATCGATCACCCGTTTGAACGGAAACGTATAGCGCACGAGCACCCACGCGAGCAGGAAGCCGAATACCGCATTGATCAGCGCACCGCCGAGCGCGGCGCTGAACGTGAGCCGGTACGACGCGATCACGCGCGGCGACCACACGGCGCGCACGAACTGGCTCCAGTCGAGTGTCGCCGTCTTGAGAAAGGTGGCGGCAAGCGGAATGAGCACCACGAGGCTCAGATAGGCCACCGTGATGCCGAGCGTCAAACCGAAGCCAGGCAGCGCACTGGGTTTGCGCAATCGAAACGTTGTCATGCTCATCGTCCAGACATGGGTTGCGCGATTCGTGCGGTGCAGATTCGCGCCGAAAAGCGCGCCCGTAGGCGCGCTTCGTTGTTATGCGGTCACGTCGTTATGCGGACCGCTTGACTGCTTGACTGCTTGACTGCTTGACAGCTTTACTGCGGCTGATAGATCGAATCGAACACGCCGCCATCCGCGAAATGCGTCTTCTGCGCGTTGGGCCAGCCGCCAAAGGTGTCGTCGACCGTGTAGAGCTTGAGCTTCGGAAACTTTGCCGTGAGCGCCGCCGGGACCTTGTCCGAACGCGGACGGTAGAAGTTCTTCGCAGCGATCTCCTGGCCCTCTTCGCTATAGAGGAACTGCAGGTAGGCCTCGGCCTCCTTGCGCGTGCCCTTCTTGTCGACGACCTTGTCCACCACGGCAACCGGCGGCTCAGCCAGAATGCTGACCGAAGGCACCACGATCTCGAACTTGTCCGGGCCGAACTCCTTGAGCGAGAGGAATGCTTCGTTTTCCCATGCAATCAGCACATCGCCGATGCCGCGCTGCACGAAGCTCGTCGTCGCGCCTCGCGCGCCAGAGTCGAGCACGCCCGCATTCTTGTAGAGCTTCGTGACGAAGTCCTTCGCCTTCTGCTCGTTGCCGCCCGGCTGGTGCAGCTCGTACGCCCACGCCGCGAGATAGTTCCAGCGCGCGCCGCCCGAGGTCTTCGGATTCGGCGTGACGATCGAGACACCCGGTTTGGTCAGATCGTCCCAGTCCTTGATGTGCTTCGGGTTGCCCTGGCGCACGAGGAACACGATGGTCGACGTGTACGGCGAGGCGTTGTCGGGCAGACGCTTTTGCCAGTCCTTCGCGACGATGCCCTTGTTGGCGAGCGCGTCGATGTCCCATGCCAGCGCGAGCGTCACGACGTCGGCCTGCAGGCCGTCGAGCACCGAGCGCGCCTGTGCGCCCGAGCCGCCATGCGACTGCTTGATGGTGAGCGTTTCGCCCGTCTTCGCCTTCCACTGCTTGATGAAGGCTTCGTTGATGTCCTGGTACAGCTCGCGCGTCGGATCGTAGGAGACGTTGAGCAGCGATGTATCCGCGTGAGCGGCGATGGGCGCCATGGCCGCCATCGCCGTGACCCCGACGAGCGGCGCAACGCCGATGACCAGTTTTGCCGCCAGTGTTTTCAGCCAGCCCGCGCGCCCCGTATGTGTCGTGCCCATCTATCTGTTCTCCGTTCTCGTGTGTGCTCGTTTGCGCTCATTGGTGAGTTGCAGCTAACGATGGAGGCCAGTCTAGCGATCCGCTTACATTATTAAAAATGATGTTTTCTCATTTTTTAATACGCAAAAGTGGTAAGGACAGAGGAAGTCGCTGCTGGAACGCGGTTTCATCCGCGCAAACACGGGAAAACGGCCTGATGGCAACGCTCAGTCGATGAACTTCAAGTAACACTTGAAAAGTGACGAGTACTGTATAAAAATACAGTTACCTGTTCAAACATACAGTGGCGCCATGACCAAACTCACCGCACGACAGCAGCAGGTTTTCGATCTGGTTCGCCGGGCCATCGAGCGCACGGGCTTCCCGCCCACGCGCGCCGAGATCGCGGCGGAACTCGGCTTCAGCTCGGCCAACTCCGCGGAGGAGCATCTGCGTGCGCTCGCGCGCAAGGGCGTGATCGAACTGGCTGCGGGCGCCTCGCGCGGCATCCGCCTCGTGCCGGGGCCCGACGACCTGCCGCACCAGTTCACGCTCCCGCACCCGAGCATCATGCAGCTCTCGCTGCCGCTCGTCGGCCGCGTCGCGGCGGGTAGCCCGATCCTCGCGCAGGAGCACATCTCGCAGAACTACATGTGCGACCCGGCGCTCTTCTCGAGCCGCCCCGACTACCTCCTGAAGGTGCGCGGCCTGTCCATGCGCGACGCCGGCATCCTCGACGGCGACCTGCTCGCCGTGCAGAAGAAGGCCGAAGCGAAAGACGGCCAGATCATCGTGGCGCGCCTTGGCGACGACGTCACCGTGAAGCGCCTGAAGCGCCGTCCGAACGGGCTCGAGCTGATCGCCGAGAACCCCGACTACGACAATATTTTTGTCGAGGCCGGCAGCGCGGAATTCGCGCTCGAAGGCATCGCGGTCGGCCTGATCCGCCCCACCGAATTCTAAGCAATCCGTCTGCGCGCAGTTTGCGCGCAGTTCGCGCAGAGTTTGCGCACGCACCGTCTGCGCACTACCTGGAGAGAGTCATGGAACGCCTTGCCCGCCTGCTGCCCTTCCGCCAATTCGGCCGTCTTCGCCATCTCCGTGGAATCGCCTCGTGCGCGGTCCGCGAAGTGCGCGGTTCGGCTGCCGCGCTGAGCGGCTCGCTTTTCGAAGACTCGCCGGAGATGGTGGCGGCCAGCACGGCCGACCTGCCCGTGCTGCCCTCGGCTCAACCCGCGTTTGCGCGCGTGTCGCTCAACAGCACGCTCAATACCGAACAGCCCATGCGTCGTGCGCCCGTGCGCGTCTATCAGGGTCCGTCGCGGCTCATCCTCGTCGGCACGGTCGACGCGGTATGCCGCGCGATCGACCGCTGCATCGCAGAACAGCACAGCGACCTGCCCGCGGCGCTCGCGAAGTAAGCGGCAACACGGCTTAAATGTGAGAAGAGGTTACGGGCGGGATCGTTTGGCCAGGTTTGCGGTCAACACCGTGTTTGAACGATTTGCTCTCTGCCGATGACGGAATCTCTCTCTACCCCGCGTAAGACCCACGGCTGGAAAAAGCCCGTTGCGATCACGGTTGCCGTCGCAATGGTCGTTGCCGCGATCGGCTACGCCTATGCGTCGCCCTATATCGCGGTGAAACACATGAAAGCAGCGGCCGACGCGCGTGACGCCGTCGCGCTCAACGAGTACGTCGATTACCCTGCGCTGCGCCTGAGCCTGAAACAGCAGGTGGGCAAGATGCTGCACCGGCGCGTCGAGGGGCAGCACAGCAGCAATCCGTTGCTGATCCTCGGCGCCGTGATTGGCGCGGCATTGATTAGTCCGCTCGTGGATGCCTACGCCACACCGGAAGGCGTGGCCGCCCTGCTCGATGGCATGCCGCCGACGGGCAAGCCCGGCGACCGGCCGCACGCGCCGCCGCCAGCGGAATCCGGCGCGCCATCCACGCAATCGGCAGAGCCGGCGCAATCGGCACCCGCCTCCGACGCGCCACCGGCCCCGGCCGCATCCGGCAACCCCGCACCCGAGGCGCGGCCGGTGACCACGGCCGGCTATCGCGGCCTCAATGAGTTCGGGCTCACGTGGGACCGCGGCAGTACGGGCGAGCACTACGCAGCCATCCTGCAGCGTCACGGGCTCTTCTCGTGGAAGCTCTCGGCGGTCGAGCTAAATGAAGGAAACGTCTCGAACTGAGACAGATCGGCAGTGAAAGCGCAAACAGGCCGGTTCTGTGCGAACCGGCCCGCTTGATCCGCTACGCGGCGGCTTGCTGCTGCTTTTCCTCAGCCGCCGACGAACACGCCACGAGAATGCTGCACGATACGCGGTCGAGCAGCGGCGTGTTGCCCGCGCCCATCCACCAGCGCGAGAGTCCCGTGCGGCAGCGGTGACCCACCACCACGAGGTCGGCATTCAGCTCGTTCGCCAGATTCGCAATTTCGTCGATCGGATGGCCGAACGCGAAATGCCCCTGAGCACGCACGCCGCGCTCGGTTAGCCAGTCCACGCCTTCCTGAAGAATCTCGCGCGCCGTTTCCTCGAAGCGGCCGCAGGCCACGTCGGTCAGCAGGCCGGCGCTCTGGGCAATCGTCGAACGCATGTCGACGACCGAGAGCAAATGCGTCTCAGCCTGCAGATCGAGTGCAAGATCGGCGCCGCAACGCAGTGCCTTGCGGCCTTCGCGCGAGCCGTCGTAACAGAGCAGAATCTTTTTATAGCTCGCCATGATCGCTTCTCCCCGCCCGCGTGATTTGCAGGCTGTGCGATTCTCATGATGGTGCGCCGCAAATCCACACGCAAGGGCTGGAAAACGCCAGGTGTGCATCTAAAAACGCCAGACGCGTCCCGATCGGCGTACGGATCCTGCGCAGTGCTGGATGCTTGCCGCGACATGCATTTGCCTCGTGCATCGTCAAAACGCTTGTAAGCGATGCCCGACCCGCCACGCAGCAATGCACTAAAATGGGCCGCCTTGTTTCGTGCGATTTTTCGTTCGGTACGTCGAGCGACTCGCGCGATGCCCGTTCGACTCACGTTCAACCGGTCCATGCCCGCACCCGCCATCGAATTCGAGCAGGTCATCAAACATTACGGAGACAGGACGGTCGTCAACGGCCTGTCGTTCGACGTCGTTCCCGGCGAGTGCTTCGGACTGCTCGGTCCGAACGGCGCAGGGAAAACCACGACGCTGCGCATGCTGCTCGGCATCGTTTCGCCCGATGCGGGTCGCATCAGCCTGTGCGGCGAGCCGGTGCCGGCGCGCGCGCGCCACGCCCGCCAGCGCGTGGGGGTGGTGCCGCAGTTCGACAATCTCGACCCCGACTTCACCGTGCGCGAGAACCTGCTCGTGTTCGGCCGCTACTTCGGTTTGTCCGCGCGCGAAACGCGCGACCTCGTCGCGCCGCTGCTCGAATTCGCGCGCCTCGAAAGCAAGGCCGACGCGCGCGTGGGCGAACTCTCAGGCGGCATGCGCCGGCGTCTCACGCTCGCGCGCGCGCTCGTGAACGACCCCGACGTGCTCGTGATGGACGAGCCCACCACGGGCCTCGATCCGCAGGCGCGGCATCTGATCTGGGAGCGGCTGCGCTCGCTGCTCGCGCGCGGCAAGACGATTCTCCTCACTACGCATTTCATGGAGGAGGCCGAACGGCTTTGCAATCGCGTCTGCGTGATCGAGGAAGGCCGCAAGATCGCCGAGGGCGCACCCAAAGCGCTGATCGAATCGGAGATCGGCTGCGATGTGATCGAGGTGTACGGACCGGACCCGGTGGCGCTGCGCGACGAACTCGCGGGCGATGCGAAGCGCACGGAGATCAGCGGCGAGACGCTGTTCTGCTATGTGGACGACCCCGCGCCTGTTCATGCGAAGCTGCGTCATCGCTCCGATTTGCGCTACCTGCACCGGCCCGCGAATCTCGAAGACGTGTTCCTGCGGCTCACGGGCCGCGAGATGCAGGATTAACTGCGGCAGGATTAACGGCGGCAAGATCGACGGCGGCGTACGAATCGCCAAGGACACCATGCAGACACGCACCAACAACCCGACGCCCTCGCGCCCCGAACATGCGAGCGTGCGCGAGCCGCGCGCCGCGCTGCCTTCGAACGCCACGCACTGGATGGCCGTGTGGCGGCGCAACTATCTGGTCTGGCGCAAGCTCGCCCTCGCGTCGATGTTCGGCAATCTCGCCGACCCGATGATCTATCTCTTCGGTCTCGGCTTCGGGCTCGGGCTGATGGTCGGGCACGTCGACGGCGTCTCGTACATCGCGTTTCTCGCGGCGGGTACGGTGTCGTCTTCGGTGATGATGTCGGCGAGCTTCGAGTCGATGTACTCGGGGTTCTCGCGCATGCACGTGCAGCGCACGTGGGAAGCGATCATGCACACGCCGCTCACGCTCGGCGACGTCGTGCTCGGCGAAGTGATGTGGGCCGCGAGCAAGTCGGTGCTCTCGGGCGTGGCGATCATGGTGGTGGCGGGCCTGCTCGGCTACGCGAGCTTTCCTTCCATGCTGCTCGCGCTGCCCGTGATCGCGCTCGCGGGCCTCGCGTTCGCGAGCTGCGCGATGATCGTCACCGCGCTCGCGCCGTCCTACGACTTCTTCATGTTCTATCAGACGCTCGTGCTCACACCGATGCTGCTGCTCTCCGGCGTGTTCTTTCCGATCGCGCAACTGCCCGCGGCCGCGCAGCACATCACGCTGATGCTGCCGCTCGCGCATGCCGTTGCGCTGATCCGCCCCGCCATGCTCGACCGGCCTGTCGAGCAGGCCGGCCTGCACCTGCTGGTGCTCGCGATCTACGTGGTGGTGCCGTTCGCGATCGCATCCGTGCTGTTTCGCCGGCGCATGATGCGCTGAAACGGCGCCGCGAGGCGCTCAGTCCTCGTCGTCACCCCAGGGAATATCGACGTCCGAAATAAACGCAACCGTCGCGAACGGGCCGCCTTCCTGGCGGCCGACCTTGCCGTCGGCGCGATGCCATTCCACGCGGAACATCGTCGATTGGGTCTGGGCGAGCAAACGCACCGTGCGGATCTCTTCGGGATCCGACTCCTCCACCGGGCCATCGAGCGATACCAGCAGCGACTGCGGCCAGAGACCGTCGGCCGGGTCGTAGATGCGATCGCCGTCGGGAATCGAGGCATCCGCCTCGACGCCGATGGTGGCCGAAGCCTCGACGATCATCTTGCCGAGCGCACGCAGCACCGCCGTGGCGCGGGCCGAATTGGCCTGGCGAATGGCGAGATCGCCGCGCGTGAGCGCCTGCTCGAGTTTCGGATTGGTTTTTTGCTTTGCCATGCTGGTTTTCGGGCCGCGGCCCGCTCCGTGGCGGACGGCGAACCGTCCGCGTATTACAAGAATGCCAACGCTGAACGCATGGCGCCTGCCTCGTCCCGGCGTCCCTAAAAGCCCAGGGCCACCGCCGCGAGCCCGGCGGCGATGCCGAAGAACACCACCGTCGTGCCCACGACAGCGAGCATGCGCGGCCGGAACGAGCCCGCCAGCATCGCGAACGACGGCACGCTCACGGGCGGCAGCGTCATCAGCAGCGCGCCCGCCGGACCCACGCCCATGCCGAGCGCGAGCATCGCCTGGATGATGGGGACCTCGCCGGCCGTGGGGATCACGAACAGCATGCCGACCACGGCGAACGTGACGATCCAGCCAAGGCTGCTCGTGACTTCCGGGCCGATGTGCGGGAACAGCCACGCGCGCGCCGCGCCGAGCAACAGCACCAGCACGATGTATTCCGGCACCAGCCGCACGGCCATGCGCGCAAAAATACGCGCCCAGCGCACGAAGACGTTGCCGCCTTCGGCGTGCTGCTGGGCGAGTTGCGCCAGCCGATCGTCGGCGGCGCGCGATTCCTCGGGCGTCACGAGCCGGTTGCAGACCCAGCCTAGGCCGAACACCATCAGCAGGCCCAGCGTGAGACGCAGCGCACTCCATTGCCAGCCGAGTACGAAGCCCATGAACACGAGCGTGGCGGGATTGAGCACGGAGTTGCCGAGCCAGAACGCGATCGCGCCGCCCGCCGACGCATTGCGCGCACGCAGGCCCACGACCACGGGCGCGGCGCAGCAGGTGCACATCATGCCGGGCACCGCGAGCAGGCCGCCCGCCGCCACGCTGCCGAAACCGCGCCGGCCGAGCACGCGCGCGACCCACTGCACGGGCAGGAGCGCCTGCACGCCGGAGCCGAGCAGCAGGCCGAGCACCATGGCCTGCCAGATCGCCTTGCCATAGGCGTAGGCGTAATCGAGCGCAGCGGAGAACGAGGGGTCGGGGGCCGTGGCCGCGCCGCCCATCAGGATCGATTTGCCGATGGAGTGCGTCTCCTCGGCCGTGAATGCGCGGTGATAGTACGGGAACCACTTCACGTAGAAGAGGCCGGCCACCGCCAGCAAAATGAAAATGGGCCAGCCGTAAGACGGGGGCGATTGCGCTGGACGTGCGCTCGTCATTGTGAAAATTCTCCGGGATTGAGCGTATGGACGGCCGCCGGGGCGCCGTCACGCGAGGCGTGATGGCGCCCCGGGCGGCGCATGCTGGATCGTAGTGTATGCCTTGCGAATCGCCAACGACTTTGCTGCGTTGGCGACTCGCAAGGCGCCGCGCGGCCCGGCAAGGGACAGCGCGGTTTCCGGCTTTCCCGTTAAGGGGCCGGATTGGGCTGCTGCTCGTGCAACGCGTCGATCTGCGCGAGCAGTTCGGGAGTGAGCTTGACGTCGGCGCTGGCGATATTTTCCTTCAACTGCTCGAGCGAGGTCGCGCCGATCAGGTTGCTGGTGAGGAACGGCCGGCTGTTGACGAACGCGAGCGCGAACTGCGCGGGCGTGTAGCCGTGTGCGCGGGCGAGTTCCACGTAACGCGTCGTCGCGGCCACCGATTCCGGCTTGCTGTAGCGCTTGAAGCGCTCGAACCGCGTGATGCGCGCGCCTTCCGGACGCGCCCCGCCCTCGTACTTGCCCGACAGCCAGCCGAACGCGAGCGGCGAATACGCGAGCAGGCCCACGGCTTCGCGGTGCGCGAATTCGGACAGGCCGCTTTCGAACGTGCGATTGAGCAGGCTGTACGGATTCTGGATGCTGACGATGCGCGGCAGCCCGAGCTTTTCGGCCGCACGCAGGAACTGCGCGACGCCCCACGGCGTTTCGTTCGACACGCCGATATGGCGGATCTTCCCCGCCTTCACGAAATCGGCGAGCACGCTGAGCGTTTCCTCGATCGGCACCGTGTACGCATCGTCGAGATACGGATACATGCTGCGGCCGAACGTCATCGTGCTGCGGTCGGGCCAGTGCAGTTGATAGAGGTCGACGTAGTCGGTCTGCAGGCGTTTCAGGCTGCCGTCGAGCGCTTCGGTCAGATTCTTGCGGTCGAACTGGTTCTGCGGCCCGCGAATGTGCTGCGGATTGTGCGGCTGGCGCGCCGGGCCCGCAATCTTGGTGGCGAGCACGATGCGCTCGCGCGCCGCGCGATGCTGCGCGAGCCACGTCCCGATGAAGCGCTCGGTCTGTCCCTGCGTCTCCGGGCGCGGCGGCACGGGGTACATTTCGGCGGCATCGATCAGCGTGACGCCCTGGTCGAGCGCGTAGTCGATCTGCTCGTGCGCCTCGCGCTCCGTGTTCTGTTCGCCCCACGTCATCGTGCCGAGCCCGATCAGGCTCACCTTGACGTCGGTATCGCCGAGTGTGCGGTATTCCATGGAAACGTTGTCCATCAGTTCGGTTGGGGAGCGCCGAAACTACCACGACGCGGGAAATTTTTCAGGAGTTGCAGAATACGGCCGCATTCTTCCGCAAGTGGCGGAATGCGCCGCGGCCGGTCGCGGTGCCGCCCGGCGACAGACGTGCCAGAATCCGCACAGGCGCCTACGAGGAGCAATCGGCATGGAAAACCGACGCAGCTACGAATACATGGGCTTCGACATGACAGCCGGCGTGGACGGCGACCACGAAGTCGGCTTTTTCGTCTCGACGCAGATCATCCAGAGCCTCACGGACGCGGAACACGGCAACGTGCCCGTCGACGGCATCGCCGCCGGCCGCTTTCCGACCCAGGACAACGCCTTCGACGCGGCCTTCGATCGCATTCGCGAGGCGATCGACAAGCGCGTGCGCGCCGCATCCTGAGCGTCGCCCCGGGGGAAAAACCAGAACGGGCGCAGAAAAGCAAAAGCCGGACGTCGCAATGACATCCGGCTTTCAGGCCGCCCGACTGACGGGCGGCTGGGCAACGAATCGGAAACTTCGGCGCGACTTACTGGCCGAAGAAAACCGACTGCGGGCCCGTGGCCTTCGCGTGGCTGCCCGACTGCGAAGCCGAGCCGGCGACACCGCCGTAAGCCGTTTGGGCGCCTTGTTCCTGGACGCGTTCGGCGGCCACGGTCTGGACACTCTGGCCACGCTGCGAAGCCGGCGCGCCGACGTCCGGGCGATAGAACGGTGCCGGGCCGTAGCCGCTGGCGAACGCCGGAGCGGCAACAGAAGCGGTAGCTGCGACCAGCAGCGCTGCGATGAGTTTGGTCTTCATGGTGGACTCCAATATCAGGTTCAGTTGCGGATCGGGAAGGCGCCGCGCCTGGGAGGTCAGTGCCCACGAGCTGCGTCAACGAAACTCAGTGTATACACCTACTATCGGAAAATAATCGCGATAATCCGAATTTACTATTCTCCGTTCCACAACAATCCTGTCAGGCAGTTCTGACGGGGCTGAGCGACGAACAGACCCTAAAAGAGCTCTCAAAATAATTTGCGCGACGCAGCAAATTCCCTGCGGATTACATACCCGCGTTAGGGTTTTTCGGCCGAAAATGGCTACCGGGCGTGCTTCCTGCAGAGGTATCCGGCAAATTGGCGCAGTGCGCAAAGGGTACGAAGAACGCGGCCCGTATGCGTTAAAATGCAAGGTTGTTCCACGCCAGCCGCTACTCATCGGTTTCCCATCGCCATGTCCGCCAACCGTCAAGCCAGCCCCCGCCGCGTTTCCGTCGCGCCGATGATGGACTGGACCGATCGCCACTGCCGTTCGCTGCATCGCTTCATCTCCCGGCACACGTGGCTGTATACGGAGATGGTGACGACGGGCGCCCTCATCCACGGCGACGTGCCGCGCCATCTCGCGTTCGCGCCGGCCGAGGCGCCGGTCGCGCTTCAGCTGGGCGGCAGCGAACCCGACGACCTCGCGCGCGCCGCGAAGCTCGGCGAACATTGGGGCTACGACGAGATCAACCTGAACTGCGGCTGCCCGTCCGAGCGCGTGCAGCGCGGCGCGTTCGGCGCGTGCCTGATGAACGAACCGCAACTGGTGGCGGACTGCGTGAAGGCGATGCGCGACGTCGTCTCCGTGCCCGTGACGGTCAAGCACCGCATCGGCGTGGACACGGTCGAGGACTATGCGTTCGTGCGCGACTTTGTCGGCACGATTGCCGAAGCGGGCTGCGAGGTGTTCATCGTGCACGCGCGCAACGCGATCCTGAAGGGCTTGAGCCCGAAGGAAAACCGCGAGATCCCGCCGCTCAAGTACGACTACGCGTACCAGCTCAAGCGCGACTTTCCGCAGCTCGAAATCATCATCAACGGCGGCATCAAGACGCTCGATGAAGTCGAGCAGCATCTGCAGCATGTCGATGGCGTGATGCTCGGCCGCGAGGCGTACCACAACCCCTACGTGCTCGCCGACGTCGATACGCGCTTTTATGGCTCGACCGATGCTGCGCTTACGCGCGAGGAGGTGGAAGCGCAGCTAATCGAGTACTGCGCGAGCGAAATTGCGCGCGGCACTTACCTGGGCGCGATCGTGCGCCATGCGCTGGGCCTCTATCGCGGCGTGGCCGGCGCGCGCGGCTGGCGCCGTATCCTCTCGGACAGCCGCAAGCTCGCGAAGGCAGATCTCGCGATCTTCGACGAGGCCCGCGAATATCTGCGCGTTCCGGACGAAATTCTTGAATAAAGGGCTAGGCAAGCAAGCTTTGGTATGTATATAATCTTCCTTCTTGATTGACGCCGCTTTCGAAGCAGCGCTAATTGAGGAAAACAGCGGTGGCTGTAGCTCAGTTGGTAGAGTCCAGGATTGTGATTCCTGTTGTCGTGGGTTCGAGTCCCATCAGCCACCCCAAAGAATTCAAGCACTTAGCCCAGTTCGATGAACTGGGCTTTTTGCTTTCTGGAATCCGTGCAAGCGCCGGTATAAGCAATTTTCGTCAGACTGAACCGTCCGCAGACCAAGTCGAAGCGGCGCGAGCCGACGGATTCATCCAGTGAACGCCATGCGGCGCCCTGCCGCTCTGAAAACCAGGCGCTACATGTGGCCGGCCGGCGGCGGTCAACAAAAGGCGGCGCGAGCGGTTGACCGCGAAAGCGATCCCGTATGCGACGGCTGCAATCCTTTGTGTGTGCACGTTCTGCACATATGCATCGGGCACGCGGCAGTCTGCACCCATGTGCCCCGCGGTAACCTGGTCAACGTAATCAATCGCACCGACAGGTGTCGCGGTTGAGTTCGCGCTTGAAATCGCATGCTTCAAGCCATCCGCCGCCGAATTCTGGTTCGGTACATCGTGCTTCGGTATCGCCATAACAACGAACTCGCGCTTCCCCGCAACATTGGCGCGCTGCGTGAAAATGTTGAGGTCTGGCGAATTGCGCCTCCGCAGTGAGCTGGGCCGGGTCGTCAGCCTGAACCAGGCATGAAACACTTTTGAACCGTCGCCTAAGTAATGCCGTTTGCGCGATCTCTCGCCGCAACGAATTGCCGATGAGTAGCGACCTCGCGTGCGATCAGGGCGCGTATCAAATCGTCGTTTGGGTTTTCGAGGATCAGCGGCGGAAGATCACGCGCCAATGCTTCGCGTGCCGCGACCCAAGCCTCGTAGGCAGTTGTGAGCTCGTCAACTTTGTCCAAAGTTTGTCCCCGACGACTGGCAATGATTCTCCGCACCATTGCACCGATTACGCTTGCTGCGCCGCTCGCATGGACGCGAGCGGGAGCAAGTTAATCACACATTAGCGTCAGAAACGACCAAGGATTTTCGAGGCAGCGTTCAGTACATTCGTACGCTGCCAGATCCGCGCCACACAACAGCAGAGAGATGGCCAAGTACGACGACGAGATCAATCAAATCAATACGCAGCGCAGTGGTTGCGTAACCTGACACGCAGCATTAGTCGAGGTCAATCATTTGCAAAGCTTGCAGCTTCCCGATTGCTGTTGCCTCTTCGTAAGTACCGCGATGCATCAAACGACCGCTAGACAACGGGACACTGCCAGCCCAGACAATATCGTCCATTGCGATGGCCCACCGCGGACCGAATTCTCCGTTGCCAACATCAAACGGCGTGAAATCGACGATGTATCCCTTGTAGCGAATGACGTGATTGTTCATTGGCTCTCCTCCCGGTTGCAATCTAACACCGGCGCCGAGGTTGAATTTTTAGAGATTGTTAAGTGAATGTGGACGCGCCACGGAAATCGTTAACGGCGGCTGTGGCAGCAACCTTTAGCGACTTGGGGCAATCCCCCCATCACATAGCGGCAGAGAGATGACTGCGTATTACAACGAGATCGACAAGCGAAGCGCGAAGCGCGCGGCAGGGGCATCGCAGCAGCCGGCGAAGCAACGACCGCGTAGCGAATAGAGGAAGCGATGGCATCAATCAACGAAACATCCGCATCAACGCCGCGCTTCGCGCCGTGGTAAAGGTCTGCACGCTGTCGAGCCCCGGATCACATCGAAGCCTGCCGACTCATCGCCGCCGGCGAACGAGTCGCTCTCGCGCCTTCCGATGCGACGAGAGCGCCGAGTGACACAGGTTTTGGCGAAAGCGCGCAGTTCTCCACAGAAACTGTGGGCAAGCCTGTGCGAAGGGCGAGCGACGCAGAGCGCGCTACAGGCAGCAATGAGCGCGACGAGCCTAGCCCGTCAAGATTTCATCGACCATCGCGCGCCCCCAAGCGAACCCGGCGCTTTCCGCATCGTCCCGAGTCCTGTGGCTCGTCTCCAGGTCTTGACTCGAAGCGATGTCGCGTTCCGTGCCCCTGCTTACTTTCGCGCGCCATACCCACATTTCATTGGGGCACTCAAGTGTTTCCGAATGAAGGTCATAGCCACGGTAGTCGGTGAAGCGCACGTTCCAGCCCATCAGCAGTCTCCTTTCAAATTGAAAGGAAATAGTAGCATGGCCGGCGCCGTCGCTATGCATGTAACTGGTAATCGCCCCCAATAGCTGGGGACCGACGCACTCAAGGCATGTAGCGAATGATGATCGACTAGCTGTCGGACAACCGCTGGAAGTTCGTCACCGATCGCAACGGAATCCCTAAGGTCGCACGCGCGTTCCGCGACCTGAAGCTCGGGCTCAGTGCGGATACCAAAGCAACGAAATTAGCTGGACCGGCTAAAATAACAACATTTTGGAACGCTCCGCCGCAAACCCGCGCAAGTGCCAGGTCGATGAAGTGGCGCATTTTCCGAAATCAAAATCACAGGGCTTTGATTTTTAACCTGAATTTGGTGTTCGACGACTCGATTGCGACTCCTGTTGTCGTGGGTTCGAGTCCCATCAGCCACCCCAAAGAATTCAGCAGTGAACAAATGAGCCCGCACTGGTTGCGGGCTTTTTTGCGTCTGTGCACGAGAGACACCCGGGAACGCCTTTGAGCTTCGAGGAATACTACAGGCGGCTGCAACTGCCGGAGACTGCGTCGCCGGCAGAAATCAAGCGCGCCTACCGTCAACTGCGCGCGAAGTACCACCCCGACCGCAACAAGGGTCGCGAGGCGGCAGTCGAGCCGGTCTTCAAGCTCATTCAGGAGGCCTTCGAGATTCTGAGCGGCAGGCGCATCGCGCCAACGGCGAGGACAACTGGCGCCGCGAGTCCGGCCAGCAAGACCCGCAACGGCGAAGCGCAACCGCGTCAGCGCCGCGCGGCCCCGCCCATGCGCGGCGCCAACTGCCTCGTCGAGCTATTCCTGCCGCTAGAAGTCGCGCTCAATGGCGGCGGCGTTCAAGCCCACTACCCTGTCAAAGGTCCGTGTCCCGCGTGCGAACAGGAAGATCGCGGCGCGCTTTGCGAACAATGTCACGGCACCGGCGTAAAGACATGGCGCAAGTCGGAAGTGGTCGAGATTCCACACGGCGCATGGGACGGTCAGCGTCTGGTGGTGGCCGGCGGCGGCCACCCCGGCGTGAACGGCGGCCCACCGGGAGACGCGACTTTCTCCGTCTCCATCGTTTGCGGCCCGGGCTTTACGCGCAACGGGCTCGATCTCGCTTGCGAGCTTCCAGTCGACTTCGTGACGGCCATGCTAGGCGGCGGCGTTCAGGCCAAGGTGCTCGGCCGCACGTTCGATGTGAAAATACCCGCGAACGCGAATGCGCGCACGCCGATCCGTCTGGCGGGTGCTGGACTCGCGGACCGCAATGGCGTGCACGGCAACCTTACGCTGCACCTCGTGCTCACGATGCCGGCCGCCGCCGCACATCTGACCGGCGCCGAGCGCCAGCAACTACGCGACATGTTCGCCGACGCGGGCCGCCGGGCAAACCAGCCGCCTGGCGCGGTTTCGCAAGGCAAACGCTAGCGCGCCGACGTGCCGCGCGCATCGATCCACACACGTGCCGCTTCGAAGCCCGCCTCGGCCGCCGCGTGCTCGGTGGACCAGAGGCGCGTGATATGCACGAGTTGCCAGTCCTCCACGACCGTATCGTCCTTCAGCACGCGATAGTGTGCCTTCACGCCCGTGAGCACCTGCTCGACCGCGACTTCGATGTCGTAGTCCTTGTAGCGCTCCTGGTAGTCGCCCATGTCGATGCCCTTCGGCTCCATGCTCGCCTCTCCGTCGTCCGCTGACGGGTCATGCTAGCACTTCCGGACACCGCGACGCGCGGGCACGCTTCACAGGCGCGCGATCGACACCTCCGTCGACTTCACCAGCGCGACCACTTCCGAGCCCACCTTCAGTTCGAGTTCGTCGATTGAGCGCGTGGTGATGACCGAGGTGACGATGCCGAATGCTGTGTCGACATCGACTTCCGAAACGACGGGTCCGCGAATGATCTCCTTGATCTTGCCGCGAAACTGGTTGCGTACGTTGATGGCGGTAATGCTCATAAGCTCGGCTCCGTGAGTTCGAGGATAAACAAGAGGATTCCTGATAAACGATGATTCAAGCCACAGCGCCCAACGGCCGTCCGGCGGCTTGCTGTGGCCCGTGGCCGAGCACGCGCTGCAGCACGCGCTCCTCGAGCGCGGCGAAGCGTGCGTCGACGCGCGCCCGCGGGCGCTCGAGCGGCACGCGCTGATCGAGCGCGATGCGCCCCGCCTCGACGAGCAAAATACGGTCGCCCAGTGCGACGGCTTCGTGCACGTCGTGCGTCACCAGCAGTGCGGTGAAGCGATGCTCGCGCCACAGGCGCTCGATCAGCGCATGCATCTCGAGACGCGTCAGCGCGTCGAGTGCGCCGAGCGGCTCATCGAGCAGCAACAGGCTCGGACGATGCACGAGCGCGCGGGCGAGCGCCACCCGCTGGCGCTGGCCGCCCGAGAGGCGCGCGGGCCACTCGTCGGCACGCGCGAGCAGACCCACCTCGTCGAGCACCGCGCGGGCGTCGTCACGCGCGCCGCGCCCAAGTCCTAGCATCACGTTCTGCAAGACGGTCTTCCACGGCAAGAGGCGCGCGTCCTGAAACATGATGCGCGTATCGAGCGGCGCGCCCTCTGCGCCGCGCCGCTCCACCGCGCCCTCGTCCGGCGTTTCGAGGCCGGCGATCAGGCGCAGCAACGTGGACTTGCCGCAACCGCTGCGTCCTACGATCGACACAAAACTGCCGCGCTCGATCGCGAGGTCGAAACCGGCGAGCACGGCGCGCTCGCCGTAGCGCTTGCCCACGCCGCGAAGGGCGACGGCGGCGTCCACTTCAGGTGCGTGTGTACGCAGTGACGCGCCCTCGCGCGTCGCCTGCGCCCTGTCGTTGCGTTCGCGCGCCTGCACGCGCTCGAAGGCTTCCCGCTTTACGCCGTAGTTCGGCGCCAGTTGACTCGCGCTCATGCTTCGTTCTCCTGTTGATAAGCGGGGTGCCAGCGCAGCGCCACGCGCTCGAGCGATTTCGCGAGCCAGTCGGCGAGCTTGCCGAGCGCTGCATAGAGCAGGATGCCGACCACCACCACATCGGTTTGCAGGAATTCGCGCGCGTTCATCGTCATGTAGCCAATGCCCGACTGCGCGGAGATCGTTTCGGCGACGATCAGCGTCACCCACATCAGACCGAGCGCGAAACGCACGCCGACGAGAATCGAAGGCAACGCCCCCGGCAATATCACCTCGCGATAAAGTGCGAACCCTTTGAGCCCGTAGCTGCGCGCCATCTCGACGAGATTGGCGTCCACCGAGCGGATACCGTGGAACGTATTCACGTAGACGGGAAAGAATACGCCCAGCGCCACGAGAAAGACTTTCGCCTCCTCGCCAATGCCGAACCAGAGAATCACGAGCGGAATCATGGCGAGCGCCGGAATATTGCGGACCATCTGCACGGTTGAATCGAGCGCGGTTTCAGCGGGCTTGAAGAGCCCGGTAGCCAGTCCGAGCACGAGCCCGATGCCGCCGCCGATCGCGAACCCCGAAAGCGCCCGCCACGTGCTCACGCGCACGTCGGCCCACATTTCGCCCGACTCGATCAGCGACCATGCCGCCCGCACCACGGCGAGCGGCTCGGGCAGCACGCGCGTCGAGAGCGCGCCGCTTCTTGCGGCGATCTCCCAGATCGCCAGCACCGCCAGCGGCACGAGCCAGGGGGCGAGCCGCCGCCGGCCCGCCCGCACGAAGGCCCGCGCGGCGCGCAGCACGCCGCCGCCTGGGCGCGAGCGGTCGCGTGCGGGTGCAGCCGTTACTACGGATTGCGTCATCGTTGCGTCCTCCACGATTGCCTGTCTCCAGCGCCTCAGCTCTGGCTCACTTTCGGCAGATAGTGATTGCCGACCACTTCGCCAAACGGCCCCGAGAGCGGGCCGCCCGCGACCTTCGCCGCGCGCCCCGGCAGCAGCGGGAACACGAGTTCCGCAAACCGGTAGGATTCCTCGAGATGGGGATAGCCGGACAAAATGAACGTCTCGATGCCGAGCTGCGCATATTCCTTCATGAGCGCGGCCACCTGTTCAGGATTGCCGACGAGCGCCGTGCCCGCGCCGCCGCGCACGAGGCCCACGCCCGCCCACAAATTCGGATACACCTCGAGATCCTTGCGCGTGCCGCGCTTGCCGCCGTGCAGCGCGGCCATGCGGCGCTGGCCTTCCGAATCCATCTTCGCGAACGCGGCCTGGGCGCGCGCGACCGTCTCGTCGTCGAGGTGGCTGATGAGCTTGTCGGCGGCGGCCCACGCTTCGTCTTCGGTCTCGCGCACGATCACGTGCAGGCGAATGCCGAAGCGAATCGTGCGTCCATGCCCGGCCGCGCGCGCGCGAATGTCGGCGATCTTGCGCGCGACGGCTTCGGGGGGCTCGCCCCACGTCAGATAGGTGTCGATGTGCGCGCCCGCCATGGCGTGCGCGGCCGGCGACGAGCCGCCGAACCACAACGGCGGATGCGGATGCTGCGCGGGCGGATACAGCACCTTGCCGCCCACCGAGCGCAGATGGCGCCCCTCGAAGTCGATCGCTTCGTTCGCGTGCGATGCCGCGAGCAGCTTGCGCCAGATATGCAGGAACTCGTCGGTGATTTCGTAGCGCGTGTCGTGATCGACGAAGAGGCCATCGCCTTCCAGCTCGGCAGTGTCGCCGCCCGTCACGACGTTGATGAGCAGACGGCCATTGGAAAGCCGGTCGAACGTGGCGGCCATCCGTGCCGAGAGTGCCGGCGACGAGAGGCCCGGGCGGATCGCCACGAGAAACTTCAGACGCCGCGTCGCGGCAATGAGGCTCGACGCCACGACCCACGCGTCCTCGCACGAGCGGCCCGTGGGCAGCAGGACGCCTTCGTAGCCGAGCGTATCGGCGGCGACGGCGATCTGCTGGAAATACGCGAGATCGGCCGCGCGCGCGCCCTGGGTCGTGCCCAGATAGCGGCTGTCGCCGTGGGTCGGGATGAACCAGAACACATTCATGCGTTGCTCCTGCCTGGAAATTCGAAACACGAATCGGGTGACTGCCGGCCAGCGAGCGCGCGCGGGCACGCCGCGCAAACGAATGCGCCGCTCGTGGCTCGATTGAAAGGATTCGACAGCAGACGGAATGCGCTCGCGCATTCCCCGTGCGCCTCGCGAGAGCGCCCGGCGACGGCGGCGCCGTCTTCATGGGGAACCAGTCTAGGGACCGCTCGCACCCTTTAGAACGATTTTTTTGAGCTTAGGTTTTCCACTTTCGTGCTTTGCCCGACGCTTTAGCATACGGTGCGCCTCGCGCGCACCGCGCGCCGATATAATGGCGCACGCACCCACAAAAACACCGCCACGCCGCGCGCGCACCGCTCCATGAGGCGCATTGCGCAGCGAGGCCAAGAAGCTCTCGCAAGACTCCATGCAAAAACTGATTCTGCCGTTCGTATCCGGCTTTCTGGCGTCGCTCTTCTTTCGCGAGGCGACGCTCGCGCTCCTGCATGCCGCACAAGTCATCGACGCGGCCGGATTTTCGACGGACCCGTTCCAGCCGCTCGGGCTGCCCGAGTTCCTCGTGAATGCGATCTGGAGCGCCATCTGGGCCGTGCTGATGGCGTGGCTGCTGCGCGTGTCGCCTTCGCGTCCCGCGCCGTGGGTTCAGGCCTTCGTGTTCGGCGGCATCGTGCTCACCGCGGCGATGGTGTTCGTCGTCGATCCCTTGCGCGGCATCTGGCCGACCGGCAACATGCTGCCGCGGCTTGCCACGGGCTTCGCCTCGAATGCGATGTGGGGCTGGGGCGCACTGGTTTTCATGCGTGCGTTCATGAGCGAAACCGCCGAAGACTGAGCCCGCCTGCGGGCCGTGCGCAATGCGCGGCCCGGGTTTTCCCGCCGCGCGTTTCCCTCACACCTCCCCGACCGTTCCCTCGCCCTCGCCAGCTCAACCGATGAGTTCGCGCAGCGGATGCTCCATCAAGCTCCAGGGACTCTCGAACATCCGCTCGACGTCTTCGCGGCGCACGTCTTCGCTATTCGCGAAGCGCCAGTGCGGATGATTGTCCTTGTCGATGATGCGCGCACGGATGCCCTCCATCACGTCGCCGATCGCGAAGCTCGAGCGCGTGAGGTCGAGGTCGCGGCGCAGGCAGTCGGCCATCGTGCCCTCCGCGCGCGACACCACCTCGAGCGACACCGCCATGGAAAGCGGCGAACGCTCGCGCAGCACGTCCACCATCTGCCCGGCCCATTGCGCCTGGTCGCCCGCGCCCGCATGGCGAGCGGCTTCAAGCGATGCCAGCATGGCCGGCACATCGGCGAGCGAGAAATGCTGGTCGATCCAGCCGCGCACCGCGGCCAGCGAGGACCCTTCGGCGAGGCGCCGCAAGCCGGGCGCAGGCAAGGCCGCCTGGCGGATGCGCGCGACCACTTCCGCGCCGCTCGCAAACGGCTCGCTCTCCAGCGCATCGAGCAGCGACGGCCACGCGGACTCGTCGAGCGACGCGTCGGCGAGGCCCGCATACACGGCGCTGGCCTGATCGAGCGTCTCGCCGGTCACCGCGAGATAGCGCCCGATCGCACCAGGCGTGCGCGCAAGGAACCAGCCCATGCCGACATCGGGAAAGAGGCCGATGCGCGTCTCCGGCATCGCCATGCGCGTGGTCGGACCCACGAGCCGCAGCCCGCCCGTGCGATGCGCGCCCTGCGAGATGCCCATGCCGCCGCCCATGACCACGCCGTTGAGCATCGCGATGTACGGCTTCGGAAAGGTGAAGATGGCGTGGTTGAGGCGATATTCGTCGGCGAAGAACGTGTCGAGCGCCGCCTGTTCGCCCGCGCGGTACGACTCGTACAGAAAGCGAATATCGCCGCCCGCGCAGAACGCGCGCGGGTGGCGCGTGCGCACGATCACGGCGAGCACGCCCGGGTCGTCGCGCCAGCGATCGAGGGCCGCGTGCATCGTGCGGACCATGGCGGTGGTGAGCGCATTGAGCGCCTGCGGGCGCTCGAGTTCGATAAAACCGATGCGGTTCGCTACGCGCGTAAGCACGTGCGAGTCGGCATCGGCTGCAGTCGGGCTTGCGTTGGCTTCGTGTGACATGGCGATTGGCAAGGCAGAACGATGAGCGGCGCCTGCGTCGGGCGAGGCGCGAGCACAGACTTTTTGAGGCTATCACGACGCCACACCGTGCGCTTGCCCGGCCGGCAACGTGGCCGCGGCGGCGCGCGTGCCGAACCAGGCATCGAGCGTGGCGTCGATCAACGGACCGGGCGCCGCGTGCTCAAAGCCAGCGCGCGCGAGCGTGAGCATCACCACGCCGTGCAGCGTAGCCCAGAGCGACTGCGCGAGCAGGGTGCCATCGACATGCGCCCCGCTCGCCGGCGTCAGCACGGACAGCGTGGCGGCAAAGAGTTGCGCGCCGCAGGCCGGCGCGGCGTCCGCTTCAGGCGCGCCAGCCGCATCGGCCAGCGCATCGCGTTGACGGCGGGCGGCCGGCCCCACGTGCTCCGGGCGCGCCTTGTGCGCCATGAAGATGAGTTCGTAAGTCTGCGGATGGTCGCAGCCGTACGCCACGTATGCATGCGCAAGCGCATGAAGCCGCTCGCGCGCGTCGGCGATCAGCGCGAGCGGTTCGAGCTGCGCGAGCAGTTGTGCGTAGCCTTCGCGGCCGAGCGCCTCGGCAATCTCGTCGCGGCCGGCGAAATAAAGGTAGAGGGACGCAGGGGAATAACCGATCGCATCGGCGATCTTGCGCATGGAAAGCGCGGCGAGGCCTTCGCGCATGACGATGCGGCGCGCAGCGTCGAGGATGCGCTCGCGCTGGTCGTGCGCGCGCGCTGCTTGCCTTGCGTGGAGTTCGCGGTCCTTGCGTTCGACGATGCTCATGGCGACGCTAGCCGGTTGCGGCAACCAAAAATCCCGTGACGCCCGAACGGGCGTGCCTGACTACGAGTACGAGCCTACGAGTCCAGGCGTCCGGGCGGAAAGTGACCGCTCTTGAGCAGCACCGGCGTGCCGTTGCTGAGTTCGAGGTGGGCGCGTGCCACAGCCTCGATGCGCGAGCGGCCGGCGTCGAACGCCTGCATCCACGCGTCGCGGTTCGCGGGCAGCGCGCCGAAATGGTCCTCGAGCGCCTCGACGGAAATCGCACAGGGTACGCGTGTGCCGTCAACGAGTGCGGGAAAGACCACGGTCAGATTGGCGTCGCGATAGAGCGGCGCGTCGGCGGGAAAGCGAATGATCATGTCCAGCCCCAATGGGGAAAATCTGCAGAAAGCATTGCCGCCGGAGGACGACGCGGCACACGGCGGTAACCGGCCATGTTACGCGCGAGGCGCAAGGTCTGGCGCGAACGTGGCCAATGCGGCGGTCAACGCAGTCGCCGGTTACGCCGCCGTCTTTCAATGCGCCTGCATCTTCGAGAACAGATTCAGCACGACCACCCCGGCCACGATGAGACCGAGCCCGAGCACGGCCGGCAGATCGGGCACCTGCCGATAGAGCGCCATCGCCACGAGCGTGATGAGCACAATGCCTACGCCCGACCACACCGCATAGACGATGCCCACCGGCAAACTGCGCAACGTCAGCGAGAGCCCGTAGAACGCGATGCCATACCCCACCACGACGATCGCCGACGGCACGAGCCGCGTGAAGCCATCCGACGCGCGCAGCGCAGAGGTGGCGATGACTTCCGCGACAATCGCGATGACGAGCCAGGTCCAGGCCGAAAACGGAGGAATGCGCATCGTCTCAGACCTTCGAGAGCGCGAGCTGCGCGTAGTCGACGTCGAGTTGCGCGCACAGCGCTTCGACCACCAGTTCGTGATCGGCGCGCTGCGGCAGGCCCGAGACCGTGATCGAGCCGATCACGCCCGCGCCCGCCACCGTAAGCGGAAACGAACCGCCGTGCGGCGCGAATTCGCTGCTGGGCAGGCCGTGCTTTTCGGCAAGCGTCGAGCCGGTTTGCTGCATGCGCAAGCCGATCGCATAGGAGCTGCGCCGGAAGTGCTCGACCACGCGCGACTTGCGGCGCACCCAGTCGGCGTTGTCGGGCGTGGCGCCGTCCAGCGCGCAGAAGAAGAGCTGCTGGCCAAAGGTGCGCACATCGATGGCGACAGGCAGCGCGCGAGCGCGCGCGAGTTCATGCAGATGCGCGCCGAGCTGCCAGGCGCGATCGGCGTCGAAACGGGGAAACACCAGCGCGTGCTCCTGAGCGGCTATCGATTGCAGATCGAGGGGAATGTCCATGGAAGAGGCAAATGAAGCGCAGTGCGCTGTAGAAGGCAAAGGCGCAGCGTGAACGCTGCGAAGAGCATGCACGGCGCCGAACGAGCCCCGATTCTATCCTGACGATTCAAGATGCCATGACGCGCGCGTCCTGCAAACATTTTGCAAACGCCTGGAAAGGCACTCGTCATTCGTTGTTGCAACGCGGCGCGAACTGTCATATAATCTTTTCTTCGACGGACGCGGGGTGGAGCAGTCTGGCAGCTCGTCGGGCTCATAACCCGAAGGTCGTAGGTTCAAATCCTACCCCCGCAACCAGCAGAATTCGAAAGGGTTACAGGTCATTGGCCTGTAACCCTTTTTCCGTTTACGCCTCTTCAAGACGCGGCCTTCCCAGCGTTGGGCACATGAGCGAAGCCGCTGAGCGGTGATAAACTCGCATCACCCATCCCCCTATCGTGCCCATGAAATTCTGCTCGACTTGCGGTCAGGCGGTCAGCCTGCTCATTCCGCCCGGCGACAATCGCGAACGCTACGTCTGCTCACACTGCGGCACCATCCACTATCAGAATCCGCGCAACGTGGTCGGCACGGTTCCGGTCTGGGAAGACAAGGTGCTGTTGTGCCGCCGCGCGATCGAGCCGCGCTACGGCTACTGGACGCTGCCGGCCGGCTTCATGGAGATGGGCGAGACGACCGCCGAAGCCGCGGCGCGCGAGACGCTCGAGGAAGCCGGCGCGCGCGTCGAGGTGCAGAACCTCTTTTCGCTCCTGAACGTGCCGCGCGTGCATCAGGTGCATCTGTTCTATCTCGCGCGCCTGCTCGACATCGATATCGCAGCTGGCGAGGAAAGCCTCGAAGTGCGGCTTTTCGAGGAGCACGAGATTCCCTGGGACGACATTGCGTTCCCTACGGTCGGGCAGACCCTGCGCTGTTTCTTCGCCGATCGCCAGTCGGGCAGCTTCGGGCTGCACACCGGCGACGTCCTGCGCTCGCTGCGCGACGGCTGATCGCCCTTCTGACTGCGCCCGCGACGATGGTCCCCTGGCTTTCGCCCGACGAACCGTTTCCCGCCGTCGAGCGCGCACTCGGCGCGGCGAGCGGCGCGCCGGGCCTGCTCGCCGCGAGCGCGGACCTGCTCCCCTCGCGCCTCATCGATGCCTACCGGCGCGGCATTTTCCCGTGGTACTCGGACGGCCAGCCGGTGCTCTGGTGGAGCCCCGACCCGCGCATGATCCTGCGCCCCGACGAATTCAAGGTCTCGCCCTCCTTCAGGAAAACGCTCAAGCGCGTACTGCGTGAGGATGCGTGGGAAATTCGCGTCGACAACAATTTCGCCGCCGTGATGCGCGCGTGCGCGAACGCGCCGCGGCGCGGCCAGCGCGGCACCTGGATCACCGGCGACGTGATCGACGCCTACTCGACCCTGCACCGCGTGGGCGATGCGCACAGCGTCGAGGCCTGGTTCGGCGGCGAGCGTGTAGGCGGACTCTACGGCGTGGCGCTCGGCACGATGTTCTTCGGCGAGTCGATGTTCGCCTCCATGACCGACGCCTCGAAGATCGCGCTCGCAGCGCTCGTCGCGCATTTGCGCCGCCACGGCGTCGAGTTGATCGATTGCCAGCAGAACACCGCGCATCTCGCCTCGCTCGGCGGGCGCGAAATCTCGCGCAAGGCGTTCATCGCCCACGTGCGCACGCACGTGAACGCCGCGCCCATTCCCTGGAAATTCGACAAAGCCGTGCTCGCCGATCTGCTCGGCGGCACAGGCGCGCCTGACGAGTTCTTGCCCGCAGCGTGAATCGCCGGTGAGCGGTAAATGAGTGGCACATGAGCGGCGCACGATTGCTGCGTGCGCACTTGCTACAGCCCGCTCAATTCGATGGATACATGTTCGGCGTCAATGTTAGACTCAATAGCGAACCCGTCGCCGCCCGGCCTTCCCTGGCACGCCATGTGCGGCGCGCCGTATGGCCCGGCAAGGCTTGCGCGCGAGGCTGGGGGCGCGACGCGCGCGCCACGCGACGATCCGAACTGCTACGAGAGCTGCCAACGTGACGCATCCAAACGAGCTGCCGCTTTCACCGCTTTCCGCGCTGCAATTCTATGCAACGGCGCCCTATCCCTGCAGTTACCTGGAGGGGCGCATCGCGCGCTCACAGGTGGCAACGCCCAGTCATCTCATCAATTCCGACGTCTATACCGATCTCGTGAAGGCCGGCTTCCGGCGCTCGGGCGTGTTCACCTATCGCCCCTATTGCGACGGTTGCCGCGCGTGCGTGCCGGTGCGCGTGCCGGTCGAGCGCTTCACGCCGAGCCGCACGCAGCGCCGCGCATGGAAGCGGCACGGCGCGCTCGTCGCGACGGTCGCGCCGCTGCACTACGACGAGGCGCATTACGCGCTCTACATGCGCTATCAGTCCGCGCGCCACGCGGGCGGCGGCATGGATCGCGACAGCCGCGACCAGTACGAGCAGTTCCTGCTGCAAAGCCGGATCAACTCGCGGCTGGTCGAATTCCGCGAGCCGGACCCTGCGCATCCGGACGAGCCCGGCGCGTTGCGCATGGTGAGCATGATCGACATCCTCGGCGACGGGCTCTCCTCGGTCTACACGTTCTTCGATCCGGACACGCTCCATACGAGCTACGGCACCTACAACATCCTCTGGCAGATCGAGCAGGCCCGCAGCCTTCAGCTGCCTTACGTCTATCTCGGCTACTGGATCCGCGAGAGCCCGAAAATGGCCTACAAGGCGCGCTTCCAGCCGCTCGAAGGCCTCTTCGACGGCGCATGGACCGCACTCACGGCTGAAGCCTGAGCCCCGGGCGCATCGCCCAGGCTCCGCGTTACCGCTAAAATAGCGGGTTCCCATTTTCTGGCGCCCGCGCCTTCTCCCCCGTGTTCAGCACCCTTTATCCGTTCGTCCGCGACCAGCTCTTTCGCATGGACGCCGAAGACGCCCATCACCTCTCGCTGCGCATGATCGGCGCCGCCGGCCGCACCGGCATGGCGGGCCTGCTCGCCCCGCGCGTGCCCGATTCGCCGCGCACCGTCATGGGCCTCGCCTTCCGCAACCCGGTGGGGCTCGCCGCGGGCCTCGACAAGGAGGGCGCCGCGATCGACGGTTTCGCCGCGCTCGGCTTCGGCTTCATCGAGGTGGGCACCGTGACGCCGCGCCCGCAGCCGGGCAATCCGCGCCCGCGCATTTTCCGGCTGCCGCAGGCGGGCGGCATCATCAACCGCATGGGGTTCAACAACCACGGCGTCGAGCAGTTCGTGAAGAACGTGCAGGCCGCGCGCTATCGCGGCATTCTCGGCCTGAATATCGGCAAGAACGCCGACACGCCGATCGAGCGCGCCGTCGACGACTATCTCTTCTGCCTCGAGCGCGTCTATCCGTTCGCGAGCTACGTGACGATCAATATCTCGTCGCCGAACACGAAGAATCTGCGCCAGCTGCAAGGCGGCGGCGAACTCGACGCCCTCCTCGCCGCACTCAAGGACAAGCAGCAGCGTCTCGCCGACATGCACGGCAAGCTCGTGCCGCTCGCGCTCAAGATCGCGCCCGATCTCGACGACGGGCAGATCAAGGAAATCGCCGACACGCTCCTGCGCCACAAGATCGAAGGCGTGATCGCGACCAACACCACGCTCTCGCGCGCAGCGGTGGAAGGCATGCCAAATGCGAACGAAACGGGCGGCCTCTCGGGACGCCCGGTGTTCGACGCCTCGAACAACGTGATCCGCAAGCTGCGCGCCGAGCTGGGCGGCGACGTGCCCATCATCGGTGTGGGCGGCATTTTTTCGGGCGACGACGCGCGCGCCAAGATCGCCGCCGGCGCCTCGCTCGTGCAGGTCTACACGGGCTTCATCTACCGGGGCCCGGCGCTCGTCGCCGAATGTGCGCGGGCGCTGGCCTCGGGCCGCGCGTAAAGCTATAGTGGCACGCTAGTCATGGCGCATCGGAGGCGCTGTGCACTAGCACCAGAATCGCAGCAGCAGAACAAGAGGAAAACATGAAATCCGGTTTGCTGAAAAAACTCCTTGCACTTGCAATCGTTGGCGCATCGTTCGTCGCAGCCAGCGCCCACGCCGATGACCTGCTCGACCAGGTCAAGGCGCGCGGCACGCTGCGCATCGGTCTCGAAGGCACGTTCCCGCCGTTCAACTCGAAGGCGCCCAACGGCGAGCTGGTCGGCTATGACGTCGACATCGCGCGAGCCGTCGCGGCGAAAATGGGCCTCAAGCCCGAATTCGTCACGACCGAATGGAGCGGCATCATCGCGGGCCTGCAGGCAGGCAAGTTCGACGTGATCGTGAACCAGGTCGGCGTGACCGACCAGCGCAAGGCCGCGCTCGACTTCTCGCCGGCGTACACGTACTCGGCTGCGCAACTCATTCAGCGCAAGGACGACACGCGCCAGTTCAAGACGCTCGAAGACCTCAAGGGCAAGAAGCTCGGCGTCGGCCTCGGCACCAATTACATGGACATGGCCAAGTCGGTGCCGGGCATCGACGTGAAGACCTATCCGGGTGCCCCCGAATATCTGCGCGACCTCGCAGCGGGCCGCCTCGACGCGGCGCTGAACGACCGCCTGATGCTCGCCTACCTGCTCAAGAACTCGCAGCTGCCGCTGCGCACGGGCGCAACGGTCGGCGCCGGCAACCCGTCGGCCATTCCGTTCAAGAAGGGCAATCCGAAGTTCGCCAAGGCGATCGACGAAGCGATGACGCAGCTCGAAGCCGATGGCACCTTCACGAAGATCTCGGACAAGTGGTTCGGCATCGACGTGACGAAGCCGATCTCGCAATGATCCGGCAATGATCGCGAGCGCCGCACAGTCCGGCTGACGCGAAGGGCGGCATCGCACGATGCCGCCCTTCGCACATATGCATCCATTGCAAACCGCGCCACTTCCATTCGTTACCTACGCCCATGCCCATCTATACGCTCATCATCCAGTCGCTGCCGGTGCTCGCACAGGGCGCGGTGCTGACGGTCAAGTTCGCCGTGCTTTCGATGATCTTCGGGCTCATCGGCGGTGCCGTGCTCGCGCTCATGGGCATCAGCTCGAACCGCGCGCTCGTCTTCATCGCGCGCGTGTATGTGAGCCTGATGCGCGGCACGCCGCTGCTCGTGCAGATCTTCGTCATTTATTACGGATTGCCGAGCGTCGGCATCTCGCTCGACCCGACGCCCGCAGGCGTGATCGCGCTTTCTGCGAACGTGGCGGCGTATCTCTCGGAGAGCATGCGTGGCGCGATTCTCGGCATTCATAGCGGACAGTGGCTCGCGGCCTATAGCCTCGGCCTCTCGCGCAGCCAGACCCTGCGCTACGTGATCGCACCGCAGGCGTTGCGCATCGCCGTGCCGAGTCTCTCGAACAGCCTCATCAGCCTCATCAAGGACACGTCGCTCGTTTCGGTCATCACCGTGACGGAGCTGCTGCGCAGCGCGCAGGAAATCATCGCTTCGACGTATCAGCCGCTACCGCTCTATCTCGCGGCCGCCGCCGTATACTGGGTGCTCTGCCAGGTGCTCGAATGGGTGCAGCACTGGTACGAAAAGCGCCTCGCGCTGCCTGCGCGCCACTGATAGCACATGCGTTTTCATACACGGCCCGCACATGCGGGCCGTTTCGCTTGCAGGCCGCAGTTTAGCTTGTCACTCGCAGGGGAAACGCAGTCCGAGCGCCGCTCGCGCGGCGTCGGCCATGGCGAGCATGCGGCGCGAGGTGTCGTGCGTCATCACCGGGCTTTCGAGCGCGCCCGCGCGCAGCAGCTCGCAGAAGTGCGCGGTCTCGTAGTTGAGTCCGCCGCCCTCGAACGGCTCGTCGAGTTCGACGACGCGGCCGTCGACATAGCGCACCGTCGCGCGCGCCGGATTCCACCAGTTCGCGTGGATCGTCACGTTGCCAAGTGGACCCGCCAGCAGCGCGTCGCCATAGCCGTGCAGATCGAGCCCGCAGAACAGTTGCGCAATGCCGCGCTCATGCTGGCAATTGAGACTCGCGAAGGTATCCACGCCAGTCGAGCCGAGGCGCCCGACGGTCTGCACTTCGCGCGGCGCACCGAGCCAGTCGACCGCAAGAAACATTTCATACACGCCGATGTCGAGCAGCGCCCCGCCCGCGTGTTCGAACGACAGCGAGGGATGCTCGGCAGGCACGCTTGCCACCGAACAACCCGCGCGCACGAGCCCGACCGGCCCGATGGGATCGGCGTCCAGTTGCGCGCGCAACTTTCGATAGAGGGGATAAAACGGCGGCTTCATCGCCTCCATGAAGAGGCGCTGCGCGCGGCGCGCCGCGTCGAGCACGCGTTCGAGCTGCGCGCCGTTCACGGTGGCGGGCTTTTCGCACAGCACGGGCAGGCCGGCTTCGAGCGCGGCAATGGCGTACTGGGCGTGACTGTCCTGCATCGTGGCGATATACACGGCGTCGATGCCGCTCGCGAAGAGCGCATCCAGGCTCTCGCACACCCTTGCGCCGCAGGTAGCGGCAAGCGCCTGCGCAGTGGCCGCGCGCCGCGACCAGACCGCCTCGACGCGTGCATGCGGCACGTGCGCGACGCCCTGCGCGAAGCGGTGCGCAATGCGGCCCGCGCCGACGATGCCCCAACGTATCGTTTGTGTTTCGCTCATGTGCTGCGTGCTCCGGCTGTGAGGTCGAGGGCCGCCGCACAACGTACCTCACGTACGTCACGCGCGGCGCACCCAAAGACACGCACGATACCGGCACACGCAGCGCACCGCAATGCGCTCGCCTCGACCCACGCACGGCGCCTGGATCGAGGCGAGCGAAGCGACGCCGCGAACGGCCTTAGCGCTGCTCCAGCGCCTCGGGCGCGAGCGCGCGAGTGAGTTCGTCGGCGGTGTATTCGATCATCGCGAGCGCGGCCGCTTCGGCCTCTTTCGGCGCACGCCGCTCGATCGCTTCGACGATGCGCCCATGGGCCGCCACGACGTTGTTCCAGCCGCCGTCACGCGTGTTGAGAATCGGATTCACGAGCGACAGCGCGCCGCGAATGATCGCCGCCATCTGCTGATAAAACTGATTCCCGCTCGCCGCGAGGATGCGCGTGTGCAGAAGCGCGTCGGCGGTCTGGAAATTCGGATCGTCGGTGCTCGTCTGGCGCAGCGCCTCGAACGCCTCGCGAATGCCGGTAATGTCCGCAGCGCTCGCGCGCGTGGCCGCGAGCGCGCACGCCGCCGGTTCGATCAGGCCGCGAAACTCGATCACGTCGCGCAAGAACGTCTTGTCCGGTTTCGAACGGAAACGCCAGTTCACGACGTCCTCGTCGATCATGCGCCAGTCGCGCATGGGCCGGATGCGCGTGCCTATTTTCGGCCGCACGTCGAGCATGTGACGCGCGAGCAGCATGGAGAGCGCCTCGCGCATCACCGTGCGGCTCACGTCGAACTCCTTCGAGAGGATGTCCTGCGGCGGCAGCACGGCGCCATACCGCTCCTCGACGATGCCTGAAATCAGCCCGTCCATCACCTTGCTGACGAGCGAGCGTTCCTTGTTCCCCAGTTCCATGACCCTACCCCCCCGATGTGGGCGTTATCGCCCATGTTTGCCGGATACTGCGCGGGCCCTCGTGCGTCGTCGAACTTAGGTGTTACGTTGCCATGCGCTTCGCATAATTCGCCAGCCAGGATATCTCCTGACATGATGCTTGCGCGCACGCATCTTGTTCGTATTTACGCGTGTTCCGTCGGCCCTTGCGCTGCTGTTTTTGTAAGGCGTTCGTATGAATCGCCCACTTACTTCAATCGACACGCTTTCAACTGGCTTCAAATCGATCGGCAGTCCCTGGCTGTGCATATGCAGGGATGCCGGCGTGCATGTTTCTTCTGCGCACGCTTTTTCGCGTGCGGCCCAACGTCGTGCTTTTCAATGTTGTACTTGTTCACCGTTGTATCCGGCCGTACTGATCGTCGAAGCGCACGATGTCGTCTTCGCCCAGATAACCGCCCGACTGCACCTCGATGATCTCGAGCGGCGTCTTGCCCGGATTCTCCAGCCGGTGCTTCACGCCCAGCGGAATGTAGGTCGATTCGTTTTCCGACAGCAGGAAAACCTCCTCGCCGCGCGTGACGCGCGCCGTGCCACGCACCACGGTCCAGTGCTCCGCGCGGTGATGATGCATCTGCAGCGACAGCCGCCCGCCCGGCTTCACGACGATGCGCTTGACCTGAAAGCGTTCGCCCTGATCGAGCGAGTCGTAGCAGCCCCATGGCCGTTCCACGCGCCGGTGATGCTGCGCGACCGCGCTGCGCTCCTGCCTGAGCTTGCCCACGATCGCCTTGACGTCCTGCACGCGATCCCTCGCCGCGACGAGGACGGCGTCGGCCGTTTCGACCACCACCACGCCGTGCACGCCTACGCAGGCCACGAGCCGTCCGTCCGAGTGCGCGAACGTGTCGGTCACGTCTTCGAACATTACGCGCCCACGGGCCACGTTGCCGCTTTCGTCCTTGTTCGACACCTGCCACACTGCGTCCCACGCGCCCACGTCGGACCAGCCGGCCACGAGCGGCACGACCACGCCCGTGAGCCGCGCGTTGGCGCCGAGCGACTCCATCACGGCGTAGTCGATCGAATCGGACGGGCACGCGGCGAGCGCCGCGGCATCGAGATGCACGGTGCCGTCGGCGTCGATCGCGGCCGCCTCGAACGCCGCCGCGCATTGCGCCGCGATAACCGGCCGGCAGTGCGCGATCGCAGCCAGCCAGACTGATGCGCGCACCACGAAAATGCCGCTATTCCAGAGGTAATCTCCCGAGGCCACGTAACTCTCCGCGAGTTCGGCGCCGGGCTTTTCCACGAAACGTTCGATCACGCGTGCGCCGCTCGAGCCGAGCGCCGCCCCCGCGCCGATGTAGCCATAGCCGGTCTCCGCGCGCTGCGGCGGCACGCCCAGCGTGACGATCGCGCCGCGCGCCGCATACCCCACCGCTTCTTCGAGCGCGGCGGCAAACGCCGCGCGATCCGCGATCAGGTGGTCCGCCGGCATGGCGATGAGCACGGGGTCGCTGTCGCATACGGCATCCGCGCCATTGCGAACGAGCGCCGCCTCGTGCCCGGCGCGCGCTGCCAGCGCCGCCACAGTGAGCGCCGGCGCCGTGTTGCGTGCGACCGGTTCGAGCACGACGCGAGCGGGCATGCCGCTGCGGCCGAGCCGGTCGACGGTCATGAGCCGCAGTTCCTCGCTGCTCACGACGACCGGCGCGGCCTTGCGGATCGCCGCGCCCGCCTCGGCATACACGCCGTCGAGCCGCCGCACCGTGGCTTCGAGCAGCGACTCGCCGTCGAGCAGATCGATCAGCTGTTTCGGGCAATGCTCGCGCGAGAGCGGCCAGAGCCGCGTGCCCGAGCCCCCGGCCAGCACTACGGGCTGAACGATGAGCGCGACGTCGGGTTCATTGGCTGCCGCGAGCAAGCCGGCAGGCGTCACGAGCTGATTCATGCAGTGAGCTCCCCGTTGAAATACGTCGGGTCACGTCGACGAACGCCGCGCCTGCCTGCCGGCCGGCTCGCCCGAAGCGTCACGCGCTTCCCGGACCTCTCAAGCCTCACAACGCCCCGAGGCTTTTTACGGACCTCATTGGAGCAAACCTCGGCATGCCAATCTGTACGCATACCCACACTGACCGCATGCGCACTGGCGGGCGCGCCGCAAAGCCACCCGCGCGCGTTGTTTCAGCGCCGAACGTTTTTTCGCCGGCTGCGTCTGCGTTGCAACAGAAGTGAATCAAAACCGCTTGTTTTTTGGGTCGCTGCCCGAATCGCCCAGGATCCATGTTTCAACGAGGAGCCATTTCTGAACCCCCCGCTCGCCAGGGGAAATAATTCAATCAAATCATTGGCTTGTGATTTTCAATCGGGCAGCGCGCAGCACGGCGGCCCGCAAAGTCGCCGTACAAAACTGAAACAAAAACCCGGCGTTTCGCCGCGCTGCCGCATGGCCGGCTCGCGCTCAGCCGCTTCAATGCGTGCTTTCGCACCAACTGGCACACACCCTGCTAAAGAGAGATCGCCACACGAGCGCAGATGCGGACGAACGATACCGCGCCCGCTAACGCGCGAATGGGACGAGGCAAGAACAAGCTGGAACAAGCACCAACAAGCGGGACTATGGGGCCGGCACGACGAACACAAAAGCCGCACGGGAAACGGCAGACAACAACGAGTTCGGCGAACGGAATCAAAAACAGGAGGCGGCTCGCGCTGCTTCACACGAGGACCAGTCATGTTAACCCTTCAATCCGATCTTCACGGCAACCATTTGCTGGGCGCCCTCCCGTCGCATGAATGGCAGGCTCTCGCCCCGCACCTCGAACTCGTTCATCTGCGCACCGAACAGTTGATCTGCGATTCCGGCCAGCGCATTCATCACGTGTACTTTCCGACTACCGCGATCGTCTCGCTGCTCTCGACGATGGAAGACGGCAGCTCGGTCGAAATCGCGGCGGTCGGCCGCGAAGGCATGACGGGCGTGCCCGTGCTGACGGGCGGCGAAACGATGCCGAACCGCGTGCAGGTGCAGTGCGCGGGCTTCGCCTATCGCATGAGCGCGCAAGCCCTCAAGCAGCAATTCGCGCGCTCGGATTTCCTGCGCCGCCTCATGCTGCTCTATATGCACGCGCTGCTCACGCAGGTGGCACAGACCGCTGCGTGCAATCGTCACCACTCGCTGAGCAAGCAGTTGTGCCGCTGGCTGCTGATCGAAGTGGACCGCGTGGCCTCCAACGATCTCAGCGTCACGCAGCAGCTGATCGCCGACATGCTCGGCGTGCGCCGCGAAGGCATCACCGAAGCCGCCGGCAAGCTGCACGACGAAGGCCTGATCCATCACAGCCGCGGCCATATCCGCGTGCTCGATCGCGAAGGCCTCGAAGCCCGCGCGTGCGAGTGCTACGGGCTCGTGCGCCGCGAATTCGACCGGCTGCTGCCGCGCCTGCACCAGGCGGAAACGGTCGCTTGAGCGCGTAGTCGCGCGCGCGAGCGTTTCGCGCCGCGCATTCATTCGCGTGTCGTCGCCGAACAAGGCGTGCCCGTAGCGGCACGCTTTTGCGCGCCAGCTCGCTTTGCCTGCGCCATCGCGCGACCCGTCAGGCAAGGTCGAAGGCAACCGGAACATAGAGGATACCGAATCGATCGTAGCTTGCCGCGCCAGCTGGAGAGACCAGGAGCGCGCCCTCTTCTCTTCAGCCTTGCCGGACTCAATGGGCCGAAGGCACGAGCGCCTGCGCAAGCGGCAAGGCGGGCAAGTGCTCGCGTTCGCGCACGAACGGGTCGGTCGGCTCCTGAAGCTTCGGATCCGGGCTCGTGTCGGCATTGCGCAATTGCACGGGTGCGCCGTCGTTCTTCGCGACCTTGCGATTGTCGCCGCAAGGATGATCGGTCAGCGCGGCAGCTTCGCGGAAGTCGTCTTCCTGACACATGATGTTGAACGCGATGTCCTTGCGGTCCATGCGCCAGGCCACGGCCGCATTCAGGCGCTTGTTGCAGTCCATATCCTTGATGGTGCCCGCCGCCGTCGCGCCCACGCCCACCACCGACACCGCGGCGGAAATGCTGCCCCAACAGGTCTCGGTCACCGAGGCCGTCAAGGCCGGCGCGTAGACCGTCGGCGTCGTGCGCACATCGTAGCCGCCGTGATACGTGACGTCCGACGTACCGCCACTCGGCAATACGACGGTATTGGAAACCGTGCTCGTCTGGCTCGACGTGGACGTGGTCCCCGACGTCATCGTCGGCGTGGTTTGCGCCCACGCGGCGCCTGCAAACAGCAACACCCCGGCAACGGCAATTTTTTGCTTCAGCTTGCTCATTCTTCTCTCCGTGAACGGAAAAGGGGCTGCGCCCCCTCTCCGACGCGCTAGTGAACGGCTGACCCGTTCGGATTACCAGTGCATGCCACCCGTGAGCGAACCCGAACCGCCCGCTGCGACGATGCCGACGCCGCCGTCCGCATTGGCCGTGCCGCTGCCGTTCGCGGTCGCGTTCGACGTGAAGCCCGAGCCGCCGTAGCTGCCGCTCGAACCGTCGAACGACGTGTTGATCACCGACGAATTGAAGTTCTGCGAGCCCGACTGCGTGGCGCTCGTGAAGCCGAGCGTCGACGAATTCTGGTTCGTGGTCGTCGTGCCGGTCTGGCCGACGTAGCCGCTAGCCGTCTGGCCGTAGGTCTGCGAGTTGCCGTTTTGCGTCGTGTAGCTCGAACCGAACGTGAGGCTCGCGTTCGAGAACGACTGGTTGCCTTGCGACACGGTGGCGTCGATATGGCCCGGCACCGTCAGCGCCGACGTGAAGCCGCCGTTGACCGACGAGGTCGAGTTCGACGTGAGTGCCGTAGCACCAAAGCCGACGCCCGCTGCGCCCACCGCCGACGTGGTGGAGGACGACGGCGCGCCCATGCCGCCGGCACCGCCTGCGAATGCGGCAGCCGAAGCGAAAGAGAGCATGGCGGCGAGCGAAATGGCCTGAATCTTCTTCATGATTGTGGTCTTCCTGATAAAACAGGGGAACGTTGGATGAATGTGCGCGCACTCCCCCTGATAGTGCGGGCGCATTTAACACGACTTCATTTGCAATGCCGATAAAATCGCTGCATTTAAAACGCGCGAATATCCCCGCGGACCATCCCGGTATCAGGAAGACCGTTTAATGGAGTTACCAGATTAAAACTCGCGCGCAGAACGCCTTAAGCTTTACGCATTCGCGCAAATCAGGCGGTCATGCAGAAATGAAAATCCGGAGAACAGAAAGGAATGCCCCGTAAAGCCCCGTACACTTCGCGGACTCCATTGAATAGCAGTCCGATACAAATCGCCCAACACCGCTGTTGTCATTATTTCCCCGTGTACCGCACGGCGTACGCCAGCCACTCTCACGCACTGCCTGACAGAAACCCTCGAGCCGCTGCGCATTTTTGCACGCCGCCCTTCCGCTGTCCGGTCGTTTCGACGTCTCTTTTAGCGAACCGTTTGCATAACATCGCCGGACGGTGAATTTATATCCCAGACAGTCAGACTATTGCTACGTCATTCGCACATTTTGTGTGCGGTTCTCAACGTAGTGAGTTGCGAAGATCTTGAATCAGGGAATCTCCTTTCGAAAATAATCGAAAGGCGAATTGAAGTTTGGATGGATGCGCAGACAACCAGATTCCGGAAAATCGCGTTCTTTTAATGACTAATCGCGACGTTCGGTTCGGCAGGCCACCCAGGCCTGCCGGAATAAAGAGCGGCAGCGCACAGGCAATCTGGCGAAAGCCTGTGGCACGCGCCGCTCGCGCGAGGCCGCTCAGGCCTTGCGGTAATCGATGCGCTCGACGCCGGTTTCGCCGCCGAGCAGGCAGAAGTCCGCGCCGCGTGCCGCGAACAGGCCCACCGTCACCACGCCCGGCCATGCGTTGACATGCGCCTCGAGCGTGCGCGGGTCGCTGATGCGCAGGCCCTTCACGTCGAGGATCTCGTTGCCGTTGTCGGTGATAAAGGGCGAGCCGTCCTTTTGCACGCGCAGCACCGGCACGCCGCCGAGCGCCGTCACGCGGCGGCCAATGGCCGTGCGCGCCATCGGCACGACTTCGATGGGCAGCGGGAACTGGCCGAGCACGTCGACGCGCTTGCTCGCATCGGCGATGCAGACGAACACGTCCGACACCGACGCGACGATCTTCTCGCGCGTGAGCGCGCCGCCGCCGCCCTTGATCATGGCGCCGGCGCCGTCGATTTCATCGGCGCCGTCCACGTACACGGGCAGCGATTCGATGTCGTTGAGGTCGAAAATCTTGAAGCCGTGCGCTTCGAGGCGCGCGGTGGTCGCAACCGAGCTCGACACGGCGCCGCGGTAGCGGCTCTTGCTCGCCGCCAGTGCGTCGATGAAACAGTTCGCGGTGGAGCCCGTGCCGACGCCGATCACGGCGCCTTCCGGCACGTTCGCGTTGACATAGTCGGCGGCGGCCTGGCCGACCAGTTGCTTGAGTTCGTCTTGAGTCATGGGAGTACAGCCCGAGGAGGAGAAAAACGCGGAATCCGCATAGTTTACCGGAGATGCGGGCACGGGCTGCCCGCATCTCGCAGGATCGCGCGGCAGGTCATCCTGCGGGCGACCGGTCGACGATCAGCGCGCGGCCGCGCGTTGGCGCACCGCTTCGAACAGGCACACGCCCGAAGCGACGGAAACGTTCAGGCTCTCGACCGTGCCTGCCATCGGAATCTGCATGACTTCGTCGCAGGTTTCGCGCGTGAGGCGGCGCATGCCCTCGCCTTCGGCGCCCAGCACGAGCGCCACGGGACCGTCGAGCTTCGTCTCGTAGAGGCTCGCGCTCGCGTCGCCGGCGGTGCCGACCACCCACACGCCCGCGTCCTTGAGTTCGCGCAGCGCACGCGCGAGATTCGTCACGGTGATATAGGGCACGGTGTCCGCCGCGCCGCTCGCCACCTTCGCGGCCGTGGCGTTCAGACCCACGGCGCGGTCGCGCGGAGCGATCACGGCGTGCGCGCCGGCCGCGTCGGCCACCCGCAGGCACGCGCCGAGATTGTGCGGATCGGTCACGCCGTCGAGCACGAGCAACAGCGGCGAGCCCTGGATGCCGTCGAGCAGCTCCGCGAGGTTCTGCGCGAGCGCCAGATCGTGGACGCGGGCCACCACGCCCTGGTGGCGCTCCGTGTGCGCGAGACCCCAGAGGCGCGTTTCGTCGGCTGCGATCACGCGCGCGCCGGCTTCCTTCGCGGTGTGCAGAAAGTCCTGCATGCGGCGGTCGCGGCGCGTCGGATCGTAGTAGACATCCTCGACCGTGGACGCGTCGTGCCGCAAGCGTGCGGTCACCGCATGAAACCCGTAAAGAACCTTGAGACGTGACATGACTGAGACAACCCCTGATGAACGTTTTGCGACGCAGATACAGCGCCGCCGGCAACGATAGTCAGCCGGCCGCGTCGTGCGGTCCGGCGTATGCAAGCCGCGCGCCCATGTGGCAAAAGCCGACGCGGCCGGCAAGTGAAAAAACCGGGCGCGCGCACGGCGGCGCGGCCCGGACAATGAAACGGCTGCGGAGCACGTTGGCGCTCCGCATGCAGGTGCTCAGCGCTTCTTGCGCGGCGCCTGCTTCTTGGGCGTTGGCTTCACGGCCGAGCGCTTCTTCGCGGTCTTGGCGGCGCCGCGCGCCGCGCGCGCCTCCTTCACCGCGACGCTCGGCGCCGGCGCAGCCTTCTTCTGGCGCGCCATGTCGCCGCCCGGCAGCGCGCGCACGCGCGGCCCCCCCTCCATGCCGCTCTTGTCGACCGGCATCGGCCGGTTGCCGCCCGGCTTCACGGGCATATCGCGCACGAGGCGGAAGTCGATCTTGCGCGCGTCGAGATCCACGCGGCTCACCTGCACGCGCACGCGGTCCGACAGGCGATAGCGAATGCCGGTGCGCTCGCCGCGCAGCTCGTTCTTGATCTCGTCGTACTGGAAGTAGTCCGAGCCCAGTTCCGTCACGTGCACGAGGCCTTCGATGAAGAGCGCGTCGAGCTGCACGAAAATGCCGAACGACGTCACGCCGCTCACCATCCCGCCGTACTCTTCGCCGAGCTTGTCGCGCATGAAGTAGCACTTGAGCCAGGCTTCGACGTCCCGCGAGGCTTCGTCGGCGCGGCGCTCGTTCGCCGAGCAGTGCAGGCCCAGTTCTTCCCAGATCGCCGTGTTGGCGCCGCGGGCGCGCTTGCCGCGCTTCTCCTCGTCCTCGGCCTGCAGCGCGCGGGCGCGCGGCGAGAGCGCGGTATTGAGCTCGACGCCCTCGGGTGCCTGCGGCTGGTACTTCTTGCCCTGCAGGATCGCGTAGATCGCGCGGTGCGTGAGCAGGTCGGGATAGCGGCGAATCGGGCTCGTGAAGTGCGCGTACGCCTCGTAGGCAAGGCCGAAGTGACCGATATTGTCCGGGCTGTACACGGCCTGCTGCATCGAGCGCAGCAGCATGGTCTGCAGCATCTGCGCGTCGGGCCGGTCGCGGATGTGCGCCATCAGCGCAGCGTAGTCGCTCGCGTGCGGCGTGTCGCCGCCGCCGAGCGAAAGGCCCATGCCGCGCAGGAAGGTACGCAGGTTTTCGAGCTTTTCGGCCGTCGGCCCCGCGTGCACGCGGTACAGGCCCGGGTGCTTGTGGCGCTTCATGAAGTCGGCCGCGCACACGTTGGCCGCGAGCATGCACTCTTCGATCAGCTTGTGCGCGTCGTTGCGCTGGCGCGGCACGATCTGCTCGATCTTGCCTTGCGCGTTGCAGACGATATACGTCTCGGTCGTGTCGAAATCGATCGCCCCGCGCTTCTGGCGCGCGGCGAACAGCGACTTGTACACGCCATAGAGATTCTGCAGTTGCGGCAGCAGCGCCGCACGGCGCGTCGCCTCGGGGCCCTTGGTGTTGGTGAGCACCGCCGCGACTTCGGTATACGTAAGCCGCGCCGCCGAGTGCATGACGCCCGGATAGAACTGGTACGCCTTGATCTCGCCGCGCGCGGTGATCACCATGTCGCACACGAGCACACAGCGGTCGACGTGCGGATTGAGCGAACAGAGCCCGTTCGAGAGCTTCTCGGGCAGCATTGGAATCACGCGGCGCGGAAAGTACACCGAGGTGCTGCGCTCGATCGCATCCACATCGAGGCCGCTGCCCGGCAATACGTAGTGCGAGACGTCGGCGATGGCGACGATCAGGCGGAAGCCCTCGCCCTTGCCGACCTGCATCGGTTCGCAATACACGGCGTCGTCGAAGTCGCGCGCATCTTCGCCGTCGATGGTGACGAGCGGCACGTCGCGCAGGTCCACGCGATAACGAATGTCGGTGGGACGCACGGCGTCGGGCAGCTTCGCGGCTTCGTCGAGCGCGGGCTTGCTGAACTCGTGCGGCACGCCGTACTTGCGCACGGCGATCTCGATCTCCATGCCCGGATCGTCGATATCGCCGAGCACTTCCATCACCCGGCCGAGCGGTTGCGAGTGGCGGCTGGGGAAATCGGTGAGTTCGACGACCACGACCTGGCCGACCTTGGCCTTCTTGGGATTCTGCGTGACGAGGATATCGTGGCCGATGCGCTTGTCTTCCGGCGCGACGATCAGCGCACCGTTCTCGTTGAGCAGGCGCCCGATGACACTGCGGTTCGCACGGTCGGTGACTTCGACGATATGCCCTTCCGGCCGCCCGCGCCGGTCATAGCCGACGATGCGCGCCAGCACGCGGTCGTTGTGCATGACCTTCTGCATTTCGCCTTGCGGCAGGAACAGGTCGTCCTGACCGTCGTCGCGCACGAGGAAGCCGTAGCCGTCGCGATGCCCCTGCACGCGCCCGGCGACGAAATTCGAAGGATGGGCGAGCTGGTAGTGGCCGCGCGAGTCGAGCCGGATCTGCCCGTCGCGCTCCATGGCGGCGAGCCGCCTGAAGAACCCTTCACGCTCCTGGCGCTTGATGGAGAGCGCCTCGGCGATATCGTTCGCGGTGCACGGCGAGTCGCTGGTCCGCAGCACGCCGAGAATCTCTTCGCGGCTGGGAATCGGATACGGATATTTGCTCAAGGGCTTATCGATGGTTGTTCTCGTTGCGTGGACGTCGGATTTTGCGCGGCCTGAATGTGCGATACATGCGGGCGGCGCCCGGTCTTAGTGCTGCAATCTGCCGGCCCGTAACGTGGATTGCCTGACCGCTCGCGTGCGTGCGCCACGCTGCACGCAGCACCTGAATCACGGACTTTTGCCGGCGGAACTTCTGCGAGGCATTCTAACACCCGCATCGCACCCTACGAGCCGTGGGAGCGGCCTCGCGGCCCGACGAGACGGCCACTCCACGCGGTCTGCAACGCTTCGGCAGGCGCGTTTTATCACCTTCCACAAAACGCTTGACAGCCGTTCCGATCCCGCTATAATCTCGCTCTTTGCTGCACAACACGTTGAACAGCAAACGACACCTTGCCCAGGTGGCGGAATTGGTAGACGCACCAGGTTCAGGTCCTGGCGGTGGCAACACTGTGGAGGTTCGAGTCCTCTC
>NZ_JBFRCL010000028.1:0-112643 GCF_040965695.1 Paraburkholderia sp. BR10937
GCGTGGCTTGCGCTGTGTTCTCCGCGCTATCGACGAAGCGCAGCGGGACGCCGAGTTCCGTTGCGGCCTGCGCGAGCGATGCATCGCGCGTGTGCGCAGCAGGGGCGACGAGCGCGGCGAGCGCGAGCGGCGCGAGGCCGTGCGCATCGAGCGCTCGGTGCACGTGATCGGCAATCGCCTCATGCGGCGCGCCCACGGCTGCGACGATGCTGCGCGGATGAATCACGAGGTCGTCGGGACTGCCGTCCCAGGCGTTCGCGCTCACGCGGATGGCATGGCGCGCCGCGGCGTCGCGCGGCAGATCGACGTTTTCCAACCACGATGCCTGGCCGTCCACGCGTGTCGTTGCGCCTGCAAGCAGATCGGAGACGAAGCGCTTGCCTTGCGCGAGGCTCGCGAGCGCATAGCCCGCGGGCGGATTGAGCAGGCAGGTGCCGAAGCGCAATTCGCCGCTCGTGGTGATGGCGGGCGCAACCGCGAGCGCCGCGCCAATTTCGCGCGCCATGACGTTCACGCCGGTGAGTCCACCGAGCAGCGGCACGACGGCGCTGCCGTCCTCGGCGAGCGCGAGCACCGGCGGCTCCGCGCCCTTGTTGGCAAGGAGCGGCGCGAGGCAGCGGATCACGATGCCCGCCGCGCACAGCGCGACGATGGGCAGGCCGCGCGTGTAGCATTCGCGCAAATGCGCGCCAAGCTCGCCGAACGCGAGATCGCCGGCCACGCGGCCCTGCAGCGCATGGACCTGCGCGCCGGGGTAGAGCGCCTGCACGCGCCGCGCCGTCGCGAGCGCGCCGGGCCCGAGGATGACGATCGCGGGCGGCGTCACGACTGCCATTTCGCCCCCGGCACGACGAGCAGCGAGAAGTAGGGCGAAGCCATCGGATCGACGTCGTCGAGCGGGACGATGCGCTGGTTCGCCATGGTTGCGCGCTCGACATACAGCGCGCGATGCGCGAGGCCCAGCTCGCCCAGCACGCGGCGCACCTTGTCGAAGTTGCGGCCCAGTTTCATGATCACGGCGGCGTCCGCGTCGGCCAGGCGCCGGCGCAATTCGTCTTCGGGCAGCACCCCCGAGAGTACGGCGAGGCTCTGGTTGCGGTAGACGAGCGGCACGCCCAGCACCGCCGCGCCGCCCAGCATCGAGCACACGCCCGGCACGACTTCGGCCTCGTAGTGCGCGGCGAGCCGGTCGTGCAGATACATGTACGAGCCATAGAAGAACGGATCGCCTTCGCAGATCACGGCCACGTCGCGTCCGGCGTCGAGATGGCGCGCAAGCATTTGCGCCGCGCCGTCGTAGAAGTCGGCGATGATCGCTTCGTACGAGAGCGGCGGTTCGAGCGCTTCGGTCGTCACGGGGTACACGAGCGGCAGGCGTTCCTGCTCCGCTTCGAGATGGGCCTCGACGATGCCGAACGCGTTGCCTTTCTTGCCCTTGGCGACGAAATACGCGACCACGGGCGCGGCCTTGAGCAGGCGCAACGCCTTGAGCGTGAGCAGTTCGGGGTCGCCGGGGCCGACGCCAATGCCGTGCAGACGTCCTTTGCGGATCATTTATTCGGTCTCCGAAGCGAGTGCGTTGACGGCGGCGGCGGCCATCGCGCTGCCGCCGCGGCGGCCGTGCACGACGACGAAGGGCACGCCGTGGCTTTCGGCTGCAAGCTGCGCCTTGGACTCGGCCGCGCCGACGAAGCCCACGGGAAACCCGAGGATCAGCGCGGGGCGCGGGGCGCCGGCGGCGACCATGTCGAGCAGATGAAAGAGCGCGGTGGGCGCATTGCCGATCGCAACGACGCTGCCTGCCAGATGCGGCCGCCACAGTTCGAGCGCGGCTGCCGAGCGCGTGTTGCCGATCGCGCGCGCGAGATCCGGGACGGCGGGATCGTCGAGCGTGCAGATCACGGCGTTGTTCGCGGGCAGGCGCGCGCGCGTCACGCCGTAAGCGACCATTTTCGCGTCGCAGAGAATCGGCGCGCCGCCCGCGAGCGCATTGCGGCCCGCCGTGCCCGCGCCTGCGGAAAACGCGAGGTCGGCGGCCACGTCGACCATGCCGCATGCGTGGATCACGCGCACGGCGAGTTTTTCGAGGTCGGTGGGGATGTGCGCGAGGTCGGCTTCGGCGCGAATCGTCGCGAACGACTCGCGATAGATCGCCTGGCCGTCGCGAATGTAATCAGACATCCTGGGTGCTCCGGGGCCGCTGCGCGAGTGCCAGCGCAGCGGCTTCGATCGTCAGGTTGCGCGCGACGAGCCGGCCGAAGCCGCTTCGCTTATCGTCGCGCTGGTACAGGTCGTAGTGGTCCGGGGCGCTGGCGAGCAACGTGAACGGCGCGCAATGCGCGGCCGCGCAGGAGCGCTCGCAGCCGCTCAGGTGGGCTTCGGCGCCGGGCGGCAACAGGGCGGCGAGGCGCTGTGCGTCGCCTTTCGTGTCCGCGCGGCTTTTCGCGCATCCGGTCGAGCCCGTGCACGCGATGAGGCGTGCGAGCGGGTTGGCGCGCGAGACGATCAGGCCGAGCGCGTGCAGGCGTTCGAGCGCGGCGGGCATCGCGTGCGCGGGCACGTTCGGCAGCAGCACGCCTTGCCATGGCGTCACGCGCAGCGTCGCATCGCCCGAGTCTTCCGCGAGCGCGGCGAGTGCGCGCAGCGTCGGCGCGTCGATACGGCCGAGCGCGGGCTGCGCGCCCACGTAGCCGCTGCCGTCGGCGTGCAGCGCGTGCGCGCCGAGGCGCAAGCCGGCGGGACTCTCCGCGCGGCGCCGCGCGCGCAGCGTGGTGTCGTCACGCATCAGCGTGAATTCGCCATGCTGTTGCGCGCGCTGCAGCAGCGCATCGAGCGAGTGAGCGGCCAGCACGTCGCGCATGCGTGTGGTGTCGGTGCCCGCGAGATCGAGGAACGCATGCAGCAGCGCGCGCATCGATGCGCGAACGTCTTCGGCGGCGAGCGTGCCGACTGGCTGCGCCGTGGGGCGGCCCGCGAGGCCCAGCGCGAAGCGCACGGTTGCGCCATGCGGCAGTGCGGCGAGCCAGATGTCGTGCGGATGCTCGAGCATCGCCACGCGCTCGCCGCCGTCCAGTTGCAACGCGAACTTGGGCGAGAGCGCGGCGAAACGCGGCTCGCGCTGCATCATGTCGATGAGCGCGGCGGCGAGCGCCGTCGTATCGCAAGAGGCGTCAGGGTCGAGGCCCGCGAGCGGGCTCAGCATCACGTTGCGCAATTCGTCGGCGGCGCACGCGCGCTCGACCGGACTCGCGGCGTCGATGCCGGCGGGGCCGAGGCCCGCGCCGATCAGCGCAGCGCTCAACGCCGCTTCCTCGCCCGCGCGCACGCCGCGAATCTGCACGTTCGCGCGATTGGTCAGTTCGAGCACGCCGCTCGCGTGCGTCGACGCTGCGTCGGCGAGCGCGCGCGCTCGCGCGGCGCTAAGCACGCCGCCGGGCAGACGGATGCGACACAAGCCGCCGTCGCGCGCGGCGACCGCGCGCACGAGCCCCGGGCACGCCGAGGGGCGGAGCACGGCCAATGCGGCAGCGGGCGAGACGGGCTTCGTTTCGTGTTTCAAGGCATTACCGGGTAAACATCACGCTGGAGCGGCGCGCTGCCCGCGCGGCAGGCGGGCAACGGCAGCGATATCGGTACACCCCGCCCGATTTGGGTTCGCGCGAACAGTCGGCCGGCAGGTCTCCTGGCTCACAGGTCGTCGACCGCATCGGCCTTCCCGGTAATACCAGTGGCTCGGGTGGATGCGGTCTCGCTGCTCACAGTCGCGGGGGCGGCCACAGCTTGCTGTGTTCCCTTTTATGCCTTAACGGCGCCGGCGGACACGGTATTATGCCCGTTTTCGCGCGTGCTCCGCCCCACCATCGGGCTGCGGGCCCGTGGCGGCGTAGAGAAACAGGCAACGAAACAGGCAACGGCGGGAGAGCGAATGCAGGGCAAGCAGGCATGGCTGACGGTGGTGGGCATCGGCGACGACGGCTACGCGGGGCTCCGGCGCGACGCGCGGCGCGCGCTGTTCGACGCGGCCATCGTGACGGGCGGCGAACGCCATCTCGCGATGCTGCCGTCACGTGTGCGTGCGCGGCGCGAGGCGTGGCCCCAGCCGTTCAGCGTGGAGGCGCTGCTCGCATACCGCGAGTCGAATGCGTCCGTATGCGTGCTCGCGAGCGGCGACCCGATGCTGTTCGGCGTGGGCGCGACGCTCGCGCGCCGCGTGCCGCCCGGTGAAATGCGCGTGCTGCCCGCGCCGTCGTCGCTCTCGCTCGCGGCAGCGCACATGGGGTGGGCGCTGCAGGATACGGCGATGGTCTCGCTCGTCGGCCGTCCGCTCGATGCGCTGCGCCGCCATCTCTACGCGCGCTCGCGCGTGCTCGCGTTGAGCGCGGATGGGCGCACGCCCGCGGCGCTTGCCGCGCTGCTCGCCGAAGCGGGCTTCGGCGCCACGCGTCTTGCGGTGTTCGAGCATCTCGGGGGCCCGCTCGAACGCCGCATCGAAGGTCGCGCCGATGCGTTGCACGTCGAACAAGCCGCGGCGCTCAATCTGGTCGCGTTCGAATGCGAAAGCGATAGTGCGCAGACGCCCGCGCGCGGCTGGACGCTCACGCCCGGCCTTCCCGACGACGCCTTTCGCCACGACGGTCAGATCACGAAGCGCGACGTGCGCGCGCTCACGCTCGCGCGTCTCGCGCCGACGCCCGGCGCGCTGCTGTGGGACGTGGGCGCGGGCAGCGGCTCGATCGGCATCGAGTGGATGCGCTCGCACGCCGCTTGCCGCGCGATCGCGATCGAGGCGCACGCCGAGCGTCAACGCTTCATCGAGCACAATCGCGCGGCGTTGGGCGTGCCGGGTTTGCAACTCGTCGCGGGCCGCGCGCCCGACGCGCTCGCAGGGCTCGCCGCGCCCGACGCGGTCTTCATCGGCGGCGGCGTGACCGTACCCGGCGTGCTGGACGCGTGCTGGTCGGCGCTCGCGAGCGGCGGGCGGCTCGTCGCGAACGCGGTGACGTTGCAGAGCGAAGCGGCACTCGCGGCATGGCGCGCACAGCACGGCGGCACGCTCACGCGTATCGGCATCGGCGAGGCGCAGCCGCTGGGCGGCTTCGACACCTGGCGTCAGGCCTTGCCCGTCACGCTTTACGAGGCCGTCAAGCCATGACGGCGCGCATCCTGCTGCTCGGCGGCACCGGCGATGCGCTGGCGATCGCGCGCACGCTAGGCCCGCAGCACGTGTACTCGCTCGCGGGCCTTGGCCGCGTGCCCGCCGATCTCGCCTGCGCGGTGCGGGTAGGCGGCTTTGGCGGGGCAGAAGGGCTCGCGCGCTTTCTCGCCGACGAAAACATCGCACTCGTCTTCGACGCCACGCATCCCTATGCCGCGCAGATCAGCGCCAACGCGGCGCGCGCATGCGTGGCGGCAGACGTGCCGTACTGGGCGCTGCGGCGTGCGCCATGGCAGCCGCAGCCCGGCGACGACTGGCACATGGTGAGCGGCTGGGGCGGGGTAGTCAAGGCGATTGCGCCGTTCGCGCGCCCGCTCTTCACGCTCGGGCGCGAGCCGCTCTCGCATCTGGACGAAGTGCCGCCGCAGCAGCACTGGACGATCCGTTGCCTCGAAGCGCATCCCGGCCACGCCCGCGCGTGCATCATCGACGCGCGCGGGCCGTTCACCGCCGTTGGCGAGCGCGTGCTGTTTACCGAAGCGCGCATCGACGTCGTGGTCAGCAAGAACAGCGGTGGCGCCGCGACCGAAGCGAAGCTCGCCGTCGCGCGCGCAATGGGCCTGCCCGTGGTGATGATGCAACGGCCGCCGCTGCCCGACGCGCAACGTGAATTCACGTCGGCGCAAGCGGCAATCGACGCGCTCGCGAACCCTGTTTAGCGGAGTTTCCACGCATGACCGTTTTCTTCATCGGCGCGGGGCCGGGCGATCCTGAACTGATCACCGTGAAGGGCCAGCGCCTCGTGCGCAGCTGCCCCGTCATTCTCTACGCGGGCTCGCTCGTGCCGCCCGCCGTGCTCGAAGGCCACCGCGCGCACAAGGTCGTGGACACGGCGCCGCTCACGCTCGACGAGATCGTCGCATTGCTCGAAAACGCGCATGCGCAGGGCTTCGACGTGGCGCGCGTGCATTCGGGTGACCCGTCGCTCTATGGCGCAATTGGCGAGCAGATCCGCCGGCTGCGCATGCTCGGTATTCCTTATGAAGTCGTGCCCGGCGTGACCGCGACCGCTGCGTGCGCGGCGGCGCTCGGCAGCGAACTCACGCTGCCCGGCATTTCGCAGACGCTCATTCTCACGCGCTACGCCACGAAAACGTCGATGCCCGAAGGCGAGCAGCTAGGCGAGCTCGCGCGGCACAGAGCGACGCTCGCGATTCACCTGGGCGTGCGCCATATCGCGCGCATCGTCGAGGAATTGCGGCCGCATTACGGCGAGGATTGCCCGGTCGCGGTGATCTATCGCGCGAGCTGGCCCGACGAGGAACGCGTGACGGGCACGCTCGCGGACATCGCGCAGAAGGTGCTGGCGACGGATATCGAGCGTACGGCGCTCATCCTCGTGGGGCGCGTGCTCGCGGCGGAGGGGTTTGCGGATTCGACGCTTTATGGGGCGCAGAAACGCTAAGGCTACGAAAGCGCGCGCAAGTGTGCTCGCAGCTTGTCCACCTCGCCGTCGGCGAATTCCTTTTCGATTTCGTCATGCGTTTGCTGCCAGAGCGGAAACGCCGCGTTGAGCAGCCGATGCCCCTCGTCCGTGAGGCTCAGCAAGCGGCTGCGCTTGTCCTCCGGGTCCTGCTCGATCACGACGAGACCGCGCCGCTCCAGCGGCTTGAGCGCGGCCGTAAGCGTGGTGCGGTCCATGGCCAGCAGCGACGCCACGTCTTTCATGCCGGGCGGATGCGGCCGGTTCAGCGACATCAGCAGCGAAAACTGTCCGTTCGTGAGATCGAGCGGCCGCAGCACGTCGTCGAAAATGCGCGCGAGATTGCGTGCCGCCCGCTGCATATGCAGACACAGGCAGCAATCGCGCACCAATAGCGTGGTTTCGAAGGGAAGTTTCTTTGCGCGTGCCATGTTGCAATTATGTTGATATCAACCTATTCTGTCAAGGCCGGATGGGCGACATGCCGTTGCTCCCGTTTTCAGACCAGCAACCAGACCAGCAGTTGGAGGACACATGAGCGATCAGAAACTGTTTCTCGCTGTTTTTCTCGGTACCAAAGACAACGCGCGCATGAAGGGGTGGGCGGCGCTTTCCGAAGCGGATCGACACGCAAAGGAAAAGGAGGGCATTGCAGCCTGGCACGCGTGGGTCGAAAAGCACAAGGCGTCGATCGTCGATATGGGCGGCCCGCTCGGCAAGACCAAGTCGATTGGCGAGCATGGCATCGCGGATACGTCCAACGCGCTAACGGGCTATACCGTGCTGCGTGCCGCATCGCACGAAGAGGCCGCGAAGCTGTTCGAAGGGCACCCGCATTTTTCGATTTTTCCGGGCGAGGGCGTCGAAGTAATGCCGGTTTTGCCGATTCCCGGTATCTGAACGGAGGCGCGTCATGAAACTCTACGGCTTTGCCGGCACCCGTTCGCAACGCGCGCTATGGGGCCTCAAGGAAGTCGACGCCGATTTCGAATTCATCTCGGTCAATCTGCTCGCAGGCGAGCACAAGCGGCCCGAATACCTGCGCATCAATCCCGCGGGCAAGGTGCCCGTGCTGATCGACGGCGACCGCGTGATTCCCGAATCGGCTGCCATCGTGCTGTATCTCGCGGATAAATACCCGGAGAAGGCGCTGCTGCCCGCCGATCTCGACGAACGGGCGCAGGCGTATCGCTGGACCCTGTTCGCGGTCACCGAGCTGGAGCAGCCGCTCTGGAGAATCACGCGGCATTCGTTCCTGTATCCGCCGGAAAAGCGCAGCCCCGCCGAAATCGAACTCGCGCGGGAGGATTTCAGGACCATGGCCGCGGTGCTCGAGAAGCATCTCGAAGGACGCGAGTTCATCGTCGGCAACCAGCTTTCGGTCGCCGACTGCGTGACGGTGTATCTGATGGACTGGGCCAACGAAGTGCAACTGCTGGACGGCTTCCCGCGTTTGCAGGCATATCTCGAACGCCTCTACGCGCGCCCCGAGGCGCCGCAGCGCATTGCCGAAGCGCGCAAGGCGGCATAAATGGAAAACGGCCCAACCGGATCACGCCGATTGGGCCGCCTCGCTGCCGCGTTACGCCATCTCAATGCGCCCGCGCATGCTCATGATCCACATGCGTGCGCGGCTGCGTCACCGTGCTCACCACCACGAGCACGATCACGTTCACGAACAGCGCAAGGAAGCCGATGTTGACGTCCTTGAGCGCGTCCGGCGCGAACGGAATCAGCTGAGCCACGCTCACATGCGTGAGCGTCGTGACGATCACCACGAGCACGCCCGCCACGATGCCGCAGAACGCGCCTTGCTTCGTCACGCGATTGCGTGCGGAGAGGCTGCACACCAGCGCCGGGAACAGCTGCGTGACGAAGTTGTAGCCCATCAGCAGCAGCGCGACGATGGTGTCGCCCCCCTTGAGCGTAAAGCCGACCGCCACGAGCGCGATAACCGGCACGAAAATGCGCGCGAGCTTCGCGACTTGCGCGTCGTCCGCGCTCTTCGAGAGTGCGCCGCGATAGACGTCGTTGGCGAGCAGCGTCGAAGCCGTGGTGAGGATCATCGAGCCCGGCACGAGTGCGGTGAGCACGCCCGCCGCGCCGATGACGCCCACGAACCACGGATCGAACGTCTGCAGCGCGAGACGGAACAGCGAGAGGTCGATGTCGGAGCCCTTGAGGCCCGGCACCTTGAGCACGGCCGCGAAGCCGCAGAAGAACACGAACAGCAAAATGAGCTGGTAGAGCGGCAGGATCATCGCGTTACGGCGGAAGATGCGCTCGTTCTTCGCGGTGTAGACCGACATGAACGTGTGCGGCCACATGAAGAAGCCCAGCGCCGTGAGCAGCACGGTGGACTGGAACCACGTCACGCTCTGGCCTCGCGCCGGGAACGTGAGGAAGCCGGGCTTGGCGGCGTCGATGGCGCGGAACATCTCGCTCAGGCTGCCATAGTGGTGGATCGGCAGGTAAATGCCGAGGAACACGGCAACGGCGAGAATCATCGTGTCCTTCACGACCGAGTTCCACGCGCAGCCGCGCACGCCCGAAACGATCACGTAGGCCGTGACCACGGCCGCGCCGATCCAGATCGCCGCCGTGGAGGAGATCGCGCCATAGGAGGCCGTCGTCACGATGATGCCGAGGCCCTTGAGCTGCAGGACGAGATACGGCACGAGCGCGAGCACGCCCACGCACGCCACCAGCACGCCCAGCGCGGGGCTCTGGTACTTGCGCGCGAAGAAGTGCGGCTGCGAGACGAGCCGGTGCTGCTTGGCGAAGCGCCATACGGGCGGCAGCATCCAGTACGAAAGAATGTATGCAAGCGTGCCGTAAGCCAGAATGTAGTAGACGGGCGCGCCCTTGCCATAGGCGAAGCCGCTGCCGCCGAGAAACGTGAAGGTGGTGTAGATCTCGCCCGCCATCAGCAGGAACACGAACGCAGTGCCGAAACTGCGGCCGCCCACGGCCCACTGCTCGAGGTTCATGTCGTGCCCGCGGCGGGCACGCATGCCGAGGTAGAGCGCGACGAAGGTCATCGCCGCGATGATGATGAGGGCGCTCATGATCGCACCTCCGCATCCGCTTCGCCCGAAAGCCGGTTGACCGGGTCGAGCCGGTAGACGATCCCCATGATCACCGCGGCCAGCACGACCCACATGACGATCCACGCGAGCACGAGCGGCATGCCGAGCACGAGCGGCTCGGTGCGATTGACGAACGGCACCCCTAACAGGATGCCGATAAAGGGCAAGGCAGCGAGCAACCGCAGTGACATGGCAACTCCTCTTTCATATGAGAAGAAAAGAAACGTCGCGTCGGGGTGCGAAGCCACCCACTCTATGCTTGTGAACGCGCCCCGTAAAGCTGCCAAAAAAACTGAAGGGCTTGCCGTAAAGTTTGGTGCAACGCGCCATTTTCCGGGGCATCGACCGACATCGATCCGGCACGCCTGACGCCGATCCGGCTACACTTCTCGCAGCCCGGCGCGCTTTTTGCGCATGCCCTTAACGGATCGACTCCATGATCGAGAGCCTGATTTCAGACATTCTGTTCGGTTTCACCGGACTCATCAGCATCATCAATCCCTTGAGCGGTGCTTTTGTTTTTCTCGATCGCACCACAACGCTTACCGACGAAGAGCGGCGCCTGCTCGCCAAACGCGTGGCGATCAACGCGTTCTTCGTGCTGGTCGGGGCTTTTTTCGTCGGCACGCCCATCCTGCATTTCTTCGGTATTTCAATGGAAGCGCTGCGTATCGGCGGCGGCCTCGCCGTAGCCGTGGCCGGCTGGCAAATGCTCAACGCGCCCGAGCCGGAGCCGCCCGCGGTCGATCATCCGGTCAAGCCCGTGAGCGCGAGTTCGGCTTCCGGCAAGGCCTTTTTTCCGCTGACCATTCCGCTCACCACCGGCCCCGGCTCCATCGCCACGGCCATTGCGCTGAATGCCAACCGCACGCACAAGCTTTCGGCGTGGCTGCTCTCGAGCTTCGCGTCGCTCGTGATCTCCGCGCTCGTCATGCTGGTGATCTATTACGTGTACAGCCGCGCTGCGCGGCTTTCGCAGTACCTGGGTGTGGAAGGCACGCGCGTGGCCATGCGCGTGTCGTCGTTTCTGCTCCTGTGCATCGGGGTGCAGATCATACTGACTGGCCTGACCGGCTTTCTCACGCCGATCGCCGACCTGCGCGCCGCGAAGTAGCGGCGCTGTCAATCGGGCCGGCGTACACAAGCGTTCTCACGCGAAGGAGACCATCATGTGCCGCTGGCTTGCGTATAGCGGGAACCCCGTGCAACTCGAAACCGTGCTGTTTCACGCACGGCATTCGCTGATCGATCAAAGCCTGCATTCCACCAAAGGCGCGACCACCACGAATGGCGACGGCTTCGGCATGGGCTGGTATCAGGACCCGCACGACATTCCGTATCGCTACCGCAGCGTGCATCCAGCCTGGAACGACCGCAACCTGCGCGAGCTGGCGCGCGCGGTGCGTGCGCCAATGTTCGTCGCGCACATTCGCGCGGCCACGCATACGCCGGTGCAGGAAACGAACTGCCATCCGTTTCGGCACCGGCGCTGGATCTTCGCGCACAACGGCCTGATCCGCAGCTATCCGCTGATGCGGCGCGACCTGTTGGTCGCGATCGATCCGGGGCGCTTCAATGCGCTCGAAGGGTCGACGGATTCGGAAACGATGTTCTATCTCGCGATGACATTCGGCCTCGAAGTCGATCCTGTACTTGCGCTGGAACGCATGGCGGGTTTTGTCGAGGCAACCGCGCAAAAGCATGGCGTCGAGCCGGCGCTCAACATGACGGTTTGCGCATGCGACGGCGAGCAGATCGTCGCCGTGCGGTATTCGAGCGAACGCAATTCCCGCTCGCTTTATCACACCACGGCGTTCCGGCATCTGCGCGAAATGTATCCCGACGACCCGCGCATCATCGCGGCCGGCGACGACGCGTATCTGCTCGTCTCCGAGCCGCTTGGCGATGCGCCCGATGTATGGGCCGAAGTGCCGGAATCGACGGCGATCGTCGTGCGCGGGCCCAAGGTCGAATACCGGCCGTTCGCACCTGTCTCACCTTGAATCGACCTCACGCGCTGCGGCGCCTTTGCCTTGCCGCCGCGAGCGCGAGCACCTCGTCGAACAGCGCGACGTCCACGGGCTTCACGAGGTGCATCTCGAAGCCCGCTTCGTGCGTGAGTTCGATGTCTGCGGCCTGGCCGAAGCCCGTCATCGCGGCGAACAGCGTGTGTTTGAGCGGCGGCAGCGCGCGCAGGGCACGCAGCGTCGCATAGCCGTCGATCTCGGGCATGGCGATGTCGATGAGCGCGGCGTCGGGCGTGAAGCCGTCCACTTGCTCGCACGCGTGGGCGGCGCTGTAGGCCACGCGCACGTCGTGCCCTTTGAGTTCGAGCAGCATGGCGAGGCTGTCGGCCGAGTCGCGGTTGTCGTCGACCACTAGCACGCGCAGCGGCGGCACGCCGGCTTCCGCCAGGGCGGCAAGCTCGGCGGTGTCCGGCGTGAGCGGCGCCGGCTGCACCGCATGCGCGCTCTCGCGCGCGAACGGCAGGCGGATCGTGAACGTGCTGCCTTTGCCGGGCCCGTCGCTCCTCGCGGAGATCGTGCCGCCATGCAGCTCGACGAGCGAGCGGCACAGCATGAGGCCGATGCCGAGCCCGTTTTCCGTGGGCCCCGGCACCGAGCGGTCCTGGCTGAAGAGGCCGAAGATCGACTCGTACGTGCCGGGCCGCAGGCCACGGCCTTCGTCGCGCACCTGGATCTGCACGGCGCGCGCGGCGGAACGTACGTCCACGACGATGCGGCTGCCGTCGGGCGAGAACTTCGAGGCGTTGTGCAACAGGTTCTGCAGCACCTGCACGAGGCGCGTGTGATCGCCCGTCATGGCGAGCGTCGCGTCGGGCATCTGCACGTCCACGTGCTGGCCGCGTGCCGAGGTGAAGGGCTGCGCCGCGTCGATGGCGTGCGCGACCACCTCGCGCAGGTCGAGCGGCGCCTCGCGCAACTCGATCTTGCCTGAGGTGATGCGCCCGACGTCGAGCAGGTCGTCCACGAGCCGCGTGAGGTGGACGATCTGGCGGTCGATCATTTCGCGGGCGCGCTCGATCTCGGGGCTCGGCGCATCCATGAGGCGCATCGTGGCCACGGCGTTGCGCACCGGCGCGAGCGGGTTGCGCAGTTCATGCGCGAGCAAGGCGAGGAACTGCTTCATCTGCTCGCTCGAATGCTCGAGTTCGTCGGTGCGGCGGCTTTCGGTCATGTCGCGCGTGACCTTCGCGAAACCCGTGAGGCGGCCGTGGCCGTCGTGCACCGCGGTGAGCGTGACGTTGGCCCAGAACATCGAGCCGTCCTTGCGCACGCGCCAGCCCTCGGTCACGACCCGGCCCAACTCCTTCGCGCGGCGCAACTCGCGCTCGGGCTGACCGGCGGCGACCTCGTCGGGCGGATAGAACACGGAAAAATGCTGGCCGACGATCTCGGCCGGGCGGTAGCCCTTCAGGTTGGTCGCGCCGGTGTTCCAGCTCACCACGTGGCCCTGCGGATCGAGCATGAAGATCGCGTAGTCGCTCACGCTTTCCACGAGCAGGCGAAAGCGCTCTTCGGTAAGGCGCAGCGCCTCGACCTGGCGGCGCTCCGCGGTGAGGTCGCGCGTGACCTTGGCGAAGCCGGAGAGCGAGCCGTCGCGCTCGCGCAGCGCAGTGATGACGACGTTGGCCCAGAACATCGAGCCGTCCTTGCGCACGCGCCAGCCTTCGTCGTTGAAGCGTCCGTGCAGCGCGGCCTGCTCCAGCTCGTGTTCGGGCCAGCGGCGCGCGTTGGCTTCGTCGGTGTAAAAACGCGAGAAATGCTGGCCGATGATCTCGTGCGCTTCATAGCCCTTGATGCGGGCCGCGCCGCGATTCCAGCTCGCGATGTAGCCGCGCGTGTCGAGCAGGAAGATCGCGTAGTCCTCGATCGGCTCCACGAGCGCCTCGAAGCGGCGTTCGTGGTGGCTTTCGGTCGCGGTGTCGTGCGGGGCGATGCCGGGGTCGGGCGTCGTCATGGTCCTCGGGTCTGTCATGGGGCCTGTTCACAAGTTTGACAGGCTTTGGCCTCTTGAATGGACGTCCCGCGCGCAGCGGGCGCCGCAGCTTACCACGCGCGCTGCCCCGAGCGGTCGTACTTTTCGGCCATTGCCGGAATGCCTGCGCGCACGTGGCGTTCCGCGCGGCGTACCTGGCGGGTGAGCAGCACGACGTGGGGCGGCACTACGCGGCGCGCGCGCAAGGTCCAGAACGCGCCGCGCAGCAGCGCCACGCCCGCGGGCCCGAGCGAGCGCTGGCGGGCGAACACGGCGAGCGCACGGCCGGTCGCCGCGATCGCATCGCGCGCGGGCAGGCGCATCCATGCCACCCAGGCGGTGTTGCGCGCGAGCGCGCATTGCTGCGCGCGCGTGAACCAGTGGTAAAGCGGCTCGCGATGCGCGAGCGCCTGCTCGCAATAGACGATCTGGTGGCCGGCCGACAGCATGTCGAGCGCGGCTAGCTCCTCGGCACCGCCGTGCGAAAGCCGCTCCTCGTAGCCGCCGAGCACGCGGAACACGGCTGCTCGGAAAATGCACGCGCCGGCCATGAAGTTCGCGAGCCCCGGCCCGGCCTCGCCTTCCGCGCCCGGCGACGTGGCGGCGAGCATCAGGCAGGCGGGGTGAATTTCGCGCTCGTCGCCGCTCACCACGCGCGCGTTGAGCACGGCCACCTGCGCGTGGGCGTCGAGCAGCTGCGCCGCGCGTGCGAGCGCGCCGGGTGCGAACCAGGTGCTGTCGTCGCAGCACGCGACATAGTCGGTGCGCGCGAGCAGCACGGCGCGATTGAAGCCGGCCATGCCGTGGTCGCCCAGCGACTGGACGATGCGCACTTGCGGAAAGAGTGACGCCAGCAGGGAGACGGTGGAATCGGTGGAGCCGTTGTCGGCCACGATGACGTCGGGGTGTTCGGGAAGGGCGGTGAGGCGCGCGACGGTATCGATGATTTGACGCACGTGATTGCGCGTGAGGACGACCACCGTCACGCGCGGCGCGCTGGGAGTTCCGGGGGCAGGGGCGGAGTCGTTCATCGCAGCAGGCGGCGGGAGCCGGCCGGTGAGTTGTCGAATTGACCTATGTCAGCATACGCCGATGGCGCGCGACATGCAGTACATGACATGCGCCAGTGGCGGGGCGGCGCGGCGGCGGTGCTGCACTGCACAGCCGGCAACTGCGCAATTTTCGCGCCGCGTGTGGCGGCGCGCGCGATCAACCCCGATCAACCCGATTCGCGGCTCGATCAGCCGCTCAATCGCGCGCGCAGACTTCGTCGAGGTGGCCGAGCAGGTCGGCGGGATCTTCGTACACGCGCAGCGCGCCCGCGCGCTCTAGTTCCTCGGTGCCGTAGCCGCCCGACTGCAGGCCGATGCCGAGCGCGCGGCAGCGCTGGGCCGCGAGCATGTCCCAGACGCTGTCGCCCACCACGAGGCAGCGCTCGATCGGCACGTTCAGCCGCAGCGCCGCGGCGATGAAAAGATCCGGGTCGGGCTTGGCATGGCGCACTTCGTCGCGCGTGACCACCGTCGTGACGGACGGGTCCACGCCGAGCGCCTGCAGGTTCACGGACGCCGTGGCGAGCCGCCCGCTCGTGGCGATCGCCCAGGGCACCTGTGCCGCGCTGAGCGCGTCGAGCAGCGCGCGAGCGCCGGGCAGCGGACGCACCTTGCCAGCGTGGCGGCGGTAGGCGTCGGCGTGTAGTTTTTGCAAGCGCGCGATGCGCTCGGGCGCGATCGACTCGTGGGCCTCGTGGGTCTCGCGCAGCAGCTGGTCCATGAAGAGCCCGCCGCTCATGCCGATGCGCCGGTGAATGCGCCACACCGAGAGCTCGATGCCGTCCGCGTCGAGCGCTTCCTTCCATGCGAGCACATGCTGATACACGCTGTCGACGAGCGTGCCGTCGAGGTCGAACAAAAAGGCCGTTTCGTTGCGCATGGGTGGCTCCTGTTGCTACACGACGATTAAGCGGTGGTGGCGCAAAAAGTGTACGCCGCGCGGCGACGGCGTGCGCCGCGGCGGGTGCGCGGCGTCGCCTCAGGGCGCGCTGGCCGCAGATGTGCCGGACGCCGCCGGTGCGCTTTGCGTAGTGCCCGTCTGCGGATACATCTGCAGCAGCACGCGCAGCACGCCGTTGGTCCATCCAAAGCCGTCCTGCAGCGGATATTCGCCGCCGCCCGCCGACGAGGCCCTGGTGGCCGACGCGCTCACGTCGTACTTCTCGACGAGCTTGTGCGTGCGGGTGTAGTAGGCGAGGTTCGTCGCGATCCAGCGCGTGGCGATTTCCTGAGCGAGGTCCTGCTTGCCGTAGCGGCGCAGCCCCACGACCGCGAGATATTGCAGCGGCGCCCAGCCGTTCGGCTCGTCCCATTGCTGGCCGGTTGCGACCTGGGTGGTGGCGAGGCCGCCGGGGCGCAGCAGTCCGGCGCGCAGCGCGGCAGTCACGTCCTGCGCCTGGGCTTTCGTCGCGACGCCCGCATAGAGCGGGTAGACGGTCGCCGCCGTGAGCCGGTGCGTGAGCGTGTGGTGTGCGAAGTCGTAGTCGCTGTACGCATGCAGTTGCGGGTCCCACAGCACGCGGTCGATGGCGTCGGCGCGTTGTTGCGCGCGCTTCGTCATCAGTTCGGCCTCGCGCGCGTCGCCCTTCAGGCCGTAGGCCTTCGCGAGCGTGCGTTCGAGGATCACCATCAGCGAATTGAGGTCCACCGGCGCGAGCGAGGTCACGTCGATGGTCGAGAGCGTGTGGCCGTCGGCGAGCCAGCGCGAGCTATAGTCCCAGCCCGTTTCCGCGCCCGCGCGCAGGTTGCGCCAGAGATCCGAGGCATCGCGCTGCGGCGTGGCGCGCGCGGTCAGGATGTCCTCGCGGTACGACTCGTCGCGCGGGCGGTTGCGCGCGTCCCAGTAGCGGTTGAGCAGCGTGCCGTCGGGCAGGCGCACGAGGTGGCGCGCGGCGTGGCCGGGCTTGAGGGTCTGCGCGCCGGCCATCCAGTAGTCGTATTCTTTGCGCAGTTGCGGCAGGTAATGGAGGTACACGGCGTCGCCGTCTTTCTCCGCGACGAGGCTCACCATCTGCGCGAAAAACGGCGGCTGCGAGCGGCTCAGGTAATAGGTGCGATTGCCGTTCGCGATATGGCCGTAGCGGTCGATCAGCGCGGCGAAGTTGTTCAGCTCGTCGAGCGCGAGTTCGTGGCGGCCGCTCGCTTCCAGGCCGAGCATGATGAAGTACGAATCCCAGTAGTAGATTTCGTTGAAGCGCCCGCCCGGCACGACGTACGCATAAGGCAGCGGCAGCAGCGACGAATACGGATTCGGCTTCGCGTCGGGGCGGCGGCTCAGCACGTTCCAGAGCGTGTCGATGTGGCCGACGACATCCTGGTTCGGATCGGAGACGTAGTGGTCTTCGGTTTGCGCCGGGGCCGTGAAGTACTGGTTCACGAACTGCGTGAGCGCGGCCTTGCGCGCGGCGTTGTCGTGCAGCCCCGCGCGCTGCTGGCGCCAGCGCTCGTAGGCCGCCGTGATCTGGCTCGGGCGCTCGTTGGGCAGCATGTCGGCAAACGTCTTGCTGTCGGCGAAGATCTGCGCGAGCTGCACGTCGTGATAGAGGCGGCCGTAGAGGTCGGCGGGTGTGGCGGGCTGGCTTTCTTTTGCCGCGTCATGCTGCGCTGGCGAGCGAACCGGCTTTGCCGCTCGCGCGGGCGGTTGTAATTCCTGCGCGTTGACGGGTGCGCTCGCGGAGGCTGCGATGTCGGCGGCCTGGGCGGTTTGCGCGAGCGGCCGAGCGAGGCACAGCGCAGCGGCTAGCGTGGTGGCAAACGGGATGAAGCGGGATTTCGTGGTGGATGCGGGCGTGTGGGAGCGCAACGGGAAAGACATGGTCTTGATGTTTTTGATGGGCGAAGAGCGCGCCCGCGCGAACCAGGAGCGCAGGCGAAGCGTGTCGAAGAGCAATTTCCGTTCCGCGCAACAGGCTGGCGCGGCGGCTGGCGACTGCGTCGCTATTCGAAATCGGGATAGTGCATATTCTCCATATCGCGTTGCGCGATAACGGGTGCAGCGGCGAAACTTGCGAAAAATCAATTCAAGCAACGCCGCATCAGGAGACATCTCATGCGCACTCAGGTTGGCATCATCGGCGCCGGGCCCGCGGGCCTGCTTCTTTCCCATCTTCTGCATTTGCGTGGCATCGACTCGGTCGTGCTCGAACTGCGTGGCCGCGAGCAGATCGAATCGACCATTCGCGCCGGCGTGCTCGAGCAAGGCACGATGGATTTGCTCACCGAAGCGGGCGTCGGCGCCCGCATGAAGGCCGAAGGCGCGCTGCATCACGGCTTCGAACTCGCGTTCGAAGGCAAGCGCCGCCGCATCGATCTCACCGGCCTCACGGGCAAAGCCATCACCGTCTACGCGCAGCATGAAGTGCTCAAGGACCTCGTGGCGGCGCGCGTGGCCGCGGACGGCAAGCTCTTCTTCAATGTCTCGGATACGTCGATTCATGGCGTCGACACCAGCACGCCGTCGATCCGCTTCATGCACGAACGCGAGGCGCACGAGTTGCACTGCGACTACGTGATCGGCTGCGATGGTTTCCACGGCGTATCGCGCGCCTCGATTCCGGCGGCGTTGCGCCAGGACTACGAGCGCGTGTTCCCGTTCGGCTGGTTCGGCATTCTCGTCGAGGCGCCACCCACTTCCGACGAGCTGATTTACGCGCGGCACGAGCGCGGCTTCGCGCTCGTCAGCACGCGCTCGCCGAACGTGCAGCGCATGTATTTCCAGTGCGATCCGAAGGACAACGTCGACAACTGGTCCGACGATCGCATCTGGGCCGAGCTGCACGCGCGCGTCGATTCGCGCGAAGGCCACCAGGTGGTGGAAGGCAAGATCTTCCAGAAGAACATCGTGGGCATGCGCAGCTTCGTCACGACCACGATGCAGCACGGCCGCCTCTTTCTCGCGGGCGACGCGGCGCACATCGTGCCGCCGACCGGCGCGAAGGGCCTCAATCTCGCGGTGGCGGACGTGCGCGTGCTGACCGCGGCGCTCGTGGCGTTCTACCAGGAAGGTCGCACCGACCTGCTCGATGGCTACAGCGAAACGGCGCTGCGCCGCATCTGGCGCGCGGAGCACTTCTCGTACTGGATGACGCGCATGATGCACCGCCTCGACGACGCCACGCCGTTCGAGCAGCGCCTGCAGGTTGCGGAGCTGGAACACGTCACGACGTCGCGCGCCGCCGCGACGGCGATGGCCGAGAACTACGTGGGCGCGGTTGTCGTGTGAGGTAAGCGCAACGCATGAAACGGCCGCGCGAGTCCCGCGGGGCTCGCGCGGCCTTTATGTTTACAGCGTCGCGTTGGACAGCCTCAAATCGCCTTGAGCGGCGCGATGGCCAGTTCGTTGGCGATATCGGCGAAAGGCTTTCTCACGGAGTCGGGCAGCGTGATGGTCTGCATGTGCCGCGCGCGATTCTCCGCTTCGTACTGGCCGGGATACTGCACTGGCTGCGCCGGATCCTGCGGCGGGCAGCTGAGCAGATAATCGAGGAACGATTCGACCTCCTGCGAGCGCCACGTCGTGTTGAAGTCCACCTGCGGATCGAGCACCAGCGCGAACAGATTATTGGTCGCCACGCCATTGCGCGGGTTGTCCGGATGGATCGTGCCGCCGCCCGAGAGCACGCCCGCGAGCAGTTCCGCCACGAGTCCGAGCGCATAGCCCTTGTGCAGGCCGAACGGCAGCAGCGCGCCGGGCGGGTCGGCAAACAGCACGTTGGGGTCGGTGCTCGGCTGCCCGTTCGCGTCGATCACCGAGCCGTCGGGTGCCGGCAGGCCGTTTTCGGCGAGCACGCGCGCCTTGTTCACGGCGATGGCGCTCGTGGCGATATCCACGACGAAGGGCGGCCGCCCGCCCGGCAGCGGGCCCGCGAAGCACAGCGGGTTGGTCGTGAGCCGGGGCTCGCGCCCGCCGAACGGCGCGACGGTCGGCGCGCGATTCACCACGTTGGTGAAGGCGAGCAGTACGTAGCCCTGCGCCGCGACCATTTCGCCGTAGTGGCCCATGCGCCCCAGGTGATGGCTATGGCGCAGCGTCACGATGCACTGGCCGTGTTCGCGCGCACGAGCGATTGCGTCATCCATCACGACCTTGCCGACGTGCTGGCCGAAGCCGCTGTGGCCGTCGTAGCCGATCAGGCTGCCGCGGTCGACGACACGCTCGGCGCGGCCGTCGGCGGTGACGAAACCCGCGGCCAGCACGCGCTTGTAATTCGGCAGGATCGACAGGCCGTGGCTCGCGTAGCCCACGCGGTCGGATTCGATCAGATGGTCGGCCACGTCGGCGGCGATGTCTTCGGGCACCGAGACGTTCGTGAGCACGGCCGTGGCGAAGCGGCGTGCGTCGTCGATCTTGACTTCCATGAGCGGCTCCTTGCTAACCGTGCAGCATTCGGGTGCAGCGTTCAGATCCAGCCCAGCCAGCGCCACCACGTCGCGGCGAACAGCAGCAGCAACACGTAGCCGACGATGGTCAGCACGATGCCCACGCGCGCGAACTGCTTCGCCGTGAACGTTTCGGTGGCGAGGCACACCATGTTTTGCGGCGCGTTGATCGGCAGGATGAAGCCGAAGCTCACCACGTAGCCGAGCAGCATGGTGAGACCGAGCCGGTTGAAGTCGCCCTGCATGGACTGCAGCACCGACACGAGAATCGGCAGCATCGCGGAGGTGAGCGCCGTTGCGCTCGCAAAACCGAGGTGGATGAGGATGAGGAAGGCCGAGAGAATCGCGAAAGCCATGAACGGGGTGGCGGTGTCGAGCCCCGTGTGATGCGCGACGAGGTCGCCGAGCCATTGGCCCGCCTTCGTCGTGAGCAGCGCCGTGCCGAGGCTGATGCCCACGCCGAACACGATCACCGTGCCCCATGGAATACGGCTTTGCACGGTCTTCCAGTCCATCACGCCAAAGCGCGGCAACAGCAGCAGCACGAGCCCGACGTAGGTGACGGAGGTGGTGTCGAACGGGTGCAGCTTGCCTTCGGTCGCCCAGAAGAGCAGCAGTCCGATGGACACCCCGAGCAGGCGCTTTTGCGGGCCCGTCATGGGGCCGAGTTCGCGCAGCGAGGCTTCGACAGCTTCCTTGCCGCCCGCGATGGCGTCGGCCTCGGGCGGCAGCATCTTCAGCACGATGAAGAGCAGCGCCGCCGACATCACGATCGCCCAGGGCGCGCCCGCAATGAGCCAGTCGAGCCACGTGACACGTGCCCCGAGCATCTTGTCCATGAAGCCCACGGTCAGCAGATTCTGTGCGGCGGCGGTCTGGATGCCGACGTTCCAGATGCTCGTCGCCTGCGCGACCACGATCATGATGCCCGCCGCGATGTTCGAGCGCTTGTCCACGCCGAACGCCGAGATCACGCCCACCATGATCGGCACGACGCAGGCGCTGCGCGCGGTGGCGCTCGGCACCACGAGCGAGAGCACGATGGTCACGGCGACCGCGCCGATCAGGATGCGCCGCGTGGTGGTGCCGATCAGCGAGAGCGTGACGAGCGCAATGCGCCGGTCGAGCCCGGTGACGGTCATCGCCGCGGAGATGAAGAGGGCGCCGGCCACGAGCGCGAGCGCGGAATTGGAGAAGCCCGCGAGCGCCATGCTGATGGCTTTGTTGGTGCCGTAATCGACAGCGGGGTTTTCGATGGTGGGCGCAGTGCCCACGAGAAATGCCATGAGCGAGGTGATGATGATGGCGCTCGCTTCGTACGAGACCGCTTCGGTGAGCCACACGACCACGGCGAACGCGAGGATGGCGAGCATGCGCTGGCCGGCGGGCGGGAGGCTATCGGGCAGCGGCAGCAGCAGCACGACCACGAGCGCGATCACGCCCGCGATCAGGCCCACAGGTATGCCTTTTTTCTGCGGCGCGGCGCCCGCGTTGGCGGCTGGCTGGGGTGCGTTCATGGCGATGACTCCATGTTGGGCATGCACGCGGCATGGCTCGCGTGTCGCTTCTGGCAGAGCGCATGCAGCATCGAAAAGCGGCGGTGTGGTGGCTTGCGAACGAGTCAGCGCATTCGCTTCGCGGATGGTACTGCCATTCCACTGATGAAGCGTTTAGTGTGTACAGCGCGAGCGTGAAGGCGGGGGAAGCGCAGCGTTGCAGCATGCTGCGGGTGATGCGGGCGAGTCGAGGGTGAAGGCGTTTTAACCGGCAAAACAGCCGGTTAAAACGGCCGCTGACGCGAATTACTGGCTGGCGCCAGCCGCAGCGTTAGCTTTCTTCTGTGCGTCCTGCAGGTTCTGCGGATAGTTCGGGTCGTTCAGCGCCGGCTTGTAGCCCGCGTCTTCCAGCTTCTTCAACTCGGCATTGTTCTTCGCGCGAGCCTGCTTGCGCTCGGCCTTGCGCTGCGCTTTGGCTTGAGCCTTGGCCTGTGCTTTCTGTTCCTTGGTTAGCGGTTGCGAGGCCGCGGCGGCGGCGGGTGCGCTGGCTTCCGTTTGTGCGAACGCCGGCGCGGCAACGCCGATCAGGAATGCGGCGGTAGCCGCGGCGAGAGTCAGCTTGCTGGTGGTGGAGCGCATTGATTCCCCTAATGTTGATTTGAACGACTTGCCCAGGGCTGGGAGGACGGGCGCCAACGGCTGCGGCGCGCCCGTCCCTCAATGTAATCGATCCCCACCAAAGACGGTAGCAAGCGCTGACCCTGGCTTGCTCGTCACCGCAGCGACGACCCCGGCGGCCTCAACGGGCGTTCAGACGCCGAGCTTCGCGGCCGCCGCCGCGACGACCCGCGCACGTTCGGCGAGCGACGCGGCTGTCTGCGCGCGCAACCTTTCCACGATCGCGCGCGGCGCGCTGGCGGGATCGCCCGCATCGAACGGCGGCGCGGGCGCGTACTCGAGTTCGAGCTGGAGCGCCTGGGCGGCTTCGTCTCCGATCAGCTCGGCGGCGAGCGTCAATGCGAAATCGATACCTGCGGTGATGCCGCCGCCGGTCAGCAGGTTCCCGTCGCGCACCACGCGCGCTTTCACGGGCAGCGCGCCGAGCGGCTCCAGCAGTTCGTGGAAGGCCCAGTGCGTGGTCGCGCGGCGGCCGCGCAGCAGCCCGGCCGCGCCGAGCACGAGCGCACCCGTGCAAACCGAAGTGACGTAGCGCGCCGTGCTCGCCTGGCGGCGCAGGAACGCGAGCGTCTCGTCGTCGGGAATCAGCTGGGAGACGCCGCTGCCGCCCGGCACACAGATCACGTCGAGCGGCGGGCAGTCCTCGAAGGTCGTATCGGGCGTGAGCATGAGGCCGGTGCTCGAGCGCACCGGATCGCGCGTCTTCCAGATGAGCCGCGCCCGGGTGTCCGGCATCGAGGCGAGCACGTCGTACGGACCGGTCAGGTCGAGCTGTTGAACGTTGGGAAATGCGAGAAATCCGATCTGCAGTGCCATGTAGTGTTCCCGGTCAAGGTTGGACGGTCGGAAAGGGCCGACGGTGCGCCGATGATGCGGAAATCACTCTAATCTCGCCCCGGTCCACAACCCTGCCAAAAACCGCGCAAAAACTGCCAGCGGCGCGCGAGCCGCAATCGGGAAGCACTCGGTGACCGGTACATGCGCCGCGTTCAGCCGCCGCTTAATTTGCGGCAGCGGAGGCAGCGCGTTTGCTGCTTCGAACTCAGGCCGGCAGCTTGCGGAACGTCACCGCGATGCGGTTCCAGCCGTTGATCGCGATGATCAGCAGCGTGAGGTCGGCGATCTCCTGATCGCTGAAATGCGGCTTTACGCGTTCCCACACTTCGTCGGGCACGTGCGTTTGCGCGAGCAGCGTGACCGATTCGGTCCATTCGAGCGCCGCACGTTCGCGCTCGGTGAAGAACGGCGTTTCGCGCCACACCGATACCGTGGCGAGCCGGCGATCGGTTTCGCCGCCCTTGCGCGCATCCGCGGTGTGCATGTCCACGCAATAGGCGCAGCCGTTGATCTGCGAAGCGCGCAGGCGCACCAGTTCCGCGAGGGGCTTTTCGATCGAGCTTTTGCTCGCGCGCTCCTCGAGCGCAATCATGGCCTTCGTGCCTTCCGGGTTGGCCTTGTAGAAATCCAGACGTGCTTGCATGAGCGTTCACCTGTCGAGTTGAATGTCGTGGCGCTGTCGGCGACAGCGAGGCTGACAACGATGCGTTGAACTTGCGAATAGCGTCACCACAGGGGCACTTTAGGCGTTGCGCTGGCGCGTTCACATAGCCATTCTGGCAATATTTCGGGTGACCACTTTCACCCTCGTCGGGCGCTACCTGCAGCATCATCATGGAACTCCACGTCACCGTGTCGGGCCGTCGCGACCTCGCGGGCCAGATCTATCGCCAGCTACGCGACAGCATCGTCGATGGCCGGCTGGCCGGCGGCACCCGCCTGCCGTCCACGCGCGATCTCGCCTTGCAACTCGGCGTTTCGCGCAAGACCACGCTCGACGTCTTCGAACGGCTGCTCGCCGAAGGCTATCTGAACTCGCGGCGCGGCTCGGGCACATTCGTGGCGCAGACGCTCGAACGCCTGCCCGCGCGCGAGCACGGTCATCCGAATCCGCAGATACGCGCGGCCACTGCGGCGATCACTTCTGCGCGTACCGGGAAGGTGCCGCGCGTGGCGCAGGCCACGCCGTGGTGGCAGGCGCAAGCCGAGGCGCTGCACGGTTCGTTGCCGCGCCTCGATACGCGGCTCGCCTGCGATTTCGCGGGCGGCGTCACAGACAAGTCGCGCTTTCCGTTCGACATCTGGCGGCGCTGCATCAACGACGCGCTGCGCGTGCAGGCGCGCGGTTACGGCATGTATCGCGATCCGGCGGGCGAGGAGAGGCTGCGCCTTGCGGTGTCGCGCTATCTCGCCTTCAACCGCGCGGTGCAGGGCAACTGGCAGGACGTGATCGTCACGCAGGGCGCGCAGCAGGCGCTCGATCTGCTCGCGCGCGTGATGCTCACGCCAGGCGACGTCGTCGTCATGGAGGACCCGGGCTACCCGCCCGCTCGCGATATCTTTGCCGCACTGGGTGCGAAGGTCGTGCCGGTGCCGGTGGATCGCGACGGGCTCGTCGTCGCACGGCTGCCGAAAGCGGCGCGGCTCGTCTACGTGACGCCCTCGCACCAGTTTCCGCTCGGCATGCCGCTGAGTCTCGAGCGGCGCGTCGCGCTGCTCGAATGGGCGCAGGCGTGCGGCGCGCTCGTGATCGAAGACGACTACGACTGCGAATACCGCTTCGAGGGGCGCTCGATGGAGCCGCTCAAAAGCCTCGACAACGCCGGTCTCGTGGCTTACGTCGGCACGTTTTCGAAGACCATCTTCCCCGAGCTGCGCGTGGGCTACGTGGTGCCGCCTGCCGCGCTGGCCGCACCGCTCGCCCGCGCACGGCAGATCGGCGACGCCCACGGCTGCGTGCTTACGCAGACGGCGCTCGCCGACTTCATGCTCAACGGCCATTTCGCGCGTTATTTGCGGCGCATGCATCAGATGTATGCGCAGCGCCGCGACGTGCTGCTCGCGCATCTGCGCGGACCGCTTGCGCCATGGCTCGAACCCGTCATGCCGAACACGGCGGGGTTGCACCTGGCGGCGCGGCTCGTCGCGCCGCTCGACGCCGCGGCGGTGGCGCAGGCCGCGCGCCGCGCGTCGATCGGCCTGCACCCGCTCGCGCCGTTTCATCTCGAAGCACCTGTGCAGAGCGGTTTTCTTTTCGGTTACGGTGGGGTCGACGCCGAGCGTATCGACGCAGCGCTGACATCGCTCGCCACACTGCTGCGCTCGCTTTGACTGCATTTTGCCGTCGCGGCGACACCGGCATCGCCGCCGAAATCGCGCAAAAACGCCATACGTGTGGCGCTTTCCTGACGAACGCGCCGTGCGCTACGCCCACCGAAGCGTATCGTTCCTCAGTGATCCGGCTACGCCAGGTGCATGTTTACCCCTGTAAACAGGCGTCAAAATGTGATCGGGAGTCAGCGCCGCGCAACAAAATCGTAACGACAATGCAAAAGCTTCACGCAAAACGCTTGCGCGTATGTAGAATCCGCCGTTGAAGCACGTGCATTCCGCAGTGCTTCTTCGATTCACTGACCAACACTGGTAGGAGAAACATGCCGACTTCCGCAAAGAAAGTGGCCGCAAAAAAGGCAGCTGCCCCGGCCAAGAAGGTTGCCGCAAAGAAAGCGCCCGCCACCAAGACGGCCGCAGCTAAGAAGGTCGCCGTGAAGGCGTCCGGCGCACCGACGCCGATCAAGGACACCTTCACGAAGGCCTCGCTGGCTACCCACGTCGCTGAACGTGCAGGCGTCGAGCCGAAGGCTGCCAAGGCCGTGCTCGCCGCGCTGGAAGACACGATCCTCGGTTCGGTCCACAAGAAGGGCGCTGGCGAATTCACGCTGTCGGGTCTTCTGAAGATCGTCGTCCAGGCCGTGCCGGCGAAGAAGAAGCGCTTCGGCAAGGATCCGTTCACGGGTGAAGAGCGCTGGTTCCCGGCGAAGCCCGCGTCGGTCCGCATCAAGGCGCGCGCCCTGAAGAAGCTGAAGGACGCAGCAGCAGCCTGATTGCGCTTGAAGCCGCGACCTTCGGGTAGCGGCTTCCCGTCAGTACCAAAAAATCCCCGTTGGCGTCGAGCCCGCGGGGATTTTTCATTTGGTGCGTGCAATGCGCGCGGGCGCTGCCATGCTATGTTCTTATGTTATGGTAGACATCCGGTATGCTGTTCCAACTATTCAGGAATAGTTGTCACCTGTATCGTATGTAAACGATGCTGTATACCCAATAATTCGAATATCCATAACACAGTGTTATGCAGGCAGCCGACCTCAGTTTGCGCCAGGTGGAAGCGTTTCGCGCGTTGATGCAGTGGCGCACCGTCACGCGCGCGGCACACGCGCTCGGCATTTCGCAGCCCGCGGTGAGCCGTTTGCTTGCCGACTTCGAAGCAAAGATGGGGTTCGCGCTTTTCGAGCGGCGCCATGGGCGTCTGCTGCCGACCGCCGAGGCTCAGACGCTGCAAGATGAAGTCGAGCGCGCGTTCTTCGGCTTCGAGCGCGTGGCCCAGGCGGCCGCGCAGATTCGCGCGCAAAGGCGCGGCACCGTGCGCGTTGCCGCTTCAGCCGATCTTTGCGCCGACTTTCTGCCGCGCGTGGCCGCCGCGTTTGCGAGCGAGCACGAAGGTGTCGATTTCGAACTGCTGACTGGCGAAGCCGCGGATATTGCCGAGCGCGTGGCGGCACAACGCTGCGATCTCGGCTTCGTCGCGCAAGCCGTCGCGCATCCTGGCGCGCGTCTCGAGTATCTGGGCGAATGGCCGCTGCGCTGCATCGTGCCGCGCGGACACCGGCTCGCGCGCAAACGCGTGATTCATGCACAAGACTGCGCGGGCGAACGCTTCATTTCGTTTGCCGCGGCGAGCGAGGCGCGCCTCTCCATCGACCGGCACTTTGCCGAATGCGGCGTGGCGCGCGAGCCCGGCGTCGAAGCGGCGCTCGCGCAATCGGTCGTGGCGATGGTGGAAGCGGGGATGGGCATCGCGCTCGTCGACGCGCTGACCGCCCAGCATGCGAGCGTGCGGGTGAGCGTGAAGCGCTTCACGCCCGCGCTGTCCAGCGCGCTCCATGTCGTGCGCGGCACGCAGCGCGCAGCGACGGCGCTGGTCGACGCGTTCGTGTGGCACGCCGCGGCCGCGCTGGCGCGGCTGCGCTGAACCTTTCGCGCGTGTAAAAGGCGCGTAAACGGCGCGAGTCGTGGCCGTGCGCGAACACGCCCTGGAGGATCGCTCCTAAAACCCCGCGGGCATAAAAAAACCAGCCAGGGCTTGCGCCCGAGGCTGGTTTGTGCAGCGTGTCGTTTGTAGCTGCGCGGTCTCGCTCGCTGCGCCGGAGTGGCTCGTCAGCCAGTTCCGGCGCCGGGCCGAAGCCCGGAGTAAAGCGTTGCTTAGAACTTGTGGCGGATGCCGACGCTGACCAGGGTCTGCGAGCTCGAAGCCGAGTCGAAGCTGTACGAGCCGATTGCTGCGCCAGCGATCGACGTCGTGCCGTCCGCGTTGCGCTGCGTGCCGTTGGCGTGCTGGTAGGCAGCCACAGCGTAGAAGTCGGTGCGCTTCGAGAGGTTGTAGTCCGCGCCGAGCGAAACCTGGTTGTACGTGTTCGACGTGTCGCCAGCGCCGTGCGTCCAGGTGTAGCCGAGGCCGAGCAGCAGGGCCGGGTTCAGCTGGTAGCCGAAGAAGCCAGCAGCAACGTTGTAGCGCTGGTTCGAAGCGAATGCCGAGGCCGAGTCCCGGCGCATCTGGACGTTGCTGTAACGGCCGCTCATCGTGAACGGACCAGCAACGTATTGAATTGCGACCGAAGCGATGCCGACCGACTTCGCCGTGTTGTAGCCAGCGGTGATCTGGTTGTCGCCGAAGATGCCGTCCGACGTTGCGGTCGACGACCAGCCCGTGCGGGCGACTGCCGACGCTGCGTTGTCCATGCGGAAGTAGCCCGCAGCGACGTTCAGCGAGCCGATGCCGTACGTAGCTGCGCCGCCCCAGCTCTGACCCGAGCCGGTTGCGCCAGCGACGCCGCCAAATGCGTACATGCCTTCGAACTGGAAGCCTTGCAGAACCGGCGAAACGTACTTGACGGCGCTGTTCGTACGCGACGTGTTGTCGTTGTTGTCGACGTCACCCGGCGTTGCGAACGTGCTGCCGAAGTAGTTGTCGGCGGTCAGCGGCTGAACCATGTCGACCAGCGGGTCGTACTGGCGGCCGAACGTAACCGTACCGAACTGGTCGTGCGACAGGCCGACGTATGCCTGACGGCCGAACATCTTGCTGCCCTGGCCGAGCTTGCCGGTGTTGATGTCAAAGCCGTTTTCCAATTGGAAAATCGCCTTCATGCCGCCGCCCAGATCTTCCGTACCCTTCAAGCCCCAGCGGTTGCCCGACAGGTTGCCGCCGGCGAGGCCGACCTGGTTTGCATTCTTGCCGTTGGCGTCCATCGTGTTGTGGGCCCACTGGATCGATTCGTCGATCACACCATAGAGGGTCACGCTGCTTTGAGCGTGCGCGGTGCCAGCTGCGGCCAAGAGGGCCAGCGAGAGGGTCGAGAGAGCGACTCGTTTCATTCTGTTTTCTCCACGCAGAAATTGTGTAGTTGTTGCGCGTTGGAGAATAACGCAGCAGGCCAGACGACCTGAAATGAAAAAATAAAGATTGTCGCGAAAACCTGACACCGGCCAGAACCCCTTGTCAGACGGGGCCTCCGTCCATTATGCCGTTTTAAGAAATATTGGATTGTTGACCGAGCATTATTGTTGTTTTTGATAAAAGTTCCGTAAACAACCGTTATTTTTTCGCCTTGCCGCGACCTTTGGTAGCAGCCTCAATTGGCCCGGCGGCGTTGGGATGGCGGCGCCTGCCGGCGGCCGTCATGGCGAGGGCCGCGCTCGCGACGAACAGGACCGAACCCCACGGATGGCGCTTCACATAACGGTCGGCGGCGGCGACCGTGCGGCCCGCGTGGACCAGCGTGAGCGCGGCCGCGTAGGTCGCGCTATCCTCCATGCGCACGACCGAGCGGCGAATCTGCAGCCCCGATGTCAGCCTTCCGAACGCGCCGCCGTGCGCGCTCGCGCGCCCGATTGCGCCCAGCGGCGTTTCCGATCGTGTCGATTTGTCTGCCGAAACAGCCGCCGCCAGGGCCGCAGGCATTGCCGCAGCGGGTGCACTGCCGTTTCCGATCGGCACGGCCGACGGCGCCAGCGCAGCGGCGGGACGGTCCGCTCGCTTCGTGTCGTGCCGCGCGACGATGGTGGAGGCGGCGAGCACCGAGGCCAGCTTGGCGCGGCTGCCGGGCGGTGTTTCCTCAAGGAAACCCCACGCGCCGCGCGGGTCGTGCATGCGCCCGCGCGCGGCGGAGAATTCCGCGCCGAGCAGGAGCACCGCCGCTGAAAAATAGAGCCACATGAGCAGCACCGCGAGCGAGCCGGCGGCGCCGAAGGCCGTGGCCATGCCCGCGTGCGCGAGATAGAGCGCGAACAGCTTCTTGCCCGCCGAGAAGAGCACCGCCGCGACGATGCCGCCCACCATCGCGTCGCGCCAGCGCACCCTGGCGTCGGGCAGGAAGCGCAGCAGGGCGCCGAACGCGACGGCCAGTACCACGAGCCCCACGCCAAGCTGCATCAGGTTGCCGATGATCACATAAGGAGAATCGCCCCAGAGCCACTGACCGACGAACGTAATGGCCGTGTCGAGCACGAGCGAGACGATCAGCAGGAACGCGACGCCCAGCACGAGGCTGAACGAAATGAGCCGCACGCGCACGAGCGCCATCACGCTGGAGGGACGCTGCCCGTCCGGCGGCCAGACGATGTTCAGCGCGGAATTGAGCGAGGAGAAGGTTGCGGACGCGCCGATCACGAGCAAGGCGAGCGAGATGATCGCCGCGACGCCGCCCTTGCCGCCCGCCCGGTGCGCGTTCTGCACGATGGTGGTGATGCCGGCGGCCGCGTCGTCGCCGAGCACATTGTGGACCTGGCGGAAAAGTTCGCCGCGCGCGGCATCGACGCCGTAGAACCAGCCCGCCACGGCAATCACCATCACGAGCGTCGGCGCGAGCGAAAACGCCGAATAGAACGCGATGCTCGCCGCGAGCGACGGGCAGCGATTGGCGATGAACTGGCGCAACGCGCCCACCACCCACGACGCTTCCTTGCGTGCGGCGGACTGCAGTCGTTCGGTGGAAAGCGTTGACATGACGGAGTGCCCCGCGGTGGTGCTTCAGTGGTTCGTTTTCGTCACAAAGATGGCTCGTTCGCCATTCAATACTAGCAAGCGTGGTTCCCGGGCGAGCTCGCGCTGCACGCGCGTCACGCTCGCGAGCATCCAGCGCGATCCGTCTCCCAAAACGTCTTATACTGAAAAAACCCACAACCAAGCCGAGGACGAATCATGCTGCAGATGTCCCGGCGTCAGTTCCTCAAGGTCACGGCAACGTCGCTGGCGGGTTCCAGCCTCGCGTTGATGGGTTTCGCGCCCGACAACGCGCTTGCCGAGGTCCGACAATACAAACTGGCGCGCACCACTGAAACCCGCAATACCTGCCCGTACTGCTCGGTTGGTTGCGGGATCCTCATGTACGGTCTCGGCGATGGCGCGAAGAATGCTACGACGAGCATCATCCATATCGAGGGCGATCCCGATCACCCCGTCAATCGCGGTACGCTGTGCCCGAAGGGCGCGAGCCTGATCGATTTCATTCATAGCGAGAGCCGCCTCAAGTACCCCGAGTACCGGGCGGCCGGCTCGAACGAGTGGAAACGCATTTCGTGGGATGAGGCGCTCGACCGGATCGCGAAGCTGTTGAAGGAAGATCGCGACGCGAACTTCGTCGAGAAAACCGCCGACGGCAAGACCGTGAACCGCTGGTTGACGACGGGCATGCTGGCTGCGTCGGCAGGCAGCAACGAAGTCGGCTATCTCACTCACAAAGTGGCCCGCTGCATGGGCCTGCTCGCATTCGACAACCAGGCGCGTGTCTGACACGGCCCGACGGTGGCAGGTCTTGCCCCGACGTTTGGCCGTGGAGCGATGACGAACCATTGGGTCGACATTCGCAATGCGGACGTGATTCTGGTGATGGGCGGCAATGCGGCCGAGGCGCACCCGTGCGGCTTCAAGTGGGTCACGGAGGCGAAGGCGCACCGCGGCGCGCGGCTCATCGTGGTGGATCCGCGCTTCACGCGCACGGCATCGGTCGCGGACTTCTACGCGCCGATCCGCACCGGCACGGACGTCGCCTTCCTTGGCGCGGTGATCAACTATTTGCTCACCAACGACAAGATCCAGCACGAGTACGTGAAGAACTACACAGACTTCTCGTTCATCGTGCGCGAAGACTACGCGTTCAACGACGGTATTTTTTCGGGCTACGATCCGCAAAAGCATTCGTACCCGGACAAGTCGTCGTGGAACTACGAGCTCGGCGACGACGGCTTCGTGAAGACCGATGACACGCTGCAGAATCCGCGCTGCGTGTACCAGTTGCTCAAGCAGCATTACTCGCGCTACACGCCCGAGATGGTCGAGAAAGTGTGCGGCACGCCGAAGGACAAATTCCTCAAGGTGTGCGAAATGCTCGCGACCACGGCCGTGCCGGGCCGCGCGGGCACGATCATGTATGCGCTCGGCTGGACCCATCACTCGATCGGCTCGCAGAATATTCGTACCGGCGCGATGGTGCAGCTTCTGCTTGGCAACATCGGCATTGCGGGCGGCGGCATGAATGCGCTGCGCGGCCACTCGAACATCCAGGGGCTGACCGACCTCGGGCTCATGTCGAACCTGCTCACGGGCTACATGACGCTGCCGTTCGAAGCGGAGCAGGACTATGACGACTACATCAAGAAGCGCGCGTCGCAGCCCATGCGGCCGAACCAGCTCAGCTACTGGCAGCATTACGGCGCGTTCTTCGTGAGCTTCATGAAGTCGTGGTGGGGCAATGCGGCCACGAAGGACAACAACTGGGGCTACGACTGGCTACCCAAGCTCGACAAGCCGTACGACCTGCTGCAGACCATCGAGCTGATGAATCAGGGCAAGGTCAACGGCTATATCTGCCAGGGCTTCAACGTCATGGCGTCCTCGCCGAACAAGGCCAAGACCGTCTCGGCGCTCAGCAAGCTCAAGTGGCTCGTGATCATGGACCCGCTCGCCATCGAGACGGCCGAGTTCTGGAAGAAGTACGGCGACTATAACGATGTCGATCCGACTTCGATTCAAACCGAAGTGTTCCGTTTGCCCACTACGTGCTTTGCGGAAGAAAACGGCTCGCTCGTGAGCTCGAGCCGCGTGCTGCAGTGGCACTGGAAGGGCGCGGAGCCGCCGGGCGAGGCGAAGAGCGACCTCGAGATCATGTCGGGCCTGTTCCTGCGCATCCGCGCCGCGTATCAGAAGGACGGCGGCAAGCTGCCCGATCCGATCGTCAAGCTCGACTGGCCGTATTCGGATCCCGCGAGCCCCACGCCGGAAGAACTGGCGAGGGAGTACAACGGCAAGGCTCTCGCCGACCTGACCGACGCGAAAGATCCCACCAAGGTGCTCGTGAAGAAGGGCGAGCAGCTCTCGGCGTTCGCGCAATTGAAGGACGACGGCACGACCGCGAGCGGCTGCTGGATCTTCTGCGGCGCGTGGACCCAGGCGGGCAACCAGATGGGCCGGCGCGACAACGACGACCCCACGGGTATCGGGCAGACGCTCAACTGGGCCTGGGCGTGGCCGGCGAACCGGCGCGTGCTGTACAACCGTGCCTCGTGCGACGTGGCGGGCAAGCCCTTCGATCCCACCCGCAAGCTGATCGCCTGGAACGGCAGCGCATGGGCGGGCGCGGACATACCCGACTACAAGGTCGATGAAGCGCCCGATCAGGGCATGGGGCCGTTCATCATGAACCCCGAGGGCGTGGCGCGTTTCTTCGCCCGCGACGGCATGAACGAAGGTCCGTTCCCTGAGCATTACGAACCGTTCGAGAATCCGCTCGGCTATAACCCGTTCCACCCGAACAACCCGCTCGCCACGAGCAATCCGGCGGCGCGCGTGTTCCCCGACGACCGCAAGACGTTTGGCACTGCGCAGCAGTTCCCGCATGTGGCGACCACGTACCGGCTGACCGAGCACTTCCACTTCTGGACGAAACACGCCCGGCTGAACGCGATCATTCAGCCGCAGCAGTTCGTCGAGATCGGCGAGGCGCTCGCGAAGGAGGTGGGCGTGGTGGCGGGCGAGCGCGTGAAGGTGTCCAGCAATCGCGGCTACCTGGTCGCGGTGGCGGTGGTCACCAAGCGCATCAAGCCGCTGACCATCGAGGGCAAGACGGTGCATCAGGTTGGCGTACCGCTGCACTGGGGCTTCAAGGGACTCACGCACCCGGGCTATTTGACGAATACGCTCACGCCGCCCGTGGGCGACGGCAATTCGCAGACGCCCGAGTTCAAGTCGTTCCTCGTGAAGGTCGAAAAGGCATAGGGGGCGACGACATGGCATGGCAATCACTTGACGTCAAACGCCTCTCCGCGACCACCTCGGAGCCGCCCGGCGTGCGCGAGCCGGTGACGGGCACGGTCGCGAAGCTCATCGACGTTTCCAAATGCATCGGCTGCAAGGCGTGTCAGACCGCGTGCATGGAGTGGAACGATCTGCGTGACGAAATCGGTGTCAATACGGGTGTCTACGACAATCCGCACGATCTCACCGAGCACTCGTGGACCGTGATGCGCTTCACGGAGTACGAGAACTCGCAGGGCAACCTCGAATGGCTCATCCGCAAGGACGGCTGCATGCATTGCGAGGACCCGGGCTGTTTGAAGGCGTGTCCCTCGCCGGGCGCGATCGTGCAGTATACGAACGGCATCGTCGACTTCCACCAGGAAAACTGCATCGGCTGCGGCAATTGCATTACCGGCTGCCCGTTCAATATTCCTCGCATGTCGAGCGAACGTCGCGTATACAAATGCACGCTCTGTTCGGACCGCGTGGCCGTGGGGCAGGAGCCTGCATGCGTGAAGACCTGCCCGACCGGCGCGATCGTCTTCGGCACCAAGGAAGACATGAAGCAGCACGCGGCCGAGCGCATCGTGGACCTCAAGGAGCGCGGCTTCGAGAACGCCGGACTTTATGACCCGCCGGGCGTGAGCGGCACGCACGTGATGTACGTGCTACATCACGCGGACCGGCCTTCGCTCTATGCCGGACTGCCCCAGGATCCGCACATCAGCCCGATGGTGCGGATCTGGAAGGGCGTGGCCAAGCCGATCGGGCTCGCCATCATGGCGCTCACCGCGCTGGCCGGTTTCTTCCATTACACGCGGGTAGGCCCGAACGAAGTGACGGCTGAAGACGAAGCCGCGGCGCGCGAAGAGGCGCGGCGCATGCGTGGCGAACCCCCCGAGGAGCGCGGCGATGAAAGACGATGAACCGCAACTGATCGAGCGCTACACGCCCAACGAGCGCAGCAACCACTGGATCACCGCAATCTGCTTCATCCTGCTCGCGCTCTCGGGCCTCGCGATGTTTCACCCGGCCATGGCATTTCTGTACGCGGTGCTCGGCGGTGGCCAGTGGACGCGCATTTTGCACCCGTTCATCGGCGTGGTGATGTTCGTCTCTTTCCTGATTCTTGCGCTGCGCTTCTGGCATCACAACTATCTGGACAAGGATGACATCCAGTGGATGAAACAGATGGGCGACGTGCTGAACAACCGCGAAGACAGGCTGCCCGAGATCGGCCGCTACAATGCGGGCCAGAAGCTGTTATTCTTTGTGATGGTGGTTTGCCTCGTGCTGTTGCTCTTGAGCGGCATCGTGATCTGGCGGCGATATTTTTCGGTCTACTTTCCGATCGAAATTATCCGGCTCTCAGCGTTGGTGCATGCGGTAGCGGCATTCGTGCTGATCTGCGGCATCATCATTCATATTTATGCAGCGATATGGGTGAAGGGCTCGATCGGCGCGATGACGCGCGGTTACGTCACCTGGGGCTGGGCGAGAAAGCATCATCCGCGCTGGTTCCGCGAGAGCATCAAGTAACGCACAGGCTGCGCGCCGCCTGCCGCGCCGTTTGGCCTGGGCAGTGGCGGCGCTAGCGGCAAACCGCCGGCGCCCGCGAGGGCACGGCGGTTTTTTCTTTGTGAAGCCGTTCTGGAGCCGACCCGACGTGACGCAACGCATTCTCGACCCGCAGCAAATCGAATCGCTCGATCCTTCGGCCATTCCACGCATCCGTCTGCCCGAACGGGTCGCCTTTTTCAGCACGCGCGCCGTGCGCTTGCGGCACCTCGCGGACCACAATCCCATTGGCGGCTACGTGCGGCTCATGGCGGCGCTCGTCGACGCGCAGCAGGAGGCCCTCGAACATTGCAGCGCGTCGATGCCCTCGCGCGAAGCCATCGCGAACGCGCAGCATCACTCCATGCCGATCCTGCCGGCGCTTTCGGGCGAGCGCGACCCGCAATGGCGCGTCGTGCTATTGTGTCTCGCCGATCAGGTCGAAGCCGCAGGGGCGGTCGCGCCTGCGCTCGCGAAAGTGCTGGGCGAGTTGCGCGCCATGACAGATACGCAACTCGATGCCCAGGCCGATGCGGTTCTCGCCCAGCGCTACACCGAAGTCGCGCCCGCCACCGCGCCGTTCATCATGGCCGCGCTGCAGGTGGTGTGGACCGACCTCGCGAGCCGCATCGACGTGCGCGACGTGCCCTATGTCGACGCACCGGGCGCGTGCCCCGTGTGCGGATCGCCGCCCGTTGCCAGCATCGTGCGCATCGGCGGCGTGTATCAGGGCTACCGGTTTGCGCAATGCGGCCTGTGCGGCACCGAGGCTCACGTGGTGCGCGTGAAGTGCACGAACTGCGATTCGACCAAGGGCATTGCGTATCACGGCATCGAAGGCGGCAATGCTGCACTCAAGGCCGAATCGTGCGACGAATGCCACACCTACCGCAAGATCGGCTATCAGGAGAAGGACCTCGACTTCGAGCCGCTGGCCGACGACCTGGCGAGCCTCACGCTCGATCTGCTGATGAGCGATGCGGGCTACCGTCGCGCGAGCCCGAATCCGTTGCTTTGGCCCGAAGTGCCTGGCGACCAGTAAGGAGCCGCGCACGCCATGAGTGAAGCCGTGGGACAGACAGCGGAGCACGATGCGCACGCGCTTCATGCGTTGCTCGCGAAAATGCCGGCGGTGGAGCGTGTGATTGCCTCGGAGCAAGCGCAGCCGCTGATAGCGCAGTACGGACGCACCCAGGTGCTCGACGCGATACGCGCCACGCAGGACGGCTGGCGTCGCGATGTGCGCACTGGCGTGCTGGCGCATGAAAACAAGCATACCGAACCATTTTCGCTGGAGCGCGTGATCGAAGCGACCGCGCAACGGTTGACCGAACGCGCGCAAAGCCGCCTGCGTTCCGTCTTCAATCTCACGGGCACGGTGCTGCACACGAATCTCGGCCGCGCGCTGCTGCCCGACGAGGCCGTCAAAGCCGTGGTGCAGGCACTCACGCAACCCGCAAACCTCGAATTCGATCTCGCGAGCGGCAAGCGCGGCGACCGCGACGACCTGATCGACTCGCTGATCTGCGAACTGACGGGCGCCGAAGCCGCGACCGTCGTGAACAACAACGCGGCGGCCGTGTTGCTGCTCTTGAGCGCACTCGCCAATCGCAAGGAAGTTGTCGTTTCGCGCGGCGAACTCGTCGAGATTGGCGGCGCGTTTCGCATTCCCGACATCATGAGCCGGGCGGGCGCGCGCTTGCGTGAGATCGGCACGACGAACCGCACGCATCTCAAGGACTACGAAGCGGCGATCAACGCGCACACCGCGCTCCTGATGAAGGTCCATTGCAGTAACTACGCAATCAGCGGCTTTACCAGGAGCGTCGAACTCGATGAACTTGCGCCGCTGGCGCGTCAGCACGGCCTGCCCGTAGCGGTCGATCTGGGGAGCGGGACGCTCGTCGATCTCGCGCAGTGGGGCTTGCCGGCCGAGCCCACGGTGCGCGCGACCGTGGAAGCGGGCGCGGACCTCGTGACCTTCAGCGGCGACAAGCTGCTGGGCGGCCCGCAGGCGGGGCTGATCGTCGGCCGCAAGGAACTGATTGCGAAGATCAAGAAGCACCCGCTCAAGCGCGCGTTGCGGGTCGGCAAGCTCACGCTCGCTGCGCTCGAACCGGTGTTGCGGCTTTATCAGGCACCCGAATTCCTGCGCGAGCGTCTCACGACGCTGCGCCTGCTCACGCGGCCCGCCTCGCAAATGCAGGAGGCCGCGCAGCGTGGGCTGCCCGCGTTTCAGCGCGCCATCGGCGAGGGGTATACCGCGAGCGTCGAGCCGATGTTCAGCCAGATCGGCAGCGGCGCGCTGCCCGTAGACGTGCTGCCGAGCAGCGGGCTCGTCGTGCGCCATGCCGGGAAGGGCGGCAGTGGCCGCGCGCTGCTCAGGCTCGAGCGCGCCTTGCGCGAGCTGCCGCGGCCCGTGATTGGCCGCATTGCCGACGATGCCTTGCGTCTGGACCTGCGTTGCCTCGAACCCGCAGACGAAGCGGCGTTCTCGGCGCAACTCGTGGAGCTGCGTCTGTGATCGTCGGCACGGCGGGGCACATCGACCACGGCAAGACCACGCTGGTCCGCGCGTTGACCGGCGTGGACACCGACCGCCTGAAAGAAGAGAAGGCGCGCGGCATTTCGATCGAACTGGGTTACGCGTACCTGCCGCTCGCCAATGGCGACGTGCTGGGCTTCATCGACGTGCCCGGCCACGAAAAGCTCGTCCATACGATGGCAGCGGGTGCGTGCGGCATCGACTTCGCGTTGCTCGTGATTGCGGCCGACGACGGCGTGATGCCGCAAACGCGCGAGCATCTCGCCATTCTGCAACTGCTGGGCGTGCAGCGAGGCGCCATTGCGCTGACCCGGTGCGATCGCGTGGATGCGGCGCGGCTCGACGCCGCGCGTGCCGAAGTCGCCGCGTGGCTCCCTGACACGATGCTGGCGGACGCACCGGTATTCGAGACCAATGCCACGCAGCCGCATGACGAAGGCGTGGCGCAACTCGACGCCTGGTTGCGCGAGCGCGCGAGTACATGGCGGGCGAGACGAGACGACGGACTCTTTCGCCTCGCCGTGGATCGCGTATTTACGCTGACCGGCCAGGGGACGGTGGTGACGGGCACCGTATTCGCCGGACGCGTTCAGGCGGGCGACGCGCTCGTGCTGGCACCTGGCGGCACGCCTGTGCGCGTGCGCGGCCTGCATGCGCAGAATCGCGCGGTGCAGGCGGGCGATTCAGGCCACGCCGGCCAGCGTTGCGCGCTCAATCTTGCGGGCATCGACAAGGAGCAGATTGCGCGCGGCGACTGGATCGTCGATGCGCGGCTGGCCGAGCCGGCCGTGCGCCTCGATGTCGAACTGCAATTGCTCGACGATGCGGGCATCACGTTGCAGCACTGGTCGCCGCTCCATGTGCATCTCGGCACGACGCATCGCGTTGCGAACGTCGCGTTGCTCGAAGGCGAAACGCTCGCGCCGGGCGCGGCTGCCCGCGTGCAGCTCGTGTTCGAAGCGCCGTTGCACGCGTTGCCGGGAGACCGCTTCATTGTCCGCAACGCGCAGGCAAATCACACAGTAGGTGGCGGGCGTGTGCTCGATCCGTTCGGCCCATCGCGGCGGCGCCGGACGCCGGAACGGCGTGCGTGGCTCGACGCGTTGCGCGCGTGGCTCGACGAAGCCAGCCTGGCGCCGCTGATCGAAGAAGCGCCGCGCGGCATTGCGCGCGCGACGCTGGTGCAGTTGACCGGTTACGGCGAAACTGCGCTCGCTTTGCCTGCCGATGCGATTGCCATCGCACCGCAAGGACGCGACGACGAAGGCGCAGTGATCGCACACGCGCACTGGACGAGGCTCACCGGGCGCATTGTCGAAGCGCTCGCCGAGTTTCATGCGCGCTCGCCCGATGAGCAGGGGCCGGACGCGGCACGGTTGCGCCGCATGGCGGCGCCGCTCGTGAGCGATGCCGTGTGGCGCGCCGCGATTGAAGCGCTCGAGCGCGAGGGGCGTGTGGCGCGCAGCGGGCCGTGGCTGCATCTGCCGTCGCACGCGGTGACGCTCGACGCCGATGATGAAGCGCTCGCCGCGCGCCTCATGCCGCTGCTCGCGCGGGGGCGATTCGATCCACCGTGGGTGCGGGATCTCGCGCGCGAGACGCGGCAGCCGGAAGAGAAGGTGCGTGCGCTGCTGCGCAAGCTCGCGCGCCTGGGTATGGTTTATCAGGTCGTGCGCGATCTCTTTTACGATCGCGACGTGGTGCAGACGCTCGCGCGTGCCGTCGCACAGATTGCCGCGGAGCAGGGGGGCGCAGTCAACGCCGCGGCGTTTCGCGACGCCACGGCATTGGGCCGCAAACGTGCGATCCAGATTCTGGAGTACTTCGACCGCGTTGGATATACTCGCTTTCAGCGCGATACGCATCTGCTACGGCACGATAGCCGGATGCGAGAATGGTTGTAGGCACATCGATATGTGTGTGCGGTTGCGGTTGGTTGGGTTTGGTGAAGGAAGGCATTCGTATCCGGTGGTACGGCCGGGCTTCAAACCCGGTTGGGGGCGTCAGCCGCTCCCGGGTCAGTTCGACTCTGGCTGCCTTCCGCCAGTTTTTTTGTGGGGACCACGATCCCCATCATCATGTGGAGTTCATCAATTAATGTCGTTTACGACACGAATTGGTTGAACTAGTGAGGGATATTTGCCGGCGGGTAGAATGGGGCGACGTGTTTCTCCAGCAGACCGACATCGGGCGCGGCGGCTGGCTCAAGCGGAGCGCGTCGAGGCGTGGTGAATTGCCTTACGGCTGCCACGACGAATTGGCTATTGCCCAGAACGCGGCTTTCGGTTTCAGGTTCGCGTCGAATAGCAGCGGCAGATTGGTACGCGGCACCGGTATCGAGGTCAGCCACGTGTGCTTGTCCGAATAGCCCCAGAAGGTGACGGCCTTGATGCTCGGCTCGTGCTCGAACAGATCGAACACCGCGCGATACCGCTGCGCCTGCGCACGCATCACGTCGTTCGGCACCGGCTGGCCGAAATCGGGCAAACACGCAGGCGGATGGCTCCAGCATGCGCCCGGGTCGCTGTAGAGACTGACATCGAGTTCCGTCACCTGGTTTTCGAGTCCGAGGGCGGCGACGTCGTCGAAAGCCTGCTTCATATTTTGCAGCGGCGGCCAGTTGATGCTGATATGCATTTGATGCCCGACGCCATCGATCGGCACGCCCTGAGCACGCAAATCGCGTATGACGGAGAGCAGTTTCGCGCGCTTGGCCGCGTCGTCCGTGCTGTACTCGTTGATATAGAGCTTGACGTCAGGGTCGGCCGCGCGCGCGGCGCGGAACGCAATTGCAATGTAGTCCTTGCCGAGCGCGCGATACCACGGGCTGTCTTCGCGATAGACCTGATGCGGGTCGTCGCTGATGACTTCGTTCACGACGTCCCATGCATAAACCTTGCCGCGAAAATGCGTGACGACATCGGTCACATAGCGTTGGAGCCGTGCCGCGACGATATCGTGGTAATGCGGATCTTTGGCGTCGCCTGTAAAGAACCAGTCCGGCGCCTCGGTCCATTCGCCGCTCCTGTAATGCCACACCAGCGTGTGCCCACGCACGGCCAGGCCGTGCGCCTGCGCGAACGCCACGATCTGGTCGGCCGGCGCGAAGTGGTACTCACCTGCGGCCACGCCTATCGTGCCCGGTTTCATTTTGTTCTCGGCGGTCAGGCTCGAGAACTGGACGGCCAGCAGCGCGGCGTCGGCGGGACTGTCGATGGAATCGGGTTCAATTGCCGCGCCTACCTTGAAATGCGCGGCCATCACGCTTTTCAGTTGCGGCACGGCCTGCGTGGGAGCGGCTGCGAGCGGCAATCCATCGCGGGTGGCAGCCGTTTGGTTGTGCGCGCAACCTGAGATCGACGCAATCGTGAGCAATGTGACGCCTGCGTATAGTGCACGCACGGCGATCCCCGATGGACGCATTCCCGTCTCCTTATAGTGGTGTGCCTGGCCAGAAAGCATGTTTGCGTACCATGCGACGTTACCGGTAACGTCGTGGGATGTTAAACATCGGACTTCAAGGTTGCCATGCGGGGTTTACCTGACGCACGCGAGGTGCAGCGGCGGGCTTTGACGAGAGAACGTATGAGGAGGCGGGGAGAGGCCGGGCAGGCCCTGATGCGCTCGCAACTCATTGGGCTGACCTTTTTCACCGGACGTCCTATGCTAATAAAACTGAACGAGGGTCGGAGCTATGGGTACCTTGCGAGTCATGAGGGGCCTGCTTTTGCTCGTCGTTACGCTGGTTGCGGGTTGCCACGGTGGAGGTGACAACGGCACGGCGTCGGTGGCGCCGGCCGGGCTGACCGAACGCGATGTAGCGGTTGTGTACGCGCAAGGCGCTGAAATCGTTCCCGATACCTTCAGCAGCGGCGGAGGAACCATCACGCAATGCAGCGTGTCACCGCCGCTGCCTGCGGGGCTCTCGATCGATCCGCAGACCTGCGCGATCACCGGCACGCCAGGCGGCATCTCCCCGGACACGGTCTACACGATCACAGCCGACGATCCAGCAGGCAGCGAATCCGTGCGGGTCGAAATCGAGGTCAAGCCCGAAGCCGTTGCACCGGAAACTCTGAACTATCTGGACACGTCCGTGATCTTCACGGCCAACACGCCGATCATTCCCGATACACCGATCGCCACCGGCGGAGAAATCACCCAGTACAGTATCTCGCCTGGCCTGCCCGCGGGGCTCTCCTTCGACCCGCAGACGGGCGTCATTTCTGGCACACCCTCGGCGTCAAGCCCACCGACCGTCTACACGATAACCGGCAGCAACAGCGTCGATTCTGTCGAGGTGCAGCTCACGATCGAGGTGCACGCCCAGACCCAGCCGCCGACAAGCCTCAGCTACCGGGATCTGGAGCCCGTCTACGTGGTTGGCCAGCCGGTCTCATATGACGAGCCGCTGTCCACCGGTGATGAGATCACCTTCTTCTCGGTGTCGCCCGCACTACCACCCGGGTTGAGCCTCAATGCCCAGACAGGCGCGATCAGCGGTACGCCGACCACGGCACAGCCACCGACGACTTATACCATTACGGGAAGCAATAGCGCCGGCAGCGTCACGGCGCAGATCGTCATCGGCGTCGACGATCCGGTGACAGGCGAGTGGATGCCTGCTGACTCGATGAATCAGGCGCGTTTCCAGCACACCGCCACGCTGCTGCCCAATGGCCAGGTGCTCGTTGCTGGAGGACAAAGAAAGCAGGTCACTGCCTCTACCGAGCTATACAATCCGGCCTCCAACACCTGGACAGCGACCGGCAGCCTGACCCAGGGACGGCAATCCCATTCGGCGACGCTGCTAAGCGACGGCCGCGTGCTTGTAGCGGGTGGATTCAAAACAGGCGCGGGCAGTGAGCAGTCGACGGCGGAGTTGTACGATCCGTCCAGGGGTAGCTGGTCTGCGACCGGCAGCATGAACGACGCGCGCGATGCACATACCGCTACGCTGCTGCCCAACGGCCTGGTGCTTGTAGCAGGTGGCGAGGGCAAGGCAGGAGCCCTGGCCTCGGCCGAACTGTACAACCCGACCACGGGAAGCTGGTCGCCAACAGGCAGCATGGCGCAGGCGCGCTTTTCCCATACCGCCACGCTGCTGGCCAATGGCCTCGTCCTCATCGTAGGTGGCGCGAGCGATTCAGGCGCCCAGTCTTCGGCGGAACTCTACAATCCGGCGACGGGCACGTGGTCGGCGACGGGGGGCCTCAGTCAGGTACGCATCAACTTCGCTGCGGCGTTGCTACCTGACGGAACGGTGCTGGCAATAGCGGGAACGGACGGAAACGCCGAGCTGTCGTCAGTCGAACGGTACGATCCGGCCACAGGGACCTGGTCACCCACGGGTAGCCTGAACCATGCGCGCGACTACCTGACCGCCACATTGCTGCCCAACGGCCGGGTGCTCGCCGTCGGCGGTCTGGTTTCCGGAAGTGCTCTCTATTCGGACGAGCTATACGATCCCGCTACGGGTACCTGGGCGCTGACGGCCAGCATGAGCCGTGCGCGCGAGCAGCATACGGCCACCCTCCTGCCCGATGGCAGTGTACTTGTTGCGGGAGGCATCGGTCGCGGCATTCTGGCTACAGCTGAGCTGTTCCACTAAGGCGGGGATCCCATTCGAAATAATGATGTGGGTGACGCAAATGGCACTTCTGAGCGGGTGCTTGCCCCACCGCAACGGCAGGCGACCAGGAGCGCGTGAAGCTGTCTTTCCTGGGACTGTGCCAGGTGCACGAGAAAGTATGTTCGCGGGTGAACGCAGTCAGCGGGGAACTGTCGGCCATGGGGGCTTTGACGCGGTACCAGAAGGCCGTTAGCCTTGCTGCCGCGCCTTCGCCATCGCCCTGGCGCGCATGGCCTCGGCCTGGGTGATGAGGCGGTATGAGGTGTAATACTTGTAGATGTTGCGAACGTACGTGGTCGTTTCCATGCCGATCTTCTCAGCGACGACGATCTCCACATTGTTGAACCACTTGTTGGGATCGAGTCCGCGCTTTGCCGCCTCCTTGCGCATTCTGGCAATATTGGCCGGCCCCGCGTTGTAGCTCGCGAAGGCGAACAGAGTCCGGTCATCCTCGCTGAAACGGGCGTCCGGGAAGTAGCGGGTCATCAAATGATCCATGTACTTCGTACCCGCATGGATATTGGACTCCGCCACCCTGATATTCCCCACGTCCATCTGCTTGCCGGTGGCGGGCGTGATTTGCATGATGCCAATTGCCCCGACGGGACTGCGCGCACGCTGGTCGAGCCTGGACTCCTGATAACCCTGCGCAGCCAGCATCAGCGGATCGAACCTGTACTGGTTGCCGTATTGCCGGAAAATCGCCAGGGTTTGCTCAAAACGCTTCAACTCGGCTGCCCTGGAGCTGTTGGAGATCTGCTTGAAGCGGCGCATGTACTGCTCGAGCCGGTATTCCGCAACGCTGCGCAGGTCGACATAGTTCCTGTCGAATCCGGCAATGGCGTCCCGCAACTGCGGGCTGTTCTTGCGGATCGCCCAACCGGTTTTACCTTCCGTTCGCAAGGCGAGGTCATCATGCACCTTGATGTCCGGCAGTACCTGCGCCCACATATCGGCCTTCCAGTTGTCGACCACGAGGATTTGCAGCAGGCCCGCGTTGAGCATTTCTAGCGCGTCCTCGTCTTCGAGCGCATCGGGCAGCAGTACCAGCTTGATCGGCGGCCTGCGGCTTGCACGGAACTGCCTGTCTAGTGCGCTCAGGCTCTCGTAATAGCTCGACGAGCGCCGCACGTGCACCGTCTTGCCGGCGAGGTCATCCACCGTGGCGAGCACGGGGGACTTTGGTCCAGTTACCACCACCTCGCGCACATCGGGACCCTCGATTGAAGCCACGAAATCGACCAGCTTTTGCCGCTCGTCGGTCACCGTGAGGTTGCCTGCCGCGATGTCACCCAGGCCAGCGTTCAGGTCCGGTAGCAGCCGATCGCGTGTGGTAGGGATCAGGACCACGGTGAGCGGGCGCTTGTCGAGACGGTCGGGGTAGGTGTCGTTGACATAGCGCTCGAAATCGCGCACAAGCTCGGCCGTCAGTCCATGCTCGTGGCCCTTGTCGATGAAATAGAGTGTTCGGCTATAAGGCACCAGCACGCGGATCCAGTGACGCTCCAGCATCGCGTCAAAGTCGCCGCGCCAGGGTTTGTTGGTCAGGCTCAGTTGCCTCGCGGCAGGAGGAATTACACGCGGCGGTGCGGCAGGCGGCTCGGCACCGGGCGTCCCGCTCAGGGCAAACGTGCATAGCAGTCCAGCAAGGAGTTGAGTCAAGGAACCGGGTCGCACCGCGAGCCCCCTACACAACGAAATACCGCGTCACACCTCGCCAACGCGCCGCCCGAACGCGAGGTGCGCATGCCTGTCAGCGGCGCGCACGTCATCGGCACCGTTGCGCTGCGATCTGGAACCACTGTTCGGACGGAATGGCGCTCCGGAAACCGGAGGAACCCTGTCCACGTCAGCGCACAACCATGCGGCGCAGGAGTCTATCGGACCGAGCGTGGTTGATCACGAGTCCCTGCGGTAGTGACGCCGCAAGGAACCATATGGTGGCCACAGGAGGAGTTTCCGTCTGGTTTTCGTCAACGTGATCCCAAATTAATTATGGTACGGGCGCAGGCCAGAATCCAGCGCATGCACTTAATGCGGCAGATCTTGCGTCCGTGATTTGCTTGCAAACGTTCACTCGGGCATGGCACAGGCGGTTGTGCCGAATCCGGCAGGTGCAGGGCATTTTCCAGCGCTTTCGCATTAAATAAGGGTATCGAACTGTCGTCTCTTTCATATACTGCTCGTACCAGCAGTCCACGTTGGCAGCTAACGCGAAGTCTCGTTGTCTACCTGGAGGCGAGGCCACATGAGCACGATCACCCCGGCCGGACGCGCCGAACCCGAACGTCGCGAACCAATTCTCAATACGGTTGATCGCGTCTGCGAAATATGTTTTGGTCTGTTCATGGCCCTGACGTTCGTCGGCGCCGTCAAGGCTGTCACCGCGGGCGAAGACGAGGGGTACAAGATGTTCTTCGCCGCGCTCGGATGCAACCTTGCGTGGGGCCTTGCCGACGCCGTGATGTATCTCGTACGCACGCTCGCTGATCGAGGGCAGCGCCTGAAACTCGCATTGACTGTGAAACAGGAGCAGGACCAGGCGGCCGCCGTGCGGGTGTTGCGCGATGCATTGCCGGAAAAGCTGGAGCCGCTCGTCGAGGATGCCGACCTCGAGCGGATCCGCGCGCGTCTGGCGGCCGCGTTGACGCTGCCACCGCGGGCAAATTTTGTGAGTGCTGATTTCGTCGGCGCGATGGGCATCTTTGTGCTTGTTGTTCTAGGAACCTTCCCGGTCGCGGTGCCGTTTCTCGTTTTCAGGGATGTGACAACGGCACTCATCGCCTCGCGCGTGCTCACACTCGCGATGCTTTTCGTCGCCGGCTTTGCTCTTGGGCGCTACACCGGCGCAGGGGCGATGAAGGCAGGCGCAGTAATGATTGCGCTTGGCATTCTGCTTACGATGGCGATCATCAAACTGGGTGGCTAACCGACCCTTCTACACCCCGCCGGACCACTTTCCAGGTGCGAGTGGGGTCCCAGCAGGGCGACCTGCAATATTGTGGGAGGTTTAGCGTCATGAAGAACGCCAGCAATTCCGCGCACACTACGCTGCTTGCTCGCTGTGTCGTGGCAGAATTTCCCAAGGCCCTTTGGCAGCTTCGTGCCCCGATCGCATTTCTGTTTGCGCTTTACTTCGCGCTTGCCGTCGTCATGTACCACTTCGGTGGCCCGGTCGAGTCGGCAAGCGGATTGCCATGCTCCTTTTGGGGAAGCCCTCTATCTTTGCGCGATGAGGGCGATCACGATCGGTTACAGTGGCATCGTGCCCACCACAAGCGTTGGCCATATCGTCTCAGGGTCGCTGGGGGTGCTGGGCATACTGTTGGTGGGTTCCGTTGCTGCTGCGGCGCTCCGCGGTGTCGATGAGGCGATACAAAGAGCTGGCACACGGCGCTAGGTCAGTTGCCGCTGCTGGTAAAGAGTTAGTCCCGGCTCGAATTCTCACGGTTGACGACCCCGATGGAAATCGTCTTCACCGTTTTAATCCTGCTGCTCGCGGTCGCCGTATCGGGCGTCGTCGTACGCCTTCTGCATGGCCTGTTGCCATTGCCGCTCGTCCAGATCGCAATCGGTGCACTGCTTGCCTGGCCAAAGTTCGGTCTATACGTCACCTTCGACCCCCAACTGTTTCTGCTGCTCTTCATCCCGCCGTTACTCTTCGCGGACGGATGGCGTACACCAAAGCGCGAGTTCTTCATGCGGCGCCGGTCGATCCTGCTGCTTGCGTTTGGCCTGGTGTTCATGACGGTGCTCGTGGTCGGCTACTTCGTGCATGCGCTCGTGCCGACAGTTTCGCTCCCCATCGCGTTTGCGCTCGCAGCCGTGCTGTCTCCGACCGACGCCGTCGCGCTGGCCGGGATTGCCGGCAAAAACCGCATTCCGTCGCATCTCATGCATATTCTCGAGGGCGAAGCGCTGATGAATGACGCCTCGGGTCTCGTCGCGCTCAAATTCGCGATCGCTGCCGCGCTGACTGGCATGTTCTCGCTGCGCGAAGCGTCGATCAGCTTCGTGATCATCGCCGCAGGCGGCCTTGTAATGGGCGCCGGAGTGAGCTGGGTGTTCAGTCTCGTGATACGGCGCCTGCGCAGCGTTACACGTGAGGGCGACCCGGCGCCCGGCGTTGTATTGACGCTGCTGATCCCGTTTGCAGCCTATCTGTTCGCCGAACATTTTCATTGCTCAGGTATTCTCGCAGCGGTCGCGGCAGGGATGATGTTGAACTACATGACCCTCGCCGGCGCCGGCACGGTATCGGCACGGGTGAGGGCGAACAGCACGTGGACAATGGTCGAATTCGTCTTCAACGGAATGGTGTTCATCCTGCTGGGACTGCAGTTCCCGCACATCATCGGTCGTGCACTGCTCGACGCTCACGAGACGGGTAATGGTGACGTGTGGCGGCTGATCGGCTACGTCGCGGCAGTCACCTTCGCGCTTTATGCGATGCGCTTCGTATGGGTCTGGCTGCTACGCTGGTTTGCAAGCCTCGGTGCGGCCAGGCACGGAATGATCAATGCAGTGCCGGGGCTCCGTACGGTGACGATCATGACTGTCGCTGGAGTGCGCGGCGCGCTGACGCTCGCGGGCGTATTGTCGATACCGGTTGCGTTATCCAGCGGTGAGGCGTTGCCTGGACGTGACGTGGTGATCTTTATCGCGTCGGGTGTGATCCTGACATCGTTACTGGTCGCAGTGTTCGCACTGCCGCAGTTGCTATACGGCGTACGCGACGGGCACGATGAACATGCGGCTGAAGAAATGCACGCGCGCAAGGTCGCCGCGCAAGCGGCAATACGCGCCATCGACGACATTCATCGGACCGTCGCAGGGAATGTCGACGAGTCGGCAACCGCCTTCGCTGCGGATGCGATTGCGCGCGTGATGGACCTCTACCGTCGGAGGCTCGCCACACTCTCCCATGACAGGATATCCGCCGACGAAGTGCGCCGGGCGGAAGCACTGGAAATTCAGATCAGCCTTGCGGCAATGCGCGCGGAGCGCGGGGCGCTGCTCGAGCTGCGCAGCACGCACGAGATCAATGACGAGACGCTGAGCAAGCTGATGCGGGAAGTGGATCTTTCGGAGACGGCGCTGACCACCCGCGAACCGGCGGCTACGTAACGGAACAGATTGGTCGGCTTTCGAACGCGCTTCGGCCGACGGGAAACATGCGGCGACTGTTGCTCGTGGCCCGACCGACTAATCACGCTTGCCCGGTCGTCACCGGGACAGTTCCACTCGTTATGTACAGGCATACCACGCGCGTCAGATAGCTGCTCCAGGCACTCAGGCGATGCGTTGGCAGTGTCACGTGCCTTCCTGGAGTTTTGGCATGGCCTCGCAGGCAGATGGCATTCTGGAGCGACCGGCGGGAATGGTTCATTTGCAACTATTCGTGCCTGCAAGTAGTTTCGTGGCTTCAGCAGATCTATCGGACGAAAGTCCGATATCACCCCCGACTGCGGGCGCGTAACCTGAGCAATGGCGCCGGAATTTTCCTGTCAGCGCGCTGAAAATCAGATCGACCGCGTTCCTGAAAACGCTTTCCGCCCGCTTCGCCTTTCCGTTTGTGCACTGCCAGATCGTCGCGGTTGCGATGCGCGCCCGGATGCCGGCTGGAAAGAGCAGGGCTCGCGGTCAGAGGGAGGTGAGATGAAGACAAACGATGCTGTCAATCCGATCGAATGTCGTGAGGTCATTCGACAAAAAGCATTCGAGCTTGCGGACAGCGGCATCTTTGACGACTGTGAAGCGGTCAGACGGGTGCTTCATAAGAGTTTTCACGTAGCACATCTGCATCAGATATTCTCCAGCCCGTTCTGCCGTATGGACATCGACCAGCGCTGCCAGGTCGCCCGTATGAGCGGCGCGCCCAATGGACGCGCGCACGCAGCGGATGGCAATTCAAAGCACATCAAGCCGCATCTGGCTGAATGGGCCCTGCTGACGTCGTCGCGACCGCTGGCCGGTTGTCCCCGGCAACGATCCCGTGCTCCGGTGACGCGCAGCGACTCGACGGCGCTGGCGAGCGCAATCTCTGGCCTGCTGGCCGACGGTAAGGAACTGACTGCGATGCAGATGGCACAGCAACTCGACGCTGGGCAGCGCGAAGTGCGGCGCGCCTTGCGGGAAATGCTGGCCAGTCAGGAGGTGTTTGTCGCACGACGCACCCCGCGTTGCCCAAGCAGTCGTCCGGCGCGCATTTTCGCGCTTGCGGTTCGGGTTGACGGGAGCGCTGCAGTTGGCGCCGGCCTGCCTTCCTGTTGGCCGAACGCGGATCTGGTGGTGCTGCGTGCCATGGATGCATTCGTCCGCCACGGATGAAGCATCGTGCTGCGGCCAGAGTCATCATCCGGGAGAGGCCTGCATGAGTTTCGGCCATCCTTCCCTCACGTGGTCGGCCTGTCTTTGATAACAAACTTCCCACGTGGCGCGCTGTGTCAGGAGGGACGCGTGTCTGTCGCGATGCACGAGCCGGCTCCTGGGTGCTCGCCATGGACGAACGACATGTCTGCAAGGTATCTTGCAGCCGAGTATTAGAATTGTGAATTCCGGGTTCTGCACCACCCCCCACGTTTGCACGGGTATCGGGATGGCTAAGGACCGGCATGCACCTACCACCACGTACGTTCCACCACCCAATGTGTTTATCGTCGACGACGACGAGCACGTGCGGAACGCCCTGAACCGTCTGTTGCGGTCGAGCGGCTACATCGTGCACGCGTTCGATAGCGCCGGGGCTTTTACTCGTGGCCGAGGTCCTCGGTGCCGCCGAAAAGACAATCAAGATTCATCGGGGGCGCATGATGCAGAAAATGGAAACCAGGACACTGGCCGAACTTGTCAGTCTCGTCACAAATGCGGGCTTTGAACTTCCGGATCCCCTCGTTCTCTCGCAGACGCACAGGAACCACGTACAGCGCCAACGTCAGGCTTGAACATCCGGTGAGCGCTGGTCCAGCTTCGTGCGTTGCAGTAGCCTGAGTGATAGCTCAAGCTGAACAGCGTCTCGCCGAGCAGTCAATTCTTGCTGGATGCGGTCGAAGTGCTGACGTGCTTCACGAACTTTCTTTGCCTGTCGCGGGTAGCTGATTCCCAGGACCTGATGGAGCCAGTGGTTTTGATTCCGTGGTCTCCGGGGAAAGCAGCGTAGCGAGACGGACACAGTTGCGTCCCGCGCTCTTGGCGGCATAGAGCGCAACATCGGCGCGCTCTTGTGCGCCCACGAGGTCAGCTTCGCCCTTACGATATGAAGCGATGCCAATACTCACGGTCTGCGAGATGGTCTGTCCAGCCTCCACGACAATCGGCGTATTCTGGATGGCGGCGCGAATGCGTTCGGCAACTATCTGCGCTTGCTCTGCTGTGGTGTTGGGCAGTATAACGGCAAATTCCTCGCCTCCGAAGCGCGCTGCCAGATCATGCTCGCGCAATGCGCCTTCGAGGACGCGTGCCACCAACTTCAGCACGCAATCGCTGGCTGCGTGACCGTACGTGTCGTTGACACGCTTGAAGTGGTCCAGATCCAGTGCCAGCAGCGAGAGCGGACTGTGCCGGTCCTGGGCGTCGCCAACCGCGTGTGCAGCGGCCCTGACGAAGCTGCGGCGGTTTGCCAGCCCCGTGAGCGCGTCCACTTCGGCTTCGGTGCGTAACTGCGTGAGTTGCTGTTGTTGATGACTGACGTCGACGAGTGATATCAGGAGCGCGTCGGATGCGTCGGCTTGTATGTCGACGGGGAGTCGCGTGCTGTCCAGCAGCATATGTCGGGGTCCATCGCGCGTGAGCATCGCGACCGCCTCGTTGGCGTTGACCGCGTGGGTCGCGGTCCACGCAGTGGGGGCGACAAACAGTTGCCCCTTGTCCGCGAACTGCTGCGTGCCGTCCAGCGGGGAACGCGAAAAACGGGTCATCGGCGTGGGGCCGGCCGTCGCACGAGAACGTCCGTTCATGGCCGAACCCGGTCCGACACGTCCGGCTCAGTTCGACCCGCCACCGCCGTTCAGCGCCTTCCCTCGGGTGTCCCATGTGCGCTCCAAAGCCGACTCCCGGTAAAGCATTCGATCGTTTGTCAAGATGCGAGCGCTGCCACCTGGACCGCGGACGCAATATGGACACGCGCACAGCCGTTTGCCAATGCCACTTCGTGGTGTGACGAGAGGCCTTTGACGGCCGCCGCCGCGTGCTCGCGCTGCGACGCTCGGTGATGTCGGCAAACCTCGATTGATAACGACAGAACATCAATCGTTCCGAAATTTGCACTTATCGTTTTGCCGGCTCCGGGCGAACATTGCCAAAGCCACGATCGACCGGAACGCCGCGTATGTTCCGGAATTCAGGAGACACCTCGATGCACCCGTCGTCTAACCTTTCGACCAGACATTCAAAGGTCACCGCGGTTTTCCGCGTAACAGCCGGGAATTTCCTGGAGCAGTTCGACTTCTTCCTGTTCGGCTTCTACGCCACGCAGATATCCAACGTTTTCTTTCCCGCCAAGAGCGAGTTCGCCTCGTTGATGATGACGTTCGCGGTCTTCGGTGCAGGCTTCCTGATGCGGCCGCTGGGCGCGATCGTGCTTGGCGCGTACATCGACGACGTCGGCCGCCGCAAGGGCCTCATCGTCACGCTGTCCATCATGGCGAGCGGCACCATCCTGATCGCGTTCGTACCGGGCTATGCGACGATCGGACTTCTCGCTCCCGCGCTCGTGCTGCTCGGGCGGCTGCTACAGGGCTTCTCGGCGGGCGCCGAGCTGGGCGGCGTGTCGGTTTATCTCGCCGAGATGGCCACGCCCGGCCGCAAAGGCTTCTTCACGAGCTGGCAGTCCGCAAGCCAGCAAGTAGCGATCGTCGTCGCTGCGGGTCTCGGCTTCGCGCTCAACCAATGGCTGAGCGCACCGGCCATCGCCGCATGGGGCTGGCGCGTACCGTTCTTCGTCGGCTGCATGATCGTGCCGTTTATCTTCATGCTTCGTCGCAATCTGGAGGAAACGCAGGAGTTCAAGGCGCGCCAGCATCGTCCGGGCATGAAGGAAGTATTCGGCACGCTGGTCCAGAACTGGGCTGTCGTCGTCGCTGGCATGATGCTGGTGGCGATGACCACCACGAGCTTCTATCTCATCACGGTCTACGCGCCGACTTTCGGCAAGGCGGTCCTGCACCTGAGCACTGCCGACAGTCTGCTCGTGACGCTGTGTGTCGGCGTGTCGAACTTCGTGTGGCTACCGATCGGCGGGGCGCTCTCCGACAAGATCGGCCGCCGGCCGCTCCTCGTCGGCATGACGGTGCTCGCCATCGCGACTGCTTACCCGGCATTGTCGCTGCTCGCTCACGCGCCGAGCTTCGTGAACATGCTGCTCGTCCTCCTTTGGCTCTCGTTCATGTACGGAATCTATAATGGCGCGATGGTCGTCGCGCTCACGGAAGTGATGCCGGTGCAGGTACGCGTTGCTGGCTTCTCGCTCGCCTATAGCCTCGCTACGGCCGTGTTCGGAGGCTTCACGCCGGCGATCTCGACGGCGCTCATTCATATGACCGGCGACAAGGCCGCACCCGGCTACTGGATGAGCCTCGCCGCAGCGTGCGCCCTTTTGGCGACGTTCGCGCTCTATCGCCGCCGCGCATTGACACTGACGCCGACGCACTGATGCGCTTCCCCCGCACCCATCGCAACCTGCACGACCACAACCATGAGAAATCTGCTTCTGAAGCTTTGCGCGGCAGCGCTCGTCGCAATCTCGGCCGCTGCGGCGAACGTGCAGGCTGCCGACCTGCACGTCATGAGCTCGGGCGGCTTTACCGCCGCGTACAAGGTGCTCGGCCCAAGGTTCGCTTCCCAGACGGGCAACACACTCGACACCGCGCTCGGCCCGTCGATGGGCAAATCGCCTGAAGCGATCCCCAACAGGCTCGAGCGTGGCGAGCCTGCGGACGTCGTCATCATGGTCGGCTACGCACTTGACGAGCTGATCAAGCAAGGCAAGGTCATCCCCGGTTCGCGGGTCGACCTGGCCGATTCGCGCATCGGCATGGTCGTGCGTGAAGGTGCGGCGAAGCCCGACATCGGCTCTGCCGAAGGCCTCAGGCAGACGTTGCTGCATGCAAAGTCGATTGCCTACTCGGACAGCGCGAGCGGCGTCTATATCGAGCGAGAGTTGTTCAGGAAGCTCGGCATCGTAGCTCAGGTCAGGTCGAAGGCGAAGATGATTCCGCGCATTCCCGTGGCGTCGGTGGTGGCGAACGGCGATTACGAAATCGGCTTCCAGCAGGTGAGCGAACTGCTGCCCGTCCAAGGTGCCACGTTCGTTGGCAAGATTCCCGAGTCTCTGCAGTCCGTCACGCGTTTCGCCGGCGGCATCCCCGTGGGCGCGCAGCATCCGAAGGAAGCGAAGGCGCTCCTCGACTATCTCGCATCGCCCGATGTGCAACCCGAAGTGAGATCGACCGGGCTCGATTCCGTCTCCGCCGATTGAGGCAGAGCCATGGGAAGGCCTGTCTCAGCCAACCTCACGATGCGGTCTTCCTTCTTGTTTTCGTCGTCGTCGCGCTGTTGCCCACGGCATCACCGCGTGCGACGCTGGCGCGCTTCGTCTCGATGATCGTCCGGTGAAACTCCTGTGCGGCCGGTGTGAGCGGCCGTCCGCGCCGTCTTACGATTCCCACGCGTCGTTTCACCACCGGTTCGACGAGCGGCACGCTCGTGAGGATTGGGTGGTCATGTCCGGGCAAGGCCATCGACGGCACCGCGGCGACACCGAGCCCCGCTTCAACCAGCCCGAGCATCGTCGTGACGTGCCGCGTTTCGCAAACGCTCGGCGCTCGCGGCGCCACGGCAGTGAGCGCCTGGTCGAGCAGCAGGCGGTTACCGGAAGTCTTGTCGACCGAGACGTAGTCGTGTTCGTAGAGTTCGTCCCAGGTCACGCGCTTCTTGCGTGCGAGGGGATGATCGCGCCGGCAGGCAGCAACAAACCGCTCCTGCAGCAGGACTTTGAACTCGATCTCGGACTCTTGACTGCCCATGAAGCTCACGCCGAAATCAGCCTCGCCGCTGATGACGGCGCCAAGCACCTCGTTAGCGCTCGAATCGAGGAGCTTGACCCGGATGCGTGGAAAGCGGCGATGATAGCTCGCGATAACGCTCGGCAGAAAGTAATACGCCACCGAAGGCACGCACGCGATAGTCACATGACCCAGGTGGCTCGATGAAACATCGCGAATGCCGAGCAGCGCGACGTCAAGATCATCGAGCAGTTGTTCTGCGCTTTGGGCGAACACGCGGCCGACGGTAGTGAGCGTGACGCTGCGCGTAGTGCGCTCAAAGAGACGCACGCCGAGCGCTTCCTCGAGCTTGTCGATCCGCCTGCTCAACGCTGGCTGGGATATGCTCACCGCCTCAGCGGCCTTTCGGAAGCTTCCCATCTCCACCACTGCGCGAAACGCCTGCAAGTCATTCAAGTCAAAGTTAACGCCCACGACCGGCCTCCTCATCCTGGATGCCGGCTATTTTGCATGATTCAGCAGAGATCCCCTTCAGCCAAATGATGCTCGTATCCGCAGGCCTTTGATGGGGTGCCACTGGCATGAGTGTGACGGACGGGTTTCGCACAATCGGCCGGCATTCATGTTCGGGAGGCAGTTGTCTCTTTGTGGCCGACGGTCCGACGTGGGGGGTAGTAGGGGACCCTGAACAGCCACCACTCGTCGGTCATCCCGGCGCGAGCGTCCAGGTCCACTGGCATCAGCGTAGGCTCGGACGTTGTCCGCGTGTCAAGGCGACAGGGATTGCTTGTATTGGGCGGTCTCGACTCGTCATTGGGTAGGCATTCGCGCTTCAAAACGACAGGGATTGGTGACATGTCACGGATCCGCGAGCGCATGTGTCGATCCGCAGTTCATGTCGAATTTGCTCGCGGGCGATCTCGGCCACGCGCTTGCGCGTGTCGCCCCCGATGTCCGTCTGGAGATGGCATCGATCGCTCCGGCCGGCTTCGCCACAGGGTTCGCCGCGGCGCTGGGCGTCGCCGGTTGCCTCGCGCTGGCGGTCGCCGCGCTGATCTGGCTGCTCGCGGGACGCAACCGGGCGTCCACGCGCTCAGACGCCGTACGACTTTAGGCGGTCAGTCCAGCGAGTTCCCGCGCCACGGCGCCTCGCGCAGGGCATCACCCTGATAAAACGTGGCGAAGCGTTGGAGCTGGCGAAGCGATGTCCCTTTCAGTCGAACTTCAGAGTGATTGATCTACGGGAACCAGCATCATCGCCTTACCGCCCAATTTGGGCGCAAGCTTCTGCTGGACTGCGACCACCGCCGGAAGCGGGCGCCATGCCACGGTCATGCTATCAACGAGGCCCGCATCGTCTAGATGCATATGATCCATGCCATCGATCACGTCGTCACCGAGCCTGATCGTGAAAACGGCAACAAAGTCAGGCCCGTCACGCAGGAGAAGCTTCGGCTCGAAGGCGTCCACCACGTCAAGAAGCTGGGTGAGCACGTTTGCCACACTTTCCCTCCCTTCGAAGGGGGCGGGAGCGATTGGGCTGCGTAGGACGACGTTATCTGCCAGATGGACCTTGGTCCCTTCGACGTCGCGTCTGCCCATGGCTTTGAGGTAGGCGTCGAGATGTTCAGTGGTGGCCATAAGGATTCTCTCCTGATAGAACCGGCGCGCCGGCTCAGCGCGTTCAGTTGCCGAAACTCTGGTGCCTGTGGCGTTCGCTTGGTCCACACAGATGCGCCAGCAGCTAGGAAAGCGCGGACGATACCTCCTACGGGGAGGCGAACCGCCTTTCAAGTCCATAGTAATGCGATTGACTCAGCATCATTAACAGGGGTAGCGTTCATATCCACCATGACAAAAATGTCACTAGTGAAACATCAGGGAGTCCATCGTGGAGAGTTTGAGCGCCTTGGGAGGGCTAGAGGTCTTTGTCCAGACTGCGCAGACCCGGAGCTTTGCCGCAGCGGGGCGAAGTCTCGGGGTCTCAGCATCAGCCATCAGCAAAAGCATTTCCCGACTTGAAGAGCGCGTTGGCGTGCGGCTCTTTCAACGCAGCACGAGGAGCGTCCGTCTTACGTCCGAAGGCGAGGTGTTCCTGGAAAGGTGCAGACGAATCTTCGGGGAGGTTCAGGCTGCGGAAGATGAGCTCAGCGCAATGGCACAACACCCGCGAGGGAGGCTAAGGGTGGGGCTGGCACTTTCGGCGGGGCTACCACTGCCCGTGCTTTCAGCGTTCATGGAGCGCCATCCCGAGATTGAACTCGATCTTGATTTCACTGATCGACTGGTCGATGTAATCGATGAAGGGTTCGACGTAGTCATTCGCGGGAGCAAGCTTCGAGATTCGCGCCTGGTGTCTCGCCCGCTGGGTCCCTGGCGCGCCTGTCTGGTGGCGGCACCAGCGTATCTGGAAAGAATGGGGACCCCCACGAAGCCCGACGACCTCTTGAATCATGCATGTCTGCACTATCGCTGGACACCTACTGGAAAACTCTATCAATGGCCGCTGCGGCATTCCCCATTCACAGCCGCTGGCTCGTCGCTGCCTTTGACGATGGTGTGCAACAGCCTGGACGTCATGCTTTATTTCGCGTTGGCGGGGCGCGGGATCGCATGCGTGCCTGACTTTTCTGTCAAGAACGCGGTCGCAGATGGACGCCTGAAAACTGTGCTGGACACCTATGTGTCGGACTCCAACACTATTCACGTGGTGTGGCCCAGCAATCGAAAAATGACGCCAAAGGTGCGCGTCTTCGTGGATTTTGTGCGTGCCAATTTTGGCAAGCATCTAGTCACTTGGAAGTGGTGACTGGCCTTCCCCCGCTTTCCCGGACGGGTACGCAACTCACGTTCGTCCGCGCTGAATTGCTGGGGGAAGTTGATGTGACGACGAGCAGCCTGGATGTGCCTGAACCTATTGAACGTCGTGACGACGTATTCCCGCTGTTGTGACGGGAAGGCCTATCCTACTAGTCGCGAGGTGCTTCACATTCCGGTGCATGAAAGCTTGGCCACGCCAGAGTTCACCGACCTCCCGCCCGCGCTGGTGCGCTGCAGGGACGATCACCATGCCGATGCCGGAAAATCGGGAATTGGTGATGATGTCGGTAAGAGCTGGCGATACCTGTTTCGAAAACGCAGGATCAAGGCCGACTACCGTGCGCTTGCGCAGGATTGCGGTTCGCGAAGGAGCGAGTGTTTCATTCATTTGCCGCCGTCATCTGTCTGCGCAGGTGCACAGACACGTGTTAGACAGGGGCATGCTAGCAATTCGGTCGCTTCAGGCTCCTGTGCACTTCGAGTGCACTTCGCTCCACCCAGTTGTGCTGGAGCAGACCGTCGTCGCGGACATGCAGAATCGCAGTGCCAGTCATTTCGATCGGCGACCCGCACGGATCGGATCCCATGAAGCCATTATTTTTCCCGGTTACACGCCAGCGGCTGACGACCCGGTCACCGGTTGCATTCTGAAACGTCTCGATGACCTCGAATCCAAAGTCGTCGATGCTCGCGAGGAACGCTGCCACCCACTTCTTGAATTCGGCGCGTGAACTGATCAGCACGCCACCCGACGTGATGCCGAAGTCTTCGGCAACCAGTTCGTCCACGGCGTCGGGGTTGCGCGACTGCCAAACCTGCCGCCAAAAATTATCGACAACCTCGATTGAGTTCCGCTTGTCCATCTTTACACCCCCTAAAGCTATGACCTTGATGCATTGCGGGATCTTCGAACCACCTGAATATCAGGTGCGAGGACGCATTGTGCGGCGTTGCGAACAAGAAGACAAACGACTAATATCAATACCATCTAGTTGATATTCGAATAAATAAAGGTATGACTCTCGATCTGGATTTGCTACGTGCGTTCGTCGCGGTAGCGGAGTCAGGCAGCTTCACCGCAGCCGCCTGTGTCGTCGGGCGTTCGCAATCCGCGGTGAGCCAGAAGGTGTTGCGGCTCGAAGACGCATTGAATATGCGTGTATTCGAGCGCACCAGTCGCTCGCTCAAACTGACCCACGAAGGCGAGCGCGTGCTCGCCGCCGGGCGCCGTCTTCTCGCGCAGTACGACGACTTCATGCGCGAGTTGCGAGAACCCGTGCAGCCGACGCGCTTGCGACTGGGCGTATCCGAAAACCTGGTGCAATCTCAATTGCCGCTCATTCTCGCGCGCTTCACCGAGCGCTTCCCGTCGGTTCAACTCGAGCTGACCACGGGGTCGAGCAACGGGCTCATTGAAAGCCAGCAAGCGGGGCTTCTCGACGTGGTGTTTGCAAGACGCAAGCGCGAGGGCTCGGCTCATCGCGGGCGGGTGATCTGGCGCGAACCCCTGGTCTGGCTCGCCGCGAAAGGCTACCGAAACGACGCGTCGCGGCCAGCGCGCCTCATCATGATGCCGCCACCGTGCGCCTATCGCGAAGTAATGACCGACACGCTGGACGCCGCGCGCCGCGCATGGACGGTGGCATGCACGGCCAGCAATTTGATCGGCGTGCAGGCCGCGGTTGCCGGAGGATTGGGCGTCACGGTACTGGGCAGATCCTTCCTGCAAAGCGGTATGAAAGTTCTGCCTGTATCCGCGCAATGGCCGGCGTTACCCGCATCCGAAGTTGCGGTCATCGGCGAGGATCCCGCGACTCAGTTCATCGTGGAGCCGCTGGTTTCCATGTTCATCGAGGTGTTGACGACAGGGTCGTCCGTGACATCGGACGAAGAGACCGCGTCGGTGAACAAGCCTGTTTGAAAGAATCAATGTTTCGATCAATTGAAGCTCTGGCCCGCCGGGCGCTTGAGCAGCGGGGATATCGCCTGATCTGGCCGTTACGCTGCTAGCATGGCGTCAAGCAAACGACCGTTCGAATCGATGTGGAAAGAGGCACATGAATCGACGGGGGAAAGCACCGATAAAAGCATGCAAAAAAGCGCCGCGCACGCGCGGCGTCATGCAAAGGGTGAGCGAGGCGCGCGTAAGATGCGGAACAAAAAAACGGGCCAAAGCGGCTCGTAGTCTGGTTGCGCATTGCCTGCAAAGAGCGATGTGCACATGGATATGACTCAACGGAGACAAAACGGTATGAAGAGGATCTGAGCTAGGGATATTCCAGTTTGCCGTGCTCATCGTGCTGCTTCTCGTCAGCCAATGGCGCAAACCAGAACGGAAAATCGCGCGTGCGGTCGCCGACTCGTAGCTGCGAATTCAGTCATGTGAACAGGTGTACATGTTCTCCAGGCGCACGGACGCCTACGCCGAAGCGATGTACCAGCACGTTTCGGGTCACCAGTACGTCGCGTTCATCGACACCGCCGGCGGCGCATCGTCAACGGGGAATCACGTCGTGGCAACGGTGGGCTTCCGCACGCGGTTCTAACCTGCCTTTGGGCGCGGCGGTCCGACGCCATTCGGACGTTGGCAGGTCCACGTCACATCGTTCCGCTGCCACTGCCAGTACCGCCAGCGCCGGAAGTGGGGGCGGACGTCGCGGTAAGCGGATGCGCGGCGCCCGCCGCGGACAGCAGCGAGACGGCGGCGGGATCGGGCATGCCATTCGCGTCGATCGCTCCTGCCGCCGCCAGCGTGCCTAGATCGCTATCGACGCCTGGCTGGCCAACCGTAAAGGATGTCGTTAAAAATGCCGGCACCGTCAGCGTGACCGCGTAGTGCTGCTGCAGATTCGTGACGACTGCGGATTGCGCTGCCTGCACGTCGGACGGGTTACCCAGTACCTGCTGGTACTGCGAGTTGGTCGGGAAGCCCGCTATCAAACCACTCTCGCTCGTGCCGAGTTGTGCAGCGAGGTAGACGAGCATCAGCTCGGTCTCCGGCGTCGTATTGAAGGTGCCCGCGGCAAACGCCACCGAATGCAGGCTCACGCCGCCGGAACTTACGCTGAGGATGCAGGAAGGCGTGGCATTGAACGTGATCGCGTAGTGTCCACCGCCGTCGGACAGGGTGGATCCCGAGCCCTGAGCGCAACTGAGGTTGACCGTCGCGCTGGCGATCGCTGTGCCGGTCGCGGCCGTGCCGGAGATGGTGACGTTCGGCGTCACGATTGTGCCGCCGCAGCCGTTGAGGCCAATGCATGCGCTTCCGCCGCAATCGGCCAGCATTGCGAGTGAAACCGCGCACACGGCAGCTCGCGCCGGGCGAACGAAACACGCCTGCTGAGCGTTCATGGTTTCTCACCGCTTCCTTCATTCACGCTCCGGATGACGCAATCGCGAATGATGCCGGCCATACGACATGTAGATCAGCATGCCGATGAGCAGCCAGACGATCAGCCGTACCCAGGTGATGAGCGGCAGTCCCACCATCAGCAGCACGCAAAACGCGATTCCGAGAATGGGGACGATCGGCACGCCGGGCGCACGGAATGGACGGCTCGCGTCGGAGTCGCTGCGCCGCAGGTACATGACGGCGCCGCACACGAGCACGAACGCAAACAGCGTACCGATGCTGACCATCTCGCCTAGTACGCCGATCGGCGTGAGGGCTGCCACGATGGCGACGACCGTGCCGATCATGATCTGGCTTCGATGCGGTGTGTGCAGGCGCGGATGGACGGTGGAGAACAGGTGGGGAAGCAGTCTGTCCTCCGACATCGTGAAGAAGATCCGGCTCTGCCCGTAGAGCAGCACGAGTATCACGGTGGTGAGCCCGGTGAGCGCGCCGATCTTGATCAGTATGGAGAACCAGGTGAAACCAATGGCGTCTACGCCTTTGGCGATCGGATCGGGTACGTTCAGCTGTGCGTATGGAACGAGTCCGGTGAGCACGGCGGCCACGAGAATATAGAGCAAGGTGCAGATGACGAGCGAGCCGAGGATTCCGATCGGCATGTCGCGCTGTGGCCGTTTCGCCTCCTGCGCGGCGGTCGATACCGCATCGAAGCCGATGAACGCAAAGAACACGACTGCGGAGCCACGCAGAATGCCGCTCGCCCCGAAGCTGCCGAACGCACCGGTGTTGGGCGGAACGAAGGGATGCCAGTTGGCGGGATGCACGAAGAATGCGCCGATGACGATGAAGGTCGCCACGACCGTCAGCTTGATGACGACCATCACGTTGTTGACGCGTGCCGACTCGCGCGTGCCGAGCACCAGCATCGTCGTCAGAATCGCGATGATCAGCACGGCGGGGAGATTGATGATGCCCGCAACAGTCGAACCGTCAGGCAGCTGGACCGTCGTGCCGGGTGCGGCAGCTAGCGTAGGCGGGATATTGATTCCGACATTGCGCAGCAGGCTGACGATATAACCTGACCAGCCGACGGCGACCGTCGCGGCACCCATGGCGTACTCGAGAATCAGGTCCCAGCCGATGATCCACGCAAACACTTCGCCGAGCGTCGCATAAGTATACGTGTAGGTGCTGCCGCATACGGGGAGCATGGCGGCCAGTTCGGAGTAGCACAGGCCGACAAACGCGCACGCAATGCCGCCCAGCACGAAGGAGAGGATGATGCCCGGTCCGGCAAATTGTGCCGCCGCCGTGCCGGTAAGGACAAAGATACCCGCGCCGATAATGGCGCCGATGCCCATCGCCGTGATGCTGGGCGCCCCCAGGGTCTTCGACAGTGCGCGGCCGCCTTCGGCTTCGGCGCTTCCCACTATGTCGGCGACGGACTTGCGCGCCGTGTAGCTCGTGTCAGCCATGATAGGTTGTCCCATTCGACTGTGACTGGAAACGACTCGATTCGGCTTGCTTTACTTCTTTAGAATAGACACAGGCGCGAGTGGGCGAAGGGTAAGTTTTCAGTTAACCGAACAGCGACGACCGGCTTGCGTGGACAAAGATGTTTCGGAACGCTTCATGTGCATCTGCAAGATGTGGGATCCGGACTATGCGCCACGCGTATCGCAGGATTCGTCGGCATCATCGATGGTTCGCCGTCCTGGCAAAGTCCACGCTCGCGCGGGCAGCTCAGCCGGACGGCAGCCAGGAGAAGTGGAATGGACAACGACAAACCGTCGCCGCGGCGCGCGACATTCGAGAAAGGGATCCGGATCGGCGAATACGGATGGTTTGGCCGGCTTGCGGCCGTCGTCGTGAGCACAATCGTGCTGGTGGTGGCAGCGATGCTGTCGCTGGTGCTGCTTGCCGTGCTGTTCGGCGTGGGCGCAATTGTCGTCGGCTATCTCTGGTGGAAGATCCGCGCGCTGCGCAGGCAGGCGCGCGAGTTCGGCGACGACGGCCGGACCGTCGACGTCGAGGTCGTCTATAAGGACTCGCACGGCGACGATATCGCGAAACGCTGACCTGTGATGCCTGCGCGAGCGCCTCCAGCGTACGCGTAAACGACAGTTGGAATCGTCTTTGCGCGAATTATAAATACACAAGGCCGCGCAAGATATATCAAACGATTTCGGCCAATCGTAAGCATTCGACTTCCGCCACGCCTACTCACGCGTGTCGGTCCAGCACGCATGCGCAATGCTGGCCAATTCGCGTGAAAGCCTTGCCTCTCTCGGGTTCGCCGTTCTTCAAGGGACACGGCGCGAGACTCCGCTTCCGCCATGTTCGCCACGGTTAGGAGATTCTACGATGAAGACTCAAAATATAGGAATGCTACTGATTGTCGGTGCGAGTGGTATGTTCGTCGGCGGAATCGCCCACAGCGATCCGCACGGCCCGCAACCTGGCCAGCGGGGCGCGGGCTTCATCAAGAGCTTTCAGATTATTGCTGCCGAACCGGCGTTTGGCGGTGCGACGCCTGCCGGCGCGGCTGGGCCATACGAGGTCATCACCGCCGTCGTGCACGGCGCCCTCGATCCGCGCTCTCCGCTCAACGCGGGCATTGTCAACATCAGGAACGCGCCGGTCGGCGTCGATGGCTACGTCGACTATTGGACCGATGTCGTGATCCTGCGTCCGCAAAGCGCGGCGAATGCCACGCGCGTGCTCTTCTACGACGTCGTGAATCGCGGCAACAAGCTCGCCGACGGGTCGTTCATTGGCGGAGGTGCGCTCGATACCGGGGCACCCCCGCCGTCCACATTTCCTTCGTTGCTGCGCCATGGCTATACGATTCTCTGGAGCGGCTGGCAGGGCGACATTCCGCTCAACGGTACGAGTACGCTTGCCGGTACCGGGCTGGTCGGCACGAGGTTCCCCGTGGCCACCAACAAGGACGGTTCGCCGATGACTGCGCTATCGCGCGAAGAGTTCATTCCCGACTATGCGGGAGGCGACCCGACGACGATTCCGCTCACGTACCCGCCCGCCGATCTCAACGATACGGGCAGCGTGACCTTCACCGCGCGGCAATCGTGGCTATCGGCCTACGGCAGCATTCCGGGCGGCGTGCAAACCTATACGGCGCCTTCGACCAAGGTGACGGCGTGGAGCTATATCAGCACGCCGAACAACGTCTATGAAGGGAATTACTCGGTCAAGTTCACGCCGCCCGCGTCGGTGCCGGGTCCCAACGGCAGGACCGTCGCGCCCGATGCCGGGACGATTTACAGCTTCGTCTACAAGGCTGCGGCGCCGACCATCGACGGCATTGGCTTTGCGGCGCTGCGCGATCTCGTCTCCTGGCTGCGCTACGACAGGGCCGATGCGCGTGGCGTTCAGAATCCGCTCAACGATCTGAAGGATGCGGCGTGTGCAGCGTCGAAGTGCTCCCGGGATACGAACTTCGACGTCGCGATCGGGGAAGGCATTTCGCAGTCGGGCCGCTTCATCAAGGACTTTCTCTATCAGGGGTTCAACGAGGACAAGCACGGAAGGATCGTTTTCGACGGACTATTTCCGATCATTTCCGCTGCACGCCGCACGTGGACCAACGCTGCGTTCGCACAGCCGGGACGGTGGTCGAAACAGCATGAAGACCACTTCATGCCGGGTTTCCAGTTCCCCTTCACGTACGCGGTTACGACCGATCCGGTCAGCGGCGCGACCGATGGCCTGCTTAAGCGTTGCGAGGCCTCCGGTACGTGTCCGAAGATCATGCAACTCGACGGCGCATTCGAATGGTGGGGCGGGGCCGCTTCGCTGGTCGTCACCGATGGACGGGGCAACGACATCCACTTGCCGCCGAATGTACGTTACTACCTCGTACCGGGCACGCAGCACGGCGGCGGCAGCGGCGTGACCACGGGCAACTTCACGGTGCCAGCGACAGGCAGTCTGTGTCAGTTGCCGGGCTCGCCCGTGGAAGAAACGCCCGTCGAGCGCGCATTGATTCCCGCGATGGTCGCGTGGGCCGGCAAGGGCACGGAGCCGCCCGCCTCGCAATATCCGACCGTTGCATCGGGCAATCTGGTCGCGCCGACGCAAGCCGCGACGGGCTTCCCTAATCTCGAGAGCGTGACCGTGCCGAGCGGACCCGCCGCGACGCCGACAGCGCTCAGTCTCACGTTCAACGGCGAATACAATCAGGTCTTCGTGACCGACTACAGCAAGGCCGTGCCGGTCGTGAGCACTGCGCAGCCCTACACGATTCTCGTGCCCAAGGTCGACGCCAACGGCAACGAAACCACGGGCGTACTCGTGCCGGATGTGAGCGTACCGCTCGCGACCTACACCGGGTGGAACTATCGCGGTGCCGGCCACGCGATCGGTGAAGGCTGCATCTCCAACGGCGCGGCGATTCCGTTCGCGGTGAACGCGTCCGCGCAGTCAGGCGGCGTCGATAGCCGAGCCACGCTGAACGCGCTCTATGGCGGCAGCCGATCGCGCTATCAGGCGGCGGTTGCCGCGGCGGCGAACGCACTCGTCAAGCAAGGCTACTTGCTGCAGGACGATGCGACGAACGTCTTCATCAGCAACGCAGCGCAGATTTCGCCGACCCTGCTGCCGAATCCTTGAGCTGCGAACAAGCGTCGTCGCGTCGCGCAAGCGAGTTGGAACAAGCGCGACGACGCATCGGCACCGGTCTCTACTGCACCGTAATGGTCGCCTTCATATACGGGTGAATTCCGCAGAACACCTTGTACACCCCCGGCTTGTCGAACTTGAACTGATACGTATCGTTCTGGTCGAGCGCGGCGGAGTGAAAGACGCCTGCATCGTTGACGACTGTATGGGGTTCGCCATCCATATTTTTCCAGGTTACCGTGGTGCCCGCCTTGACCGTGAGCGCCATCGGCGAAAACATGAAATTCTTGATGTCGATCTCATTGGGCTCCTGCGCGTGCGCGGCAGGCACGCCAAGGGAGGCCCCCGCCATGAGCATCCCGATCCCGTAGAAGAGGGCGAACGCGCGACGATAGTGAATGGAGAGCATGGCTCGGATCCTTGTTCAGTGAGCGAGACGCGAGGTCAGGCGAGGGACGTGTCGGAAAGCGTCGCCGCGAGAGGATGGCGCGTGATCCGGATGCTGGTGACGCCAAGCATCTTCGGCAGCTGATCGCTTGCCACCTTGAGCGGCCCGGGTCCGGGTCCGTCGCCGGCCGTCGGTTGCGGATAGGCGGTCGAGCGTGCCGTGTGGAAGGTGATATTGCCCTCCACCTTGGAAACGATCTGATGTATGTGGCCATTGAGCACGGTCACCGAGCCGAAGCGCTTTAGATAATCCATGGCCTGGCCCGCATCGCCGGTACCCCAACCCCATGGTTCGTAGATCGTCCACATCGGCATGTGCGTAAACACGACGATCGGCGTGCTCGACGTGCGGCCCTTCAGATCGTTTTCCAGCCAGGCGAGTTGGTCCTCGCCCAGATTGCCCAGCCCGTTCGGCTTGAAATGCATCACGTTGACGAGCGCGATGAAGTGCACGCCATTGTGGTCGAAGCTGTAATAACCCCGGTTGTCCGATGCCTTGCCGAAACGCTTGAAGTATTCGCCTTGCGGTCCATCTGTCACATCGTGTTCGCCGGGCGTGGTGTGCAACTCCGTAATGTCGAGACCGGAAAGTATTTGCGCCGCCAGATCGAATTCCTCAGGTTTGGAGAGATGGGTGATATCGCCCGTGTGAATCGCCAGGGCGGGTTTGACCGGCATCGCGTTCACATAGTCGATGGTCTGTTTGAGCGTGCCCGCGACATCGGGATTGGCTTCCTTGTTGAAGCCAATATGCGAGTCGCTGATCTGCAAAAAGAGCGGAACGCCGGCGTTTTCTTTGCTGCTCGCCGCCAGTGCCAGCTCCATGGGCGTGAGGACGCCTCCGGCCAGAACGAACACGGTGCCGGCGCCACCGAAGGCGAGGCATTTCAGGGCGTTGCGGCGTGACGGTTGGGAAGGAAGATCTGACGACATGATGTCCTCTCGACTGAGTTCAGAAAGTCGACCGCCGGCGCAATTCGGAGCGCCTCCAGGGCGGGCTTCACGTGCAATACCGCGAGCGCCGCTGTTTTATTCCCGTTTTTTTCTGCGAGTCGAGCACGGGAATAACCGACGTGGGTTCGCGGTATGGCAGGCGTGGCACACGAAATGGCGGAAACCAATATGGACATCGTCGGCTTGACCCGTCGCCGCGCGAGCGAAGCGAGGGTCAACGTTCAATTCTTGCTGCGCCGGCTTCAACTCACGTCGGGCCTCGTGATGCTGACGTATCTCTTTCTGCATCTGGTCAATCACGCGCTCGGCATCTGGTCGATCGAGCTTGCCGGACACGGTCTCGTACTCGCGCTGCGGCTTTGGCGCAGCGCGCCCGGCACGATCGCGCTGTATGGTGCCGCGTCGGTGCATTTCGCGCTGGCGCTGCACACAATATATGGGCGGCGCCACTGGGCGCTGCCGCCTGCGGAATGGATCCGCCTGTGGGCGGGGCTCAGCCTCCCGCTCCTGCTGATCCGGCATGCGGTGACGACCCGGCTCGCGTCTTCGCTCTATGGTTTCGAGCCGAACTACGAGCGCGTCATCGTCGTGCTGCTCACGAGCGGCACGCAGGGGCTGCAACTCGCGTTGCTAGCGCCTGGTTGGATACACGGATGCCTCGGGCTGTGGTTCCGGTTGCGCCACCGTGCGTGGGCGCGTCGCATGCGGCTCACGCTGCTGAACCTCTTCGTCCTGTTGCCGCTGCTTTCGGCAGCGGGCTTCATCCACATGATGCGAGCCGTCGAGGGAGCGGGCCACCTGCTTCCGCCTGTCGATGCCGCACTCGTGGTCCATCAGGCCGCCCTCAACGGTGCACGTCACACTCTCGTCACGCTCTATCTCGCGCTGATTGCCAGCACGCTGATCCTGGGCCAGTTGCGCAACGCGCTGGAGCGCCGCAGGCTGCGCAGAGAGTCGGTGGGCGTCCGTTTGCTGACCCGCAGTGCATCGTGCCAACAGGATGTTCAGGAATGACTTGCGATGTCGAATTTGTTCCGATACGAAGGCGAAAACTTTATATTCAGCGCATGCGGAGAAGGGCGAATATACGGGTTCCAGTCGGTGGCGAGAGCGGGGGACGCTTCGTCAGCGAGTCGCCAGCATCCGGGAGGAGACATGTCCGCAGTTTGTGCGATCCACAGGGATTTGCGTTCCGACACGTTGAGTTCGGTCGCTGCGCGATTTAAAGGCAGGACGGTGCGCCTGTGTTCTGGCGGGCCCCTTGCGCATCGAATTGCTCGCGGAGCTTCGAGTCTGCCTTGCGCGCCACGCCGCGGTGCATGGCCACGATGATCGCGCAGAAAGCAATTAGAAAGACCGATAAGGTAAACATCATGTAGCCCCTGTCTGATCAGATCAGACCGGATATCTGTCTGTCTACGGTGCGCACGATGATGCGCATACCCGAGGCCTGACCGGCGCCAATGGCGTCCGCCCCTGCTGCCAGGACGTTCACGATTTATCATTCGTGACGTGAGATGCCAAAATACCCAGATAACCCGTAACGAGGCGTTGACCCGCCGACTGTACGGGATGATCCGCCCCTCTTTGCCGCGCCGCGCGCCCGCACATCGAAGACGAACGGACACCCTTGAGACCAGGACGCCGAATCCCATCTATCTGTCGTGAACCCGCGTATCCGTCCCCCCTTGCCGCCTGAATGGCCGTTTCCGCCGTATCGCGACGTTTCCGGTCGCGCGTTCGGCGATCTCGTCGCGCTTCAATATCGCGGCGCCGGCGTGTGGCTCTGGCGGTGCCGCTGCGGCGCCCACGTCACGGCCGCGCTGGATGCGGTGGAGAGCGGCCAGACGCGCGATTGCGGCTGCGGCGAGCAGCGTCGCGTGTGGCGGTCGCGGCCGGGCTCGCCTGCGCTGAAGGGCGGCGAGGTGTTCGGCCAGTTGACGACGGATCGCTACGCCGGCGATGGCAAGTGGGTTTGCCGGTGCGATTGCGGCAATGAGGTGACGGTGAGCGCCGGGCGCCTGCGACTGGGCCAGGCGCGTTCGTGCGGCCGCTGCCTCGGCGCTTTAACCGGCTAAGCGATGCGCACTCGTCACGACTTGACCGGAACCCCGTAGGCGCTGACGATGCGCGCGTCCTGCTCGGCAGCCGAAAACAACTCCCATTCGAGACCGTTCACGTCGAAGCTGCTCGAATAGCCGGTTGCCGCGTCGTCCTCGAATCCAACGTGGCGCAACATTCCCGCTTGCGCCGGCTGCTCATTGATCGAAAAGTTGAGGAGATCGGTACGCCACATCGCGTACTGGCCGGGCACGACGGCTGACGGTGGCTGTCCGAGCCGCTGGCTATAGTCTGCGATCGAGGCTTCGAGGTTCGAAACGGCCAGTGCGATATGAAAGCGCTTCATGATGGGCTCCGTGATTGTCCGCACATCGTAAGCCGGGCGCAGCCGCATAAACAGTTCAGCAGCCATTCTGGTATGCGGACTACTCGTCATGCTCCCGCGAGGCGAGCCACCGCTTCGCCCTCGCTTTCACGCTGCAGAAAACCGGCCACTACCGAAGCCTCCATCGGGCGCGAACAATAGTAGCCCTGAATAAGTGTTGCCCCGAGCGCCGCGACCGTCCGCAGTTCGGCCGCCGTTTCCACCCCTTCGACGATGCAGTCGAGCGACATCTGCCGGCTCAGATTGAGCAGCGTGCGAACCACGGTGAACGCCGTCGTGCGTTCCCTGAGACCGCTCACGAACATCCTGTCGATCTTCAGGCGCGTGAGCGGAAGTTTGCACAGGTACGAGAGGCTCGAATAGCCGGTGCCGAAATCGTCGACCGACAAACCGCAGCCCAGCGCGCGCAGCACCTTGGCCGCTTTCTGGACCTGGTCGAAGTCCTTGGCCATCGCGGTTTCGGTGATCTCGAAGTCGAGCCGGGCCGGATCGATGCCGCTGCTGACGATGCACCGGGCCAACTCTTTCACCGCGGACTCACTGGCAAAATCATGCGCGGACAGATTGAAGGACAAGCGGATATGCGCTGGCCATTGCTTCGCGCAGGCCAGGGCCTTGGCAAACAGCGCGAGGGTCAAGCCGTTGATGACACCGTTGCGCTCCGCGGCGGGAATGAATTCGCCGGGCGGGACCGTGCCGAGCGACGCGCTGCGCCAGCGCGCCAAGGCTTCGAAACCGACGGTGCGCTGGCGTTCGAGCGAGTAGATCGGCTGGAATGCGAGATCAAGTTCGCTGGCGAGATCGGGGGAGCGTAGCGCCTGGGCAATCTGCGACTCGCGAATGATGGCGTTGCGGTGCGTCTCCGAAAAGATGGTCACCGAGCCGCGCGAGCGGCGCTTGCCTTCGTAAAGCGCGTAGTCTGCCGTTTCGAATAAATCCGCCTTGCTGCGTGAAATGTGCGGATAGGTGGAAAAGCCGATCGTCGCTCCGAGCCGAACGGAAATCTCGCCGACCTGTACGGGACAGTGAAAAACATCGCAAATGGTGCGGCCGAGCTGCGAGAGGCCGGCGTCCGTGCAGTCGTCCTTGACGATGATGCCGAATTCGTCGCCACCAAGCCTCGCCAGCGTGATCGTGCCGCGCGCCGCTTTGGCGAGGCGCGACGCGACTTCGGCCAGCACGTGGTCGCCCAGCGAGTGGCCGTGAATGTCGTTGACGGACTTGAAGCCGTCGAGATCGACGAGGCCCACCGCGAGCCGTCCGCCCGATGCCATGGCGGCATCGAATTGCTTGTCGAGCGAGGCGAAAAACGCCCGCCGGTTGGGGAGATTCGTGAGACTGTCGATATTCGCAAGACGCTTGTTTTCGCGTTGCGTAGCCACGAGATCCGCGAAGTTCTTGTATTGCGTGAAGGCAACGACCAGCATCGCCAGCGAAACCAGCGACGTATCGATTGCGATTGCCTGGAATACACCGTTTCCCGAACTCAGGAACGTGATGACGAGGGCGCCGTTGACGATGGCGGTGACAGTGAACGCTGCCTTGATGACGTTCATCAGGCAGAAGATGACGCCGACGACCGTGATGGCCATGTAGAAGGCGACATGAAGCTTGAATGCCGCGCCGCCATGAGGCAGCAGGGACAGCGACCATACCGTGAACGAGATGGAGAAGACCCAGGCGAGCCTGCCGGAATTGCGCAGGATCGTAGCCGCGTCTTCCGCACTGACACGCATCCTGGAGAGCCGCAGCCAGGAGACGACGCGTACGAAGCAAAATGCCGTGAGCACGAGCGGACAGATCACGCCCTGCCAGGCGGGAATCTCGTTCTCGTGGGGCAGCACCATGCCCCACGTGTTGACGATCAGCAGCCCATACATCATGGGAAGCTGATAGATCATCACGCGCAACTGCGCCAGCTTCAGGGCCGCGCTGTTTCCGGCGAGGAAAGTGCGCCGAATCGTTCCCCAATACTGGGCCAGTACGTTGAACATTATCTTGCGAGTCGGTGCGGTCCCGCTACGACTGCCGGGAACGAAATGTAATACCTCGGTTTACGACCGCTCGCATTATTTCTGGAGGCAACGCGCGTGCTTTTCATCGTCGTCGCGTGTCCCATTTTTCATCAGGCTTTCAACGCGGCCGCCGGGGTTCGCGCCTTTCGTTTCTTCAACGATGCGACGACCTCGTCGACCATCGGATGGTGACGATGCGTGTTCCACAGCAGCGCAGCCGTGACCACCGCAATCTTTTCTTTCAGCGGCCGCACGACCACATTGCCGGGCGCGAGCTTGCGCATCGACGACGGCACGAGCGCCACAGCCGACATAGGACGGCCGCGGCGTCACGATGATCAGCGCGCGCAATCGCTTGGTCCAGATCGACTCGGGCAAGCCGGTGCAAATGGCGGGTGTCATCGTGCACGAAAACGACTACCTGATTGCGGATCGATGCGGCACGGTGTTCGTTCCCGAAGGCCATATCCAAGCGGTGCTGGCGCTTGGCGAGCGGATCGCGCGCCGCCAGGACGGCATGGTGGCGGCGGTGCGCGCCGGGCGCCCGGTTGCGGACGTCATGCCTTGCGTGAAGCGATTGCCGGCAAGTTCCAGCGTGAAAACAGGCTCGAGGTGGACTGGCGCGATACGCTCGTATGCAGCGGCGGAAAGCAGGTGATCTTCAACGCACTCGCCGCGACGCTCAATGAGGATGACGAAGTCATCGTCCCCGCGCCGTATTGGGTGAGCTACCCCGAGATCGTGCAGTTGTGCGGCGCCCGCGCGGTGATCGTGCCATGCGGCGCGCAGAGCATCATCGAGCGCACGCGCCATGCACCGGCCTAAGCGAGTGCCCTCTATGCCGCGAGTTTGCGCTACATCGCGAGCAGGGCGTGGCATTGGCCGAAATTGCGGATTGCGGGCACTTTCCCATGTATTCGAACCCGGTCGCGATGTGGCGGGCCATTGCCGAATTTCAGCGGCGCGTTTGACGAGCCGCGCGTTGCGTACGAAACGATCCCGCCGCGGTTACTCATGATGCGCATTGGATAATAGCGGCCCTGGTGGCAGCAATACGGCCAGCCGCGATGCAATGATCCTGGCGCAAACGTTTGGCATCCTCAGCGATATGGGCGTGCCGCCGGTCGCTCGCTCCCGCGGCCTAAAGTTCGCGTAGCCATTGCCGAAATACGAGCTATGGCGCGCAAACATCCCGACTATCCCGACAAACCTCCCATCTGGGCAGAGGCGCGCGCGCTCGAGGCGAGCATTCGCGTCATCCGCCGCGCGCAAGGCAAGAAGAACCCCGAGGACTTCCCGGCGGGAAGCCCGGAGTGCACGGCTGCCATGGATGAGTTCGTGCGCGACGTCTGCCGCGCCCTCGAGATCGATATCAACACGCTCGGCAAGGACGCCGGCAACTTCTAAGGCTTGCCGTCCCGCTGGCCGGCGCTGGGCGGCCGTTCGTCCCCTGCACGCGCGGGAATGCGGTTTGCGCGCCCCGCAACGACCGCTGACGAGTTCACGAGGTTGCGCGTGAAAACGACTCTTACGCTCGCGTTGTCGTCCTGTCTCGGCTTGGCGTTGCTCACGACGCAGCCAGCACATGGCGCAGATCCCACCCCCACTCTCACACCCGATGCCGCGCCGCCGTGCGGCAAGCTCGTGGGGACCAACGCCGCCGGCGGCTTCGCACTACGCAGCGGCGAACCGGTCGATTTCGTTTCCGCGGGGCAGGCCACGCACGGCACGCTGCTCGTTTTCAGCGATGGACCCGTATTTCGCGCGTACTGGCAACCCGAAGGCAGCGAAGAGAAGTACGCACTCGCCAACGCCGGTCCAGACAGCGTGCGCCTCGTTTCGACGCCTCCGCAGGGCACACCGACCCTCGGCGCCCAGCCCGGCGTCGCCACGCAGCCATTGCAAGTGCTTTCCTGTCCGAAGCTTTAACTCCGCTGTCATGCCGTTTCCGGTCCATATCCCACCATGTGAACCGTGCTTTCGTATCGCGCCGCTTGCGACTAGTCTTTAACGATTCCAAACGGACGAACGGTCCGGCCCGTGACTGGTGCACCGCACCGCGCCGCGCAGCCGGCCTCGAAGGAGACAGAGATGGAACTCGAAACCCGCACCATGGCGCGCGTGATGGCCAGGCTCGTGCCGTTTCTGATCGTTTGCTATTTCGTGGCGTATCTCGATCGGGTCAACGTCGGCTTTGCTGCACTGCAGATGAACAAGGCACTCAATCTTTCCGCGAGCGCGTTCGGCTTTGGCGCAGGGATCTTCTTCATTGCCTATTTCTTCTTCGAGGTGCCGTCGAACCTGCTGCTGGAACGTTTCGGCGCAAGGCGCTGGATCGCGCGCATCATGTTTACGTGGGGCATTATCGCGGGCGCAATGGCGTTCATTCCGGACCTCGCCCGCATCACCGGCATGTCGAACGCGCACGTATTCTATGGACTGCGTATCTTGCTCGGCATCGCCGAGGCGGGTTTCTTCCCCGGCATCATCTTTCTGCTGACACTTTGGTTTCCCGCCAAATACCGCGCGCGCGTGGTGGGCTATTTCATGGCGGCCATTCCCTTGTCGACGGTGATCGGCGGCCCGGTTTCCGGCTCGCTGCTTTCGCTCGACGGCAGAGGGGGGCTGGCGGGCTGGCAGTGGGTCTACCTGATCGAGGCGATACCCGCGCTCGTGCTCTCTGTGTGCGTGCTGTTCTATCTGACCGACAAACCCGCCGACGCTCGCTGGCTCGCCGACGACGAGCGCCGCTGGCTCGTCGATCGCCAGGCGCAGGAGCGCCGTCATCGCGAGAAGGTGCGCACGTTCAGCGTGCTGGAGGCGCTCATCAATCCGCGCGTGCTGGCGGTCGCGCTGATCTATTTCGGTGCGAACGCAACGAATTACGGCCTGAGCTTCTTCCTGCCGCAGATCGTCAAGGCGTTCGGACTCACGAATGTGCAGACGGGCTTCGTGACTGCGCTGCCCTACGCGGTAGGCGTCGTTTCGATGGTGCTGTGGGGGCGGCATTCCGACCGCCGGCTGGAACGCAAGCGTCACGTCGCATTTGCGCTCGCCGTTGCGGCCGCCGGGATTGCGGCTGCTGCGGGACTCGACAACCCCGTGCTCAAGATGCTGGCGCTTTCCATCGCGGGCTTCGGTATTTTCGGTTGCCTGCCGGTGATCTGGACGCTGCCGGCCGCGTTCCTTTCAGGCGCGGCCGCGGCCGGCGGCATTGCGGCCGTCAATTCGCTCGGCAATCTGGCGGGCTTTTTCGGCCCCTACGCGATGGGCTGGATCAAGGACAGCACTGGTGGCTTCGGCGCGGGCCTGCTATGTCTGGCGGGAGCCGGGCTCGTGGGCGCGGGCGCGGCGCTCGTCCTCCATCACAATCCGGCGCTGGAAAGGCTCGACGATGCGCCGCAACCCGAAACGCACGGCGAGGGCGGTGTGGTGAGGCAGTGAGCGGCGTCTATGGACGCTATTGGCTCATTTCAGGCGCGCCATCACGAGCGTCGTGACTTTTCGATAGACGCGCCTCGCCTGGGCCCACGACAACGCCAGCTCGATGAGCCGCCCGCGTGCATTGAGCACGACGATGCGCGATTCGTGCCTGGTTTCGCGATCCGCCCAACGCACCTTGTAGTCGCCATGCAGCGGCCGAAAGTCGAAATCGCGGTCATGGGCCTGGGCCCATTGCGCGATGAATTCGATCAGCAGGTTCCCCACCGAAAACACACTGAACGCCTCGTCATAGGTGGTGATCAAATACTCGACGCTGCGCGCGCCGACGAGATTGACCGATGCCGCCACCGGCTGCCCGTTGACCTGCACATAGGCGACGAGCGGCAGGGTGGTCAGGTCGGTTCGCTTCGCAAGCCCGATGAAGAAATCGCGTACGCGGTCGTCCATCAAATAGGGCGATTCGATGCCGCGCTTGAGCGCCCATTGGCGTTTGTTGGCGAATAGCCACCTCAATACGCGCTCGGTGTCCTCGGCGCTGTTGCACCACCCAAAACTGACTTCGCCTTCGCGCCGCAACCGCTTCGCGCTCGAACGCAGCGCGGCGCGCAGCGTCGAGTGCCGCGTTGCGAGGAAGTCGTTCCATGTGGGCGCGGCGCGCAGGTTGATCGAATAACCGGGCATCACGCGCCAGCGCTGCGGCAGCGCACGCTGCACCCAGGACTGCGGGGCGGCGTCGAGCGAGCGTTGCAGCGTGCTGCCGTTTTCGAGCATCGGAATGTGGAGCACGTCGGCGTGAATCCGCAAGACGGCCTTGACTGCCGCGTCGTAAAGTTCCGGGCGCCGGGTGTCGGCGATCAGCGGGCCGCCGTATTCCTCGCCGCATCCGCAGCCCAGCGCCTGGGCCGTTCGCCACGCGCCTTTGCGCGTGATGACGACGGGCCATAGCGCCAGAAGGTCACGCGCGTCGTGCACCGTCGCGACTTCGACCTTCGCGCCGCTTTTCAGCGCCGCCGCGACGGCTGCCTCGCAGTAGGCAAAACTGATGAAAGGCGAATACGCCTCGGTTCCGGATAAAAGCGCACGCCATTGGGGTTCGAATGCACGAAACGCGTCGACGGTCTCGCACGTGCGCAACGCGTAACGGAAGGAAGCGGCCGGCGACGACTCGTATATCGCCACGACGGAGGTCGGCACTTGCGTCTCCTGAATGAATTCGTGGTGCTTGTGATTCAGCCTTCAATGGAAGTGCTGAGGCGGTCTTTCGTCGTAATGCGGCGATTGCGGTCCGCGAATGTGTCAGGGCGCGCGCCGCGCACGCTTTGCCAGACGACGACGTTTTCGTGGTCCTCGGGTCCGAAGCCGACTTCGTCGTGATCGTACGGAAATACGCCGGCGAACCAGCGCTGCAACTGGCGGGAGCCGTCGAAGACTTCGCCGCACACGGGGTTATCGTAGACGATGAAAAGATGTTCGATGGTGCCGCTCGCGAGGCCCGCTTCGAGTTTCTCGAGCAGCGACGCCATCAGTTCCGGCCCGAATGGATTGAACAGGAAGACGACTACCTTGCCCGCCGGCACTTTCAGATCGGCGACATTGGCGTGCAACGCGCGAATGGGCGGCCGTTGCGGAAAGCGCCGCGCCATGACGGCCGCGTTCGCGTTTGCCGTTCGCACGAGGTCCGCGCTGATGTCGTAGCCTAGCGCCAAAGAGAACGGATACTCGGAGGCGACGATCATCGGCCGGCCTTTACCGCAACCGATGTCCATGAACGTATAGCCGGTGATATCGCCGAGGGTGTCCAGCGCGCGGCGGATGATGGTCGGCTGCGAGCCCATGTATGGCCTGAGCTGGACGGCGAGATCGGCGTCGCGCTGCAGCGCGTTGGAGTCGACCAGTCCGCTCGTGTTCGTGCCGTACAGGAGATCGATGGGGTGGCGCCGCAGGCAGCCGGAATACACCGCGCGCAATACCGGAACGCGAATGCAGATGCGCCGTATCGGCGGGATGAACATTGCGCGCTGTACGCCGTCGGGCAACCGGGCCACTACATTCAGCAACGGTTGCTTCAGTGCGCGTCCGAGCGCGAATCGGGGGCCGCCGTGTGTCGTTGTTCGCATGGATCGATGCGCTGTGAACCTTCTGGACAGGAATTGCGATTCGTCATGATCGCGCGGTGCGTCGCCAGGTCGCCGCCATTCATCGGTTGTATTTCGACAAAAAGGCCCGAATTCGTGGCTTACTAACGAGTGTCATATGGCCGGCGTAATGTGGTCAGCAGAGAGCCAGATCGTCGTGGGTGGCGTGCCCTTTTTCCCGTCGTCCGGCGAAAGCGCTTTCATGGCGACTGCCTCAATACTCTCCCTGATGTTTCCGCCTTTATTTCCGTGCCTTAATGAGCGTTCTCGCCTGGTTCGGTGGGAGTCATGCTCCGGCTTCGCAAGGTTTCGGTGCAGGTGGGTCCCCAGGTTTTTGTCTACGCAATACCCAACTGGAAGAGGCGAGACGATGAACGCGCGAATGGATGCTGAAGCGCGCCGCAAGCGGTATGCAATGCACCGCCTTGGCCTGGCAATGAAGCGGCTGATGAATGCCGAAGCAGAACCCGAAACGATGATGGCGACGCGCTGGGTGAATGCCTGGAGCGCTTCCGTCGGCGAGCGGTGGTTCGCGGCAAGCCCGTATGGCAGGCTGAGTCAGGCGGCGTTAATGCGTGCCCCGTCAAAAGGCGCGACAGGTTCCCGTAATGTACTGAAATCGGGACGGCAATCGTCAATATGAAACAAAACGCATATTTAATTGACCAATGGGGCCGCGAAACGATATTGTCATAATTTAGACATTTCCGCGTTTACCTTGGCTCTTGCAGAATACGAAACCACCCATCCCCTGAGCGTCGAACTGGATGGCGTGAACTACGCGGGTGCTTACCGCGTCATGGCCGGAAGTGTCATCGTCTACTTCGAAAACGAAATCAAGTTCGCGCAGTATGGAACGAATCGTCCGGAGATCATCGCGCGCTGGGTGTTGACGGACCTTTGCCGTAAATCCGATTCCCGCCGGCGCAAAGCAGGCAAGCGTTGATTCGTGCGCGTGGCATCGACATGACGCCACGATTTCCTGCAGCGTATGTGGACGCTACTGCGTGCTAACGGTTTTGGGCGCGACGTCGTTGCTTTTATCGTCGTGCCATAGCGCGCGGATTTTCGTCACGACCACGGCAGGCAGCGGAATATAGTCCAGTGCCTGAATCGTCGGCTCGCCGTGCGTGAGCGCCCAGTCGAAAAACTTCAGCGTTTCAGCGTTGCGCGTCGAGTCTTCCGGTGTCGCCTGCAACAGCACGTAGGTCGCGCCCATCACGGGCCATGCGTCCTTGCCCGGCTGATTGGTGAGCACCTGAAAGAGCGAGCTTGACCAGTCCGCATTCGCGGCCGCCGCGCTGAAACTCTCGATGCCCGGCTCCACGACTGCGCCTGCCGCGTTGGTCATGGCCGTGTAGGTCAGATGATTCTGCTTCGTGAAGTCCCACGCGACATAGCCAATCGCGCCGGGCAGGTAGCCCACGAACGTCGCGACGCCTTCGTTACCCTTGCCACCTATCCCCAGGGGCCAGTGAACACTGGTGCCTTCGCCGACTTTGCGTTTCCATTCGGGGCTCACCTGCGAGAGATAGTGCGTCCAGATCAGCGTCGTGCCCGAGCCATCCAGACGCCGCACGACCGCGATCGGCGTGTCGGGCATCTTGATCTTCGGATTGAGCCGCGCGATGGCCGGGTCGTCCCAGTACAGGATCTTGCCGAGAAAGATCTGGCCCAGCACCTCGCCGTCCAGCATCAGCTGCCCGGCCTTGATGCCCGGAAGATTCACGACCGGAACCACGCCGCCGATCGCGGTGGGAAACTGCCGCAAGCCGTCCTTGCTCAATTGCTCGCTCGTGAGCGGGGCATCGGAGCCGGCGAAGTCGACCGTGTGCGCGACGATCTGCTTGATGCCGTCGGTGGAGCCGGTGCTGCGGTAGATCACCTTGCCGCCGCCGGACTTCTGGTAGGCGGTGGCCCAGTGGCTGTAGAGGGGCGCGGCGAGCGTGCTGCCGCATCCGGTCACGCCGTCGGCGCGGGCCGACAACGTGCAAACGCCGCAAACGAGCGCGGCAATCAGGGGGCGTAATGGTCTCACGAGCCTCTCCCGTTATTCATGTTCTCTGGGGAAGTCGCGGAGTCTGTATGGTCCGCGTACTGTCAATTACAGGATGGTGACAGGCAGGATTCAAATTGAATCGTGCTATCGTGCGGCGGTTTTATGACGAAGCGTTGCGTCTGTATGCGCGAATAGATGATGAGGATAACAAACGAAATCTCCCGCATCGGAAAACAGGCTGAGCCGGTCGATTTCCGCTGAGGAAATCGCGTGAACGAAGCCGCATTGCCTGCAACGAATCTTTCACAAAATTTCGCTACGGTAAGCGGGATTGACCCCAAGTTCGTCTTGACAAAACGCTTGTAAATCCTTTCGGAGACGCTACAGATGGCCATCAATACCCTTCGCCCGGCATTTTGCGGCGCCTGTTTTGCCGCGCGTCCTTCCCGTCTTGCCATTGCCGCCGCTCTGGTTTGCGCCAGTGCAGGCGCAGCCGCTGCCTCGCACGACACCGACGCATTTCTCGGTGGTTCGGGCCTGCTCGTCGTGAGCCGCAGCGTCTATGACAATGTGTCGGGCAACGTTACCCCCGGCATGACGCTGCCGCCCAATTGCAATAGCGCGCAGGCGAGCTGCCCCACGGGCGGCGCGCCCACGGACGGCACCTATCCGGCAGTCTGGAACAACGCGCTCTACGATCCGAGCTTCGGCATCACGGCGCGCATTTTCCTCGACATCATTACGCCGGGCGGCCAGGTCGTGCACACGCTGGAAGTGCCCAACAGTCTGCATCCGGGCCATGGCCACGACCAGCTCGTGACGAGCTTCAGCTCCAAGTCCGAACTCGCGCTCAACCTCTCGAGCGACGGCCGCTACCTGACGTTCATGGGCTACGTTGCGCCGGTCAACACGGTCGACGTATCGAACTCGAACACGCCGGGCGCGATCGATCCGACGAATCCGGACGGGCAGTCGTTCTATCGCGCGGTGGCGCGGCTCGATGCCGAAGGGCGCTTCTCGTTTACGGAGACGAATGCATACAGCGGCAATAACGGCCGCGCCGCATTGCTCAACAACGGCAAGGACGACGGCGAAGGCAACGGCTTTTACTACACGGTGGGCAACGCAGGCAACGGATCGAACCCGCAGCCGGCAGGCGTGATTCTCGGGGCGGGTGCGCAATTCATTGCGGCGACGCACCAGCATGAGGCGCAGCAAACGCCGGGCACGCCCACGCCGCTCGCGAGCTTCTCTGTCACGCAACTCGGTGCGAAGGCCGACAAGGTGGGCAAGGACGACAACTACCGCGGGCTCACCGTCTTCAACAACGTGGTGTACTTCACGAAGGGCAGCGGCAGCAACGGCGTGAACACGGTGTATTTCGTCGACACCACGGGCAAGGCGTGCCCCTCGGGCGGCGTAGGCGTGCCGGTGGCGGGCGCGAAACTGCCGTCCAACCCGCTTGCGTACGACGCCTCAACGGTGACGACCAGCGGCTTGCCGAGCAACGTATGCGTGCTCGCGGGCTTCCCGGCTACGCCGAACAAGACCGCGACGACGCTCTCGTACCCGTTCGGCCTGTGGTTCGCCGACGCGAATACGCTCTATGTGGCCGACGAGGGCGATGGTTATTCGGGCGGCACGGACCTGTACACGCACGCCGCGCAGCAGACTGGCGCGGGCCTGCAGAAGTGGGTGTACAACGCCGGAACGAAGTCGTGGAAGCTCGCCTACACGCTCCAGAACGGCCTGAATCTGGGGACTTCGTACACCGTGGCCGGTTATCCGATGGGCACGAACAGCGCGACCGGCCTGCCGTGGTCGCCCGCCACCGACGGCCTGCGTAACATCACGGGCCACGTCGGCCAGGACGGCACGGTCACGATCTGGGCGATCACCTCGACGGTGAGCGGCAACGGCGATCAGGGCGCGGACCCGAATCGCCTCGTCGCCGTGCGCGACGTGCTGCGCAACACCACGGCCTCGGGTGTTGCGAACGAGCGCTTCGTGACGCTGCGCGATGCGGGCTTCGGCGAAGTGCTGCGTGGGGTGTCGCTTGCGCCGGGCAGCCAGTTCGGCAAGTGGTTCTGATTGCTGTGTAGTCTTCCGGGAACGGCCGGGCGCGCGTAGCGCCCGGCCGTTTTTTTCTCATCGCGGCGTGCGCGCTACTGGCTGTTGAAGTTCGCAACGAGTGGGCCGAACACGTCGCTCAACGCGGTCGTGCCGAAGCGCCGCTCGCTGCGGCTCGCTTCGACGTCGATGCGGCCGGTGTTGTAAACGTCGTACAGTTCGGTGATGAGCCGGCCGTGCTTCTCGCTGAGTCCGGCTTCGAGAAGCATGGGTGCCCACGCTTCGCGCGGCAGCGCATGAGGCGTGATCGTGCGGCCGCTCGCAACGCTCAGTGCCGCCGCGATGTCGTTCACGCCGACCCTCTGGGGTCCTTCAATGCTCACGATTCTCGGCGCGCCGGACTGATGCGATTCGAGCAGCAGCCCGGCGCTCGCTGCGCCGACGTCCTGTGCGGCGACCGTGGGAAAGCGGCGCTCCAATGGCAGATGGAGGCTCGGCAGCGTACCGGTTGCGAGCGCGCCGGGAATGAACGCTGCCCAGTTCTGCATATGTTCCGCCGAGCGCAGCAACACCAGTTTCGTAGCAATGGGCTTCAGCTGCTTTTCCAGGTAGTGATAGAGCCGCGTGATGCCCGTATTCACCGGCAATTCCGCGCCATAGTCGGAAATGGCGAGCAGTGTGGCGGGCGGGTTTTCGCGCAAGGCGTCGGTCGCGACGTCGATCATCGTGCGCATCGTCGCTTCGGGATCCGTATCACCGGATGGAACGGGGCATAGCAACTGAACGGCGTGAGCGCCCTTGATCGCGGCCGCGACCGATTGCGCGTCGGTCAGATCCGCGAGCGTGATTTCGCAGCCCAGCGCCGCGAGACTCTCGCCCTGGCGAGCGTGGTGCACCACGGCGCGCACGGGCTTGCCCGCACGGCGCAACGCGGCGGCGGTGACACGCCCGGCTTTTCCTGATGCTCCAAAAATCACGAACATGATCGCTTCCTCCTGGTGTGCGTGGTCTGCGTCATCGTAGGCAGACGCACCCCGCATGGCGCGCAGGAACGGATGGCGTTGCGCGGAAACGGATGATTGAATACGTCTACCATTGCGCGGTGCGCGAGCGTGGCCGTAATCCAGTAAACTGGCCGCAAACATCGCACGAATTCCCGCACGGCTTGAGCGTCGAAAAGGATTGCTATGAGCGCACTGACTGCAGATTCGAACCGGCACGCTGGAACGAGCGTCATCCTGCGTTCGAGCGCCGGATTGGGCTGGCAGGGCGGTGGCGCCGAACTGCTGCGTGTGAGTGCGGGGCAGCATCGCTTTCCCGCGATGGCGTATCACCGCATCGGCATTCATGTCGGCATGCCGGTGCGTGCGCGATGCGCGTGCGACGGCCGGCGCCAATCGCGGCTTCAGGCGCACGGCGATGCGGATGTGGTGCCCGCCGGGGTCGAAGGCGAATGGACCGATGACGCGGACTGCACGATTCTGCGCGTGTGGTTCGACGACCGCTTCGTGCGATCGATTGCGGAACAGATGGAGAACCCGCAGGGTAAGCGCGAGATCCGGCCGTATCTCCAGTTGCGCGACCCGCGCATCAATTCGCTGGCGGGCGCGCTGCTGGCCGAGATCGATGCGGGAACGGCTTGCGATCCGCTATTCGCCGAGAGCATTTCCACGGCGATGGTCGTGCGGCTGCTCGGTGGCACGGGCGCATCAGAAGGCCGGGGCGCAGCCGTGCTTGCGGCACACAAGGCGGCACGCGTGACCGACTACATCGAGAGCCATCTCGATCAACGCCTCACGCTCGGCGAACTCGCCGCGCTCGCCGACCTGAGCGTGCCGCATTTCAAGGCCCTGTTTCGCGAAACGCTGGGCATGCCGGTGCATCAATATGTCGTGCGGCGGCGTGTCGAACGCGCGCGGGCGCTGCTCATCGAAGGCAAACTCAGCCTGAGCCAGGTGGCGCTCGAAGCGGGGTTCGCGCATCAAAGCCATATGGCGCACTGGATGACGCGGCTTCTCGGCGTCACGCCGCGCGCGTTCGCGAAGGGTTCGTGAACGCGGCGAGATCGTGCGGCGTTGAATCGCCGCGGCTGCGCACGTTACCGGTTGACGTCCACCACGAGCCGCCCGCGCACATGTCCGGCGAGCAGATCGCTCGCGGCCGCAATGGCCTCGGCCAGGCCGATCTCTCGCGTGATCGTGTCGAGCTGCTTCAGATCGAGCGTCTCTCCCAACGCGTGCCACGCCTGCTGCCGCTGCGCAAACGGACGCGTGACGCTATTGATGCCGAGGAGGCTCACGCCGCGCAGAATGAATGGCGCGACCGTCGCGGGGAGATCCATGCCTTGTGCGAGGCCACAGGCAGCCACCGCTCCATCCGCGCGCAGGCTCGCGCAGACATTGGCCAGCGTGTGGCCGCCAACCGAATCGATTGCGGCGGCCCAGCGTTCTTTTTGCAGCGGGCGGCCCGGCTCCGATAGCGAGGCGCGGTCGATGACTTCGACGGCGCCGAGCTGCTGCAGATACTCGGCCTCTTGCAGCCTGCCGGTCGACGCCACGACGCGATAGCCTCGGCGCGTGAGCAGTGCGATGGCAAAGCTGCCCACGCCGCCGCTCGCGCCCGTGACGAGCACGTCGCCGTGCGCGGGCGTGATGCCGTGCCGTTCCAGCGCGAGAATGCAGAGCATGGCCGTGTATCCGGCCGTGCCGACGGCCATCGTTTGCCGCGGCGTGAAGCCCGCCGGCAGCGGAATGAGCCAGTCGCCCTTGACGCGCGCCTTCTGCGCCAGGCCGCCCCAATGTTGTTCGCCAACGCCCCAACCGTTGAGTACGACCGCTTCGCCCGCTGCGTAGGCAGGGTTCGCGCTTTGCGCGACCGTCCCCGCGAAATCGATGCCCGGAACCATGGGAAAGCTGCGCACGACCGGGCCTTTGCCCGTGATCGCGAGGCCGTCCTTGTAGTTCAGCGTGCTGTAGCCGACGTCGACGAGCACGTCGCCTTCCGGCAGGCGCGCGTCGTCGAGTTCGGCAATGCGCGCTTCATACGATCCGGATTCCTTATCAACGAGAATGGCCTTGAACATAATGGATCCTGCTCCTGAAACAGTGGACGGTTAGCGTTGCCGCAGCCTCACGCGCGCGGCAACCCCGCGATGAAACCTCTAAAAAATGTGTCGAGTGGAGCGGCGCTGCGCACGAGCCTCGCGCGCAGCACGGCGCCTTCCCAGCCTATCCAGAAGAAAGCGGCCAGTGACGCAAGGTCGACCCGCTTTGCGAGTACGCCTTCGCGCTGGGCCTCGCGCAGGCACGCCACGATGCGCGCTTGCCAGCCCTCCAGAATGCGTTCGAGCGTTTCGCGGAAGTCGTCGGGCAGGATGTCCACTTCCACGCCGAGGTTGCCGACGAGGCAGCCGCGTGTATAGCGGTGGCGGGCCATGCCTTTGCTGGCGTCGTCAACGAAGGCGCCGAGCCGCTCCAGGGCAGGGCGCGTGTCGTCCTGCAGCCAGCGGTCGAGTTTCGCGCAGAAGTATGCGTCGTACGCGGTCATCAACTCGCGCCCGAAGGCTTCCTTGCTGTCGAAGTAGTGATAGAACGAGCCCTTGGGAATGTTCACCCGCTTGAGCACGGCATCCAGCCCCGTGGCCGCGAAGCTCTGTTCGGTCAGCATTTCCATGCCGGCGCGAATGAGCGATGTGCGTGTGTCGGCGTGCGCGCGCGGGTCTTTCGGCGGTCTGCCGCGACGCGGTTTGGCGATGGTCGGTTCCATGTCGCCGATATTAGACCGATCGTCTATAAAATTCAAGGGCGCCGTTGTGTTCGGGTTGCTAATGGGCCAGCGCTTCCAGTTCTCCCCGCAGCACACCCCACAACGTGCGGGCGGCCAGCAGGAGCAGCAGCGGCGTGACCGTCGCGAGCAGAAAGATCGCGATGCCATGCGTGATGGGGCCCGGCGCATGATCGGCGTAACGCTCGGCGCAACTCACCGAGCCCGCGAGCGGAAAGCTCACGGCCCACCACGAGAGCCGGAAAGGGCAGGTGATCGCGAGATAGCGCAACCGGCCGACGAGCACCGTGAGCAGAAACAGCGTGAGCATGTAGAGCGCGTCGGCGAAGCGGTCCACTTCGCCCGTCACGGTCACATAGGCCGAGAAGCCCACGGCGAACGGCGCGAGCAGAATGAGGAGCGTCGGCTGCAGATTGTTGGCCATGGGCTCCTCGAACATGAGACGCGAAAAAATCAGCGTGAAGAGCGGCACGGCGAAAAAGAGCCCCACGGCCAGCGCGAGCAGCAGGACGCCGCCCACGCCCGTGATCTGGATGGCGGGTGTGGCGAGCGGAATGTCGATGAGCCCGACGACGGGCACGATCCACGCGGGCGTGGCGTGGGACGGTTGCTGACGCTGACTGAGCCAGCGCATGATCACGAACCACGCAAACACGACCATGCCGATCGTGCCGACGATCCACACCGCGCGCGCGAACGGCACGCTCAAGTCGGCGAGCGGGATGGGCAGCAGAAGCAGGCTGATGAACAGGGTTCCAAAGAGATTGCCCGCGATGGGATGATTGAATTCGGCTTTCACGGCATCGGGGCCGGTAACCCATTTCACGGCGTAGCCGAAGCCGATCATCAGGAACGCCAGCACGGCGAGCACGCCGATCAACTGCGCGATCCACAGCGGCGTGCCGTACATGCGATGCGCGAGCCGCCATGCCGACGAGAGCCCGGCAAGCCCCATGACCGAGCCGAACAGCGCTACAGGCAGGTAACCGAGTCGTCCGGCTTGCGCGGTCGCCTTGGGGCTGCCAAATGAGGCCGGCGTATCGAGATCGCTCATGCGTGGCTCCTGGCCGTTTGAAAACACCGTGTTGGATGTTTTCAAATATCTGCAATGCGAAATATTCGTGGCGACTTCACGCCACACGCGATCATAACGGCCTGATCGCGTTGGCGCGCTTACGCGAGTTCGCGCGCCTTGATCGTGTCGCTGGCGCGCACGAAATTGCCGGCGCCCAGATGGTGGATCGTGTGCAGGTCCGCGTTGCTGCTGTCGAGTTCCCAGTGGCCATTGCGGAAAGCGCGCGGGTCGGCCGCGGCGGCGATCACTTCGGCGAAGCACGTATCGTAGGCGTCTTCGCTGTGCTGTTCGGGAATCAGGCGGCATTCCATCCACGCGGAGCAGCCTGCTTCGAGCAGGGGCATGCCGAGCTTCGGGCCCGTAATGGCGGCGATCTCGAAGCGCTGGAACTTGTCGGTCTCGCGGCCGCTTACGCTGCCCACGGCATAGGTCAGGTCGATTGCGGCGGCGCCCGGAATGATCACACCGAACGTGCCACTCGCGTTGATGAGTTCGCGCGTGAACGTGCGCTTGTCGATCACGATCGCGATGCGCGGTGGCGTGAATTCAACGGGCATCGACCACGCGGCCGCCATGATGTTGCGGCGCTCGCCGTCGCTGCTGGTGACGAGCACGGTGGGGCCGTGATTGACGAGGCGGCTCGCGTGTTCGAGCGCCACGGGCGTGAAAGTGGAGAGGGTTCGCATCGGGTGCTGGAATCGCTGTGAGTCGGAACCCGAGCGACTTTACCTCAGAAAGCTCAGGCGTGCGGCGAGACGCCGTCACGCTGGCGGCAAATTCGCCTGCAGATAAATCGACATCGGCGTTTGCAACGGCAGGCTCGCGGCTGCACCGCGGTTGTAGTGGGCGAGGATCACCTCCACGGCGCGCACGGCTTCGACGAATGGGCTTTGGTCCAGCACGGCGTCCATCACGCCTTCGGCAAGCAGCGAGCGGCTGATCGCGGTGAGTTCGTGGCCGATCAGGACGGTTGCGTGCTCACGCTTGAGTGCCTTCAGTGCGCGCACAATGCCTTCGTCGCCCACCGAAAGGTTGTAGATGCCGCGTAATGCCGGGTACTTTTTAAAGGCGTCGCGCGTGAGGCGTTCGGTCGAAGCGGCGTCCTCGCGGCTTTCCACCGTGGCCACGACTTCGCAGGCCGGAAAGCGGCTGCGCAGCGCCGAGCGGAATGCGCCGTCACGCTCTTCGTGGCCGAGGTAAGTGCGCAGGCCCGCGATCACCATGACCTGGCCGCCCGCATCGCCCAGAAAGCGGCCCATCAGTTCGCCCGCCGTGCGCCCCGCGCAGCGGTTGTCGATGCCCACGTAAGCGAGGCGGCCGGTGTCGGGCAGATCGCTCGCAATGGTGACGAGCGGCATCTTGCGCGCTACGCGCGAGAGCGCGTCCACCACCACGGGATGCTCGTACGCCACGACGATCATGGCGTCCGCTTTCTGCGCGGAGCGCTCGATTACGCGCGCGAGCGACTTCGGTTCGAGGTCGTCGAAGAACGTGAGTTGACACATCACGCGGTAGGTTTCGAATGACTTCTGCGCCAGTTCGAAGCCGTGACGCAAGGCGATGTAGTAGGGCGAATCGGGCTTCTGCGTGACGATGGCGATGCGCAGCCAGCGCACGGACACTTCGTCGAGCGCCCGATCCATCTTGAGCTTGCGCGCCCATTCGAGTACGCGCGCTTCCTTGTCGCGCGCCACGCCGCCTCGCCCGTTCAACACACGCTCGACCGTGGAATAGCTCACGCCCGAGGCCTTCGCGACGTCTTCCATCGTGGGTTTGCGTCTCGTGTTCATACGTGCTTTCCGTGCTTTTCATTAGAGGATTCGTTTTGAGGACTTCTCCTCAAGAATCCGTTTGAGAGCGGAAATTCATTCAACTACATTCTAAGCGTCCTGCACGGGCATCGACACTACCAAACTGGAGACCTCCCCATGAACATGACGAGATTTCGCGTGGGCCGCGTGTGCGCGGCTGCGCTCGTGGCAGTGGCGCTAGGTAGCGGATTCATGGCGCATACGGCGCGCGCCGAAGAGCGCTTCGTGATGGTGAGTCACGGCTCGGATTCGAACGTGTGGTGGAATACCGTGAAAAACGGCATGCGCGACGCGAGCGAAGATTTCGGCGTGCCTGTCGATTACCGCAATCCGCCCACCGGCGACACCGGCGACATGGTCCGCATACTCGAGCAGGCCTCGGCGCGCAATTACGCGGGCGTCATCACGACCGTGCCGAATCTGGAGATGATCCAGACGGGGCTGGCAGGCGTGAAAGCCAAGCACATTCCGCTCATCACGATCAACGGTGGCCCGGAGGCGGGCATGAAGCTCGGCGCGATCCTGCACATCGGTCAGCCCGAATACGAAGCCGGCAAGGCCGCGGGCGAGCGCGCGAAAGCGGCCGGCATTCACGACTTTCTCTGCGTGAATCACGGCGCGGACATCCAGGCGCTGTGGGACCGCTGCAAGGGCTTTGCCGACGCCATCGGCGCCGACTACAAGAAGTCCACGTTGGATAGCGGCGAAGACCCGACCGTCATCGAAAGCAAGGTGGCCGCCTTTCTGCGTTCGCATCCCAATACCCAGGCGATTCTCGCGCTCGGCCCCGATCAGGCCATGGGCGTGCTGCGCGGCGTGAACGACGCCGGCAAGGCCGGCAAGCCCTATGTCGCGACGTTCGATCTTTCGCCGGACATCCTCAAGGCGATTCAGGCTGGGCAGATCCAGTTCGCCATTGATCAGCAGCCCTATCTTCAGGGCTACCTCTCGGTGGCGGCCATGGCGATCGCGGTGCGCGACAAGACGAATGACGCGGCCCATATCGTCGCCGCGCTCAAGGTCGACAGGAAAGTCGCGGCGCATCTCGCGAAGTACGACCTCAAGCCCGTTTATACCGGTTCGACGGTGAGTTCCGGCCCGAGCTTCGTCACACGCGACAACCTCGCGCCTGTGCAGAAGTACGCGGGTTCGTACCGATGAAGGCAGGCATGGAAGAGACCCTCTCGCGCGGAGCACGGCAAATGAACATCGACATGAATGCGTGGTACCGGGTGGAAATCGACCGCAAGCGCTTCAAGGCATTCTCCACTCGCACCGACGCGCGCGGGCTGCTTCAGGTGGGCGGTTTCCTCGCGCTCGTCGTGGCGACCGGCGTGCTCGCGTGGTACTCGCTCGGCACGGCCTGGGCGATTCCCGCTTTCTTGCTGTACGGCACGGTGTTCGCATTCAGCGAGGCCGCAGCGCACGAACTCGGGCATGGGACCGCGTTCAAGACGCGCTGGATGAACGAAACCGCTTACTGGATCATCTGCTTCATGTCGTGGCGCGAGCAGGTGTATAGCCGCTGGCTGCATGCACGGCACCATACCTTCACGCATCTGACCGCCGAGCCATATAAGGACCCCGAACTGGCGTTCAAGCGGCCACTCAGCTACGTGAAGCTCGTGACGGACTTTTTGCGCATCTCGCATGGCATCCAGTTTCTCGGCGCGATCGTGCTGCACAGCTTCGGCATCGTCACAAAGGGCGCGAAGGAGGTGGTGCCAGAGGCCGAGTACCGCAAGATGTGTGCGAATTCACGCGTGCTGCTCGCGTGCTATGTAGCGGTGTTCGCCTGGGCGATCGTCGCGCATAGCTGGCTGCCGATCCTGTTCCTGTTCGTCTCGCGTGCCTATGGCACCTGGCTGCACGAACTCTGCGCGCTCACGCAGCACACGGGGCTCAAGGAGAACGTGCTCGATCACCGCGTGTCGAGCCGCACGGTGATGCTCAATCCCCTGGTGCGCTTTCTCTACTGGAACATGAACTATCACATCGAGCATCACATGTTTCCGAGCGTGCCGTTTCATGCGCTGCCCGGTTTCCATGATGCGGTGGCCTCGCAGATGCCGAAGCCGTATGCGGGACTGTGGCCCGCGTGGCGCGAGATTCTGGCGATCTTTGCGCGCCAGCAGCGGGACCCCGAGTATGTGGTCGTGCGCGAGTTGCCGGTGGGCAAACGTGGCGATGCGGTGGCCTAGCCGCGCAGGACTGCAAACACGCGGCGGGGGATCGAATCAGGAAGCCTGAGCGCCGTTCGCGTTGGCGGCACGGCGGCCGAACGCCTGGCGGACCCAGCTTTGCGCGTTCACCACCAGCAGGCCGAGCAGCACGAGCGCCGAGCCGATCAGGAACGCGGGCTCCACGCGCTCGTGCAGCAGCACGACACCGAACGCCACGCCGAACAGCGGCGTCATGAACGACAGAATGCCGATGCGCGCGGCCAGATAGCGGCGCAGCAACCAGAACCACACGAGATAGCTGACGAACGAGACGAGCAGGGTCTGGAACGCGAGGGAGGCCAGCGCGAGCGGCGTGCCGTGAAAGTGCGCCTGGCCGGTCAGAAACGCGAACGGCACCAGCACGACGAAAGCGCCCGCCAGTTGATAAAAGAGCGTTTGCGTGGCGGGCGCCTCGCTCAAGCGGCTCGTACGCACGACGACGGTGGTGAGCCCCCACGCCGCGCCCGCACAAAGACCCATGAAGTCGCCGAGCAGCCAGAACGGCGAGCCCGGGATGTCGGCGCCGAGCAGCGCGGGGCCGAGGAACGTGATGGCGATGCCCGTGAAGGCGATCGCAATGCCGGCCCATTGCAGCCGCGCGAGGCGCTCGTCGGGCAGACGCACATGCAGGCCTATTGCCGCGAACATCGGTGCGGTATAGAGGAACACGGCCATGTGCGAGGCGTTGGTCCAGCGCAGGCCCATGGCGACGAACACGAATTCGAGCGCAAACAGGCCGCCTGTGACGAGCCCTGCGCCGCGCGCCACGCCCGGCAGCCAGCGCTCGCGCGAAACGAGCTGGTTGAAGAGCCACACGAGTGCCGCCGCCACGCCCGAACGCAGCCCGATCTGCAGCATGGGCGGGATGTCCCCGGCCACCGCCTTGATCGCCACCTGTTGCAGACCCCATGCGAGGCAGAGCGCCACCATGATGGCCACGGCCGTTGCGTCGACTTGCTTTCTCATTGCGGGCTCACTGAATTGAAGGATTCGGCTGAAGTTTGGTGGCAGTGGGCGTAGTATTGATGCGACGGGATGCGCGCATATAGCGCAAAACTGACAATCGATAGCCCCAGACCGCCATGCCCAAAACACCTGTCCGTGCTCGCCCGGCGCGCTATCTGCGCCTGCCGCCCTTCACCGACGTGCTGCCCACGCCCGTGTTCTTCCGCATGGAGCACATGCCTTCGCACGCCACCTATCCGCAGATGTGCCACCCGTGGGGCGAGTTCGTCTACGCGTTCAGCGGCACGACCGAAGTGAAGGCGGGGGACGAGCACTACATCACGCCGCCGCATCTCGGGCTCTGGATCGCGCCGGGCACCGAGCACGTGGGCTTCAACGAGCAGGAGACCGTGCATTGCTCGGTCTACATCAGCCGCGACCTGTGCACGCGCATGCCGGCGACGAGCTGCGCAGTGATGGTGTCACCGCTCGTGCGCGCGATCCTCGAGCATCTGCGCGTGACGCCGGCGCAGGAAGAGGGCGAAGCGCAGCGCGCGCGTCTGTTGCGCGTGCTCGTGGATCGGCTGTCGACCTGCGCGACCACGGGCAGCTTCGTGCCGCACACCGAAGACGCCGATCTCAATGCGATCCTCCAGGTGCTGCGCGAGAATCCCGCCGACAATCGCTCGCTTGCGGAGCTTGCCGATGCGTTTCACATGAGTGAGCGCACGCTCATGCGCCGCGCGCAAAACGAGCTGGGCATGTCGTTGACCGAATGGCGCCAGCGCATCCGGCTCGTCAACGCGCTGCCGATGCTGCATGCTGGGCGCAGCGTCGAGGCTGTGGCGCTGGATCTGGGGTACGCCACGTCGTCGGCTTTCATCGCAATGTTCCGACGATTGACGGGCACGAGTCCCGGGCAGTTCGTGGCGCGCACGCGTTGAGCATAGGGCAGCGCGCAACGCTTACCAGCCCTCACGAAACCCCACAAAACGCTAAAGATTCCCCGTGCGCGCGCCGTTAGAGCAGGCATGAAAGCCCTACTCACCCAAACCGACGCACGCTTCATCCTGTCGATCGCCCTCGAGCTGGCCGAGAGCCAGGCCGCCGCGGCCGGGGTTCAGCTCGAATCGGCGGCAGGATCGGCGATTACCGACGACGTGATCGTCGCCACACTCTCGCAGTTCGCACCGACCGTGACGATCGACGAGTTTTACGGTCTGCTGGACCGGCCCGAGGTGTTGCACTGAGCGGCCACGCGGCCGCCAAAAAGCAGCGGGCGCTCAACGCATGAGCACCCGCGGATGTCGTTGCGCGAGCAACGAAGAATCAGGGTATTAGAACTTCTGACGCAAGCCCACGCTCACGATGGCTTGCGACTGCGTGGCCGACGAGTGGCCATTGCCCTTGTCGGACACCGAAGCGGTTGCCGCGACCGGATTGCCGGCGGCGTCGAGCGTCATGCCCGATGCATGCTGGTAGCCCGCGAGCAGATACACCGTCGAGCGCGTCGAGAGATCGTAGGTCGCGCCCACCGAAACGTTGTGGTACTGCGCGTCCTGATCCACGCCTTCCACGGCGCTGCCACGCGTGTAGCTGTAGCCCGCGAACAGATGCGTGCGCGGCTGCACGTTCCACTGCGTGAAGATGCCCGCGATATTGAAGATCGCATTGCCCGAGAACAGCGAATTCGCGCCCGAGCGATATCGCACGTTGCTGTAGTTCACGCCGACCACGGCGGGACCGAAGTCCCACGTTGCGCCCGCGGCCACCACCTGCTGCGATTGCGCGCTCGCATAGCCTTCGTTGATCGACGAATTGAACGTGCCGTCGTACGTGCTTTGCCACTTGCCGTAGGTGGGATCGTCGATGCCGGTCTTGCTGTTGTCCGAGCGCTCATACCCCACGCCCATGCGCAGCGGGCCGTTCGCATAGCCCGCGCCCACGCTCCAGGTGTTCTTGCGCTTCATGCTGCCCGCCTGGCCGCCGAAACCGTACAGCGCGCCGAACGTGAAGCCCGCGTAGTTCGCGCTCGTGTACTTGATCGAGTTGTCCACGCGCGTGGTCTGGTCGAGGTCGTCGATGTCGCCCGGATGCGCGCCGAAGCCGCCGATGAAGTTCACGGGCGCGGCCGGCCCGACGAAGTCGTCGAGCGAGGTGTACTGGCGGCCCATGGTGAGCGAGCCGTAACGCTGGTCCGAGAGGCCCACGAAGGCCTGGCGGCCGAACAGGCGCCCGCTCTGGCCCGAGGTGCCGTTCGTGATGTCGAAGCCGTCTTCGAGCAGGAAGATGGCCGCGAGCCCGTTGCCCAGATCTTCCTTGCCCTTGATGCCCCAGCGGCTGCCCGAGAGGTTGCCGGTGGAGAGGCCCACGTTCGAATGGCCCGTGTAGGCGCCGGTGGTGCCGGTGCGCTCGTTGCTGCGATACGTGATGCCGGCGTCGGCGATGCCATACAGCGTAACCGACCCTTGCGCCGAGGCGATGCCGGCGAGCGAGAACAGGACTGGTGCGGCGAGCAGGTGTTTTCTCATCATTCGTTGTTTCAACGTCTAAAGATCGCCTGGTGAGCGATTTCTGGTTATGCGCGCACGCGCCTGCGGCCTCGCGAACGAGACGGCAGGCGTGAAACGCGGGGAAGGGAAAAGGGCGGCGCGGGGTGCGTCAGCGCTTGAGCGTTGCGCCGGACGGCAGCGCCGGCGTGCTCACGGTGAGGGTCTTGCGGACCTTCGCGACGTCTGCGGCGCTCACTTGCGCGCCGGTGTTGCCCCAGCTCGCACGCACGAAGGTCGACACGTCGGCCACTTCCTGGTCGGACAGACGCCAGCCGAACGGCGGCATCGTGAACGACGAGGGCGCGGATTGCGTGCCTTCGAGCGCGCTGCCCGCGAGCAGCACGTGAATCAGCGAAGTGGGGTCCTTGCCCTGCACGACCGGGTTGCCGCCGAGCGCCGGGAAGACGCGCGTATAGCCGCGTCCGTCGCTGCGGTGGCAGGCCATGCAGTTGTCGCGATAGACCGCTGCGCCGCGTGCGCTCGCGTCGCCGTTCTGCAGCTTGTGCGCGGCGGCGGGATCGTAGGCGTACGCGGTTTCCTTCGGATCGCTGGAGGGCAGCGTCTTGAGGTAGCGCGCGATGGCGAGCAGGTCCGCGTCGTTCATGTGCTGCATGCTGTGCTGAACCACGTCGGTCATGCCGCCGAAGGCGGCCGTATGCAGATTGCGGCCCGACTTGAGGAACTGCACGATGTCGTCCTCGCTCCAGTTGCCGAGGCCCGTGCGCGGGTTGCCGCGCAGGCTGGACGGGACCCAGCCGTCGATCGCGCCGCCGCCTGCGAGGAAGTCGTCGCCTTCGAGGTCGGTCAGCGCGAGTTCCTGCATCGTGCGGGCGCGCGGCGTGTGGCACGCGCCACAGTGGCCGAGGCCCTGCACGAGATACGCGCCGCGCGCGACGATCGCATCGTTGTAATGCGAGCCGTCGAACGCCTGCACCTTCGGTGCGAACAGCACGCGCCAGGCGCCGAGCGGCCAGCGCATCGAGAGCGGCCAGGGAATGTCCACGGAGCGGTTCTGCGCCTGCACGGGCCCGACGCCGTGCATGAAGTACGCGTAGAGCGCCTTCATGTCGTCGTCGGAGAGGCGTGCGTACGAGGGGTAGGGCATCGCGGGGTAGAGCGTTTCGCCATTCGGCCGCACGCCCTGGCGCACCGCCCTGGCGAAGTCGTCGTAGCTCCACTTGCCGATGCCCGTATTCGTGTCCGGCGTGATGTTGGTCGAGTAGATCGCGCCGATCGGCGTGTCGAACTTCAGGCCGCCCGCGAACGGTTTGCCGCCCTGTGTGGTGTGGCAGGCAATGCAGTCGCCGGCGCGCGCGAGGTATTCGCCATGCGCGACGAGTGCAGCGTTCGATTGCTCGGCCGCGTGTGCCGAAAATGCCATGAACGCCGCACATGCTAAAGTTGCGCGTGCAACGTTCGCGCCGATGGAAAAAATGTTCTTCTTCATGCGGCTCTTCACACGCTCACCAGGGGACCGGGGTTCTTCAGATACTGGTTGCGAATGGCTTTTGCGCTCCAGTAAGCGAGGGCGGCGACGAGGCCGGTCGGGTTGTAGCCGATCCCCTGCGGGAACGCGGAGGCACCCATCACGAACACGTTGGGCACGTCCCAGCTCTGCAGATAGCGGTTGATGACGCTGGTGTTCGGATCGGTGCCCATCACGGCCCCGCCCACGAGGTGAGTGGTCTGGTAGCGGCGCGAGTCGAAGTGCACGCCGAATTCGCGCGTGTAGACGTTGAGGGCCTTCGGGCCCATCGCCTCGGCGATCTTCTGCATCTGGCCCGTCACGTACTGCGCCATCTTGATGTCGTTGTCCTTCCAGTCGAAGGTCATGCGCAGAAGCGGCTGGCCGTACGAATCGCGATAGGTCGGATCGAGGTCGAGGTACACGTCGCGGTACGACATGTTGGAGCCGTGCGCGTCCATCGAAATGGTGTGCGCGTAGTGGTCCTTCACGGCCTTCTTCCACCCGGCGCCCCAGTTCGGCGTGCCCGCGGGCGTGGCGATGCCGCTGATCGGCTTCACGCCCGCCTGGTTCACCCAGAGCGGCGAGCCGCCCACGAAACCGAGCGGCCCGTGGTCGAAGTTGTCGGCGTTGAAGTCGTCCACGGCCACGCCGTTGCCGCCCGCGCCGATGAACGGGTTCGTCCACGTGTCCTTGTCGAAGAACGCCGTGATGGTCGAGAGGTTCTGGTACGCGAAGTTGCGGCCCACCACGCCTTCGCCCGAAACCGGGTCATAGGGCTTGCCGATGCCCGAAAGCAGCAGCAGGTGCACGTTGTGATACTGGAACGCCGAGACGATCACGAGATCGGCAGGCTGGAACACTTCCTGGCCCGCCGGATCGATATACGTCACGCCCGTGGCGCGCTTTCTGGTGTCGTCGAGTTCGACGCGCAGCACGTGGCATTTCGAACGCAGTTCGAAGTGTTTTTCCTGCTTGAGCGCGGGCAGGATGTTGAGGTTCGGCGAAGCCTTCGAGTACATGTAGCACGCGTAACCGCTGCAGAAGCCGCAGAAGTTGCACGGGCCCATCTGCACGCCGTAGGGGTTCGTGTACGGCCCCGACGTGTTCGCCGAAGGCAGGCGATAGGGGTGCAGGCCGAGAGACTTCGACGCGTCGAAGAAGCGCTGCGCCGAATAGGTGTTCAGTTGCGCGGGCAACGGGAAATTGTCGCTGCGGGCGGCTTCGAACACATTGCCGTCGCCGACCACGTTGCCCTTCACCTTGTACGCCTGGCCCGAAGTGCCGAACACCTTCTCCGCGAAGTCGAAGTGCGGCTCCAGTTCGTCGTAGGTGACGCCGTAGTCCTGGATCGTCATGCCTGCGGGGATGAACTTCCTGCCGTAGCGCTCTTCGTAGTGGCTCTTCAGGCGCAGCTCTTCGGGCGTGATGCGGAAATGCACGCCCGACCAGTGCAGGCCCGCGCCGCCCACGCCTTCGCCGGGCAGAAACGCGGCGAGCTGGCGGTAGGGCAGGGCCGTGTCGTTCACGCCGTGGCGGATCGAAACCGTGGTCTTCGAAAGATCGAGGAAGAGCTTCTTGCGGATGTTATGCGTGAGCTCGTCGATGGTGTTCGGGTACGCGCCATCCGGGTAGGTGTCGCGATACTCGCCGCGCTCGAGCGCCACCACTTTCAGACCGGCTTCGGTCAGTTCCTTCGAGAGGATCGCGCCGGTCCAGCCGAAGCCGACCACGACGGCATCGACATGAGGTTTTTTGATTGCCATTTACGTACGCTCCCCGTTGATCGAGACCGGGCCGTACGGATAGGGCTTGCCGTTCTGGTTCACGAAATCCATGAAGTCGGCGCGTGCGCCGGGAAAGCCGATCATCTTCCACGCAGCCATGTTGCGGTTGCCGCCGTGAATCGGGTCGCAGAAGTAGCCTTCGCGCGTGTTCTGCAGCAACTGCCCGAAGAACACGGAGGCAGGCACGCCGTCCAGCTCGACCTTGCCCGCTTCGAGCGCGGCCAGCACGCTGTCGCGCGTGCTGGCGTCGAGCGCGTCGAAGTCCTTGCCGTAGGCCTTCGTGCAGTACGCGTTCACGGCCTTGATGCCGAGGCGGTAGATGTCGCGCGGCACGAGCTTCAACTGATAGCCGAGTTCGGGCACGCCTTGCTGGAACGGCCCCTGCATGTACCAGAGCGCGCCGTGCGCGTAGGGTGTGTCCATCTGCCGGTCGATGAATTCGGGCACGCCGGCTTCGAGCGCACCGGGGCCTTCGGAATCGGCGGGAATCAGACGGTCGGTGGCGGCTTCGACGAAGGCCCACTCGCGCGCGTCGAAGAAGCGCGGCTTGTAGGCGACGGCCTGCGCGGCTTCAGGCCTGGCGTTGGGCGCAGAGGCGGCGCTGCCGGCCGCGGCGGTTTCGCTCGACGGCTGCTTGCCGCCCTCGCAGCCCGCCAGCGCGCCGGCGGGCACGAGCACCGCTGCCGTGCGCAGGAAGCCGCGGCGTGTCGTGAGAGGAGATTCAGACATTGTGGGATTCTGTATGAGTTCGGCGCGGTGTGGTTCGACGGTGTCCGCGTAGCCATCCTGTGCGCTGTGCGTGACATCCGCCGCGGCGGCACGGAACCGAGATGGTAAATGGAACCGGTTCCACGATTGGAGCGCGATTCTACAATATTCCTTTACGTGGCCGGTACCGGGCGCGCAAGGGCGGGCGGATCCCGGTTGTCGGATCCCCGGAACAAACCCTAACAAATGCGACAAGTTGTTTGACAACTACGATGGGCCGATGCTACTGTTGTCGGTATTGACAACCCTCCATTCCCAGCACGAGGCCTCATGAACGTGTCCCCGATTGTCGAGAGCGAATTCGCCTCGACTGTGATGGCAGTGCCGCCGCTCGCACGCCGCCCCGACTTCTCCCTCGACGTCGAACAGAACCGCAAGCTGATCCGCCATATGGAAGCGGGCGGTATCCGCACGCTGCTGTACGGCGGCAATGCGAACCTGTACCACGTCGCCGTGAGCGAATTCCGCGAGTTGCTTGACATGCTCGCCGACCTCACCGCGCCCGAAACGCGCGTGATTCCGGCCATCGGTCCCGACTACGGCAAGATGCTCGACCAGGCGCGCGTGCTCGCGCAAACGCAGTACAAGACGGCCATGGTGCTCCCGCTCTCCGGCTTCACGACGTCCGCAGGCGTCGAAGCCGGTCTCACGCGTATCGCCGACACCGCCGGCATTCCGCTCACGCTCTATATCAAGAGCGAAGACTACGTCGACGTCGACACGCTCGTGCGCCTGATCGACCGCGGCACGCTCATTGCGGTGAAGTACGCCATCGTGCGCAAGGACCCGGCGAACGATCCGTACCTGCGCCGCCTGCTGGAAAGCGTGCCGGCCTCGAAGGTCGTCTCGGGCATGGGCGAGCGTCCGGCGCTGGTCCACGTGCGCGACTTCGGTCTGGCTGCCTGGACCACGGGCTCGGGCTGTATCGCCGCGAACGCCATCATGGCGCTCCTGAAGGCCGCGAAGGAAGGCCGCGCGGAAGAAGCGCAACGCCTCTACGATGCCTTCATGCCGCTCGAAACGTTGCGCGACAACATCTCGCTGATCCGCGTGCTGCATGACGCCGTGACGCTCTCGGGCATCGCCGACATGGGTCCGATCCTGCCGCTGCTCTCGCAGTCGCCCGCTGAGGCGCTGCCGGCGATCGGCGACGCGGCCAAGGCGCTGCTCGCGTTCGAGCAGAAGCTCGCCGCAACGGCCCAGACCGCCAACGCGTAAACCGGCAGATAGCAATTGAACGGAGCGAACATGCAGATTACTGGAGCCATGCTGCTCGGCGCGCAAGCGGTGCGCGGCGAGGCGGGCGAGATGCGCGCCTTCGCACCTGCGCTCGGCAAGGAAATCGAGCCGTGGTTCGGCCTCGGCGGCAAGGCCGAAGTCGCGCGCGCCTGCGAACTCGCGGCGCAGGCGTTCGATGCCTTCCGCGCCGCGCCGCACGAAACGCGTGCACGCCTGCTCGAAGCGATCGCCGAACGCATTCTCGGCATCGGCGACGCGCTGATCGAGCGCGCACACCTCGAATCCGCGCTGCCCAAGGCGCGCCTCGAAGGCGAGCGCGGCCGCACGGTCGGCCAGTTGCGTCTTTTCGCGTCGCTCGTGCGCGACGGCCGCTGGTGCGGCGCCGTGCTCGACTCGGCGCTGCCGGAGCGCAAGCCGCTGCCGCGCTCGGACCTGCGCGCGCATCGCATCCCGCTCGGCCCCGTGGCCGTGTTCGGCGCGAGCAACTTCCCGCTGGCGTTTTCGGTGGCGGGCGGCGACACGGCGTCGGCGCTGGCTGCCGGCTGCCCGGTCGTCGTGAAGGCGCACCTCGCGCATCCGGGCACCTCGGAACTCGTGGGCCGCGCGATCCAGCAGGCCGTGGCTGACGTCGGCCTGCCCGAAGGCGTGTTCTCGCTCGTCTTCGGCGGCGGCAACGAAGCGGGCGAGACGCTCGTGGCGCACCCGGCTATCAAGGCCGTGGGCTTCACGGGTTCGCGCCGCGGCGGTCTCGCGCTTTCGCACATCGCGGCCACGCGCCCCGAGCCGATTCCGGTCTACGCCGAAATGAGCAGCATCAACCCGATGTTCGTGCTGCCCGCGGCGCTGGCCGCACGCGGCGATGCGCTCGCGCAGGGCTTCGTCGATTCGCTCACGCTCGGCGTGGGCCAGTTCTGCACGAACCCGGGCCTCGTGCTCGCGATCGACTCGCCGGAACTCGACCGCTTCGTGAAGGCGGCGAGCGCCGCGCTCACGCAGAAGCCCTCGCAAAGCATGCTGACGGCCGGCATCGCCTCGACCTACGGCGAAGCGGTAGCGGCGCGCAAGCAGCTGCCGGGCATCGAGAATCTGGCCGAAGGCACGAAGACGGACGCGCATTGCGACGCGCTGCCGGTCCTCTTCAAGGCGAGCGCCGAGCAGTTCCTCGCCCAGCACGCGTTGTCGGACGAGATCTTCGGGCCGACCTCGGTCGTCGTGGCGTGCCGCGACGAAGCCGAACTCGCGCGCGTGGCGGAGCACCTCGAAGGCCAGCTCACGGCGACGCTGCACATCGATCGCGACGACAACGCGATGGCCGCGCGCCTGCTGCCGGTTCTCGAGCGCAAGGCCGGCCGCATTCTCGCCAACGGCTTCCCGACGGGCGTCGAAGTCTCGTATGCGATGGTTCACGGCGGCCCGTTCCCGGCCACCTCGGACGCGCGCGCGACTTCGGTGGGCGCGATGGCGATCGAGCGCTTCCTGCGTCCGGTCTGCTACCAGGACCTGCCGGCCGAACTTCTGCCGGTCACACTGCAGAACGACAATCCGCTCGCGCTGTGGCGTTTGCGCGACGGCAAGCTGGTGAAGCAGTAATCCCGCGAAAGCGGTCAGGAAAGCGCCTGCAGAAGCCTTGCAGGCGCTTTCTCCAAAAGGAGTCCGACAAGAGGCTCACAGTAATCTCACAAAGAGCCTGACGTTGCTTGACAACTTGGTGCGTGGTTCGGCATCCTGTGTCCGGCCCAGGGCAAGACAGGAATGGTCGCGTTAGAACAAATTCCATAAACAGGTGTGAGGAGATGCGATGTTCGATGGACGCTTGAAGGCCAGCGTGCTGGCCGTGTGTGTGGCGGCCGCCGCGGCGCTCGGCATGAGCGCGGCAAAGGCTGATCCCGTTTCCCTGAACATAGTCGACGTGGCCGGTAACCTGCAGCTCACGCAGAAAGCCTTCGAAGCGTTCAAGGCGAAAAACCCGAATCTCGTCTCCAACATCACCTACACCAACGCGCCCGCACCGCAGTTGCCTGGCAAGATCAAGGCCATGCAGGCCGCCGGCCGCGCCGACATCGATCTCGTGCTGACAGGCACCGATGCGCTCGCCGCCGGCATCGAACAGAATCTGTGGATGAAGCTGCTGCCCGATCAGCAGGCCGCGCTGCCGGGCGTGCTCGACAAGTACGCGCCGGGCCCGCGCAAGATGCAGGACCTGGCGCAAGGCTACGGCCTCGAAGTGTCGTACATGCCGGCCGGTCCGCTGATCGAATACAACCCGGCCAAGGTCGCCAGGCCGCCGCAGACCCCGCAGGAACTGCTGGCGTGGTGCAAGGCGAACCCAGGCAAGCTGATCTATGCGCGTCCGGCCAACTCGGGTCCGGGCCGCACGTTCCTGATGGGCCTGCCGTACCTGCTCGGCGACAAGAACCCGCAAGACCCGATCAACGGCTGGGACAAGACCTGGGCGTACCTGAAGGAGCTGAACGCGTGCGTGCCGTACTATCCGGGCGGCACCTCGGCGGTGATGAAGGAGCTGGGCGAAGGCACGCGCGACATGACCGTGACCGTGACGGGCTGGGACATCAACCCGCGCGCGCTCGGCATCGTGCCGGCCGACTTCAAGGTGCAGGCATTCAACAACATGACGTGGGTGAACGACGCCCACTACATGGTCGTGCCGAAGGGCGTTTCGAAAGAGAAGCTGGCGGTGCTGCTCAAGCTCATGAACTTCATGCTCGAGCCGCAGCAGCAGGCTATGACCTATGACGACGGCTACTTCTATCCGGGCCCGGCAGTGAAGGACGTCACGCTGCAGATGGCGCCGAAGGAAAGCCAGGACGTGATCGCGAAATACGGGCGCCCCGAGTACGCGAAGTGGCTCACGGCCTATCCGCATGTCCAGCCGCTTTCGGCCCAGGCGATGGTCGCGGCGTTCCAGAAATGGGACCGCGAAGTCGGTTCGCAGAAGTCGCAGTAACGAGAGGAAGGGTCAGCAATGGACGGACGGTGCTTGCGTACCCCATTCGGTTTGAGTGCCGTCCGCGTTTCATTCGTACGTAGTTGATGATGTTGGTCAGGAACGTGTTATGAAGCATTCTTTCGATCGTCTGCGCCTCGACTCGGTATGCCGTAGCTTCGCCAACGCAGAGGGGACGCAGCTCGCCGCGCTGCGCGGCCTCGACCTCGACATTCGCCGCGGCGAATTCATCGCGCTGCTCGGGCCGTCGGGCTGCGGCAAATCCACGGCGCTCAATTGCATCGCCGGTCTGCAACCGCTCACGAGCGGCAGCATCTGGCTGGACGACCTGCGCATCGACGTGCTGCCGCCCGAGAAGCGCGGTTTCGGCATGGTGTTCCAGAATTACGCGTTGTTCCCGCATATGACGGTGCTGGAAAACGTCGGCTTCGGCCTGAAAATGCAGGGCGTGCCGCGCGACGAGGCGAAGCGCCGCGCGCGCGAGGCGCTGCAGCTCGTGCAGCTCGTCGGCCATGAAAACAAGCTGCCGGGCCAGCTTTCGGGCGGCCAGCAGCAGCGCGTGGCGATTGCCCGCGCCATCGTCATCGAGCCGCCGCTCGTGCTGATGGACGAGCCACTCTCGAACCTCGACACCAAGCTGCGCATCGAAATGCGCGCGGAAATCCGCCGCATTCACGGGCAGCTCGAACGCGCCACGATTTACGTGACCCACGATCAGGACGAAGCGCTCTCGATGGCGGACCGCATCGTCGTGATGAAAGAGGGCGTCGTGCAGCAGGTCGCGACGCCGAAGGAAGTGTATAGCCGCCCCTCGAATCTGCACGTTGCGCGCTTCATGGGCTTTCGCAACGTGCTGCCGTTCGCCATTACGGGCGAGCAGGGCGCGCATGTCGCGATGTCGTCGTCGGGCATCACGCTCACAGGCGTGCCGATGGGCGAACTGAACGGCGGCGAAATTTCCGTAGCCATGCGCCCCGAAGACTTCGAGCGCGCCAACGCGGGCGACGCGAACGCCTTCGACGTCGAAGTGGAAATGGTCGAATACGGCGGCCGCGATTCACTGCTGCTCGCCAACGCGCCGTTCGGCAAGCTGTGGGCGCGCGTGGAAGGCGAATTCGCAGCGGGCGAGCGCGCCACGCTGCGCGTCGCGCCTTCGCACGTGCTGGCCTACGCGGAGCGTGCGTCATGAGCACGTTCATTCCGTCGCTGGTCAAGGCGCCGCGCGATTCGCGCGGCTGGCTCATCACGCCCGCGCTCGGCTTCATCATCGCGATGTTCCTCTATCCGTTCGCCTACGGTCTCGTGCTGTCGTTCAAGCCGATGAACGGCGGCGGCATGTTCGCGAATTACCTGCAGTTCGTTCACGACCTTTCGTTGTGGCCCACGGTGTTCGTCACGCTCAAGCTGGCGGTGCCCGCGACGATCATCAACGTCGGGCTCTCGCTGCCGGTGGCTTTCGCGCTGCGCCGCAAGTCGCCGTACCAGAAGCTCGTGACCACGCTGCTCGTGATTCCCGTCACGCTCGGCACCGTGCTGATCGCCGACGGCATGCTCAGCTACTTCGGCCCGAACGGCTGGTTCCCGCAAGCGCTGCACGCGCTGCATCTGTATACGAACGAAGAGATCCGGCTCACGCACAACTATTGGGGCGTGCTGATCTCGCTGATCGTTTCGGGTTTCCCGTTCGCGTTTCTGCTTACGCTCTCGTACGTCACCGGCATCGACCCGACGCTCGCGCGGGCGGCCGCCACACTTGGCGCAGGCCCGTGGCAGCAGTTCCGTCAAATCTATCTGCCGCTGCTCGCGCCCGGTCTCACGATGGCCGCGTGCCTGTCGTTCGTGCAGGCGTATTCGGTATTCCCTTCGGCGGTGCTGCTCGGTGCGCCCGCGGGTCCCACGCGCGTGATCTCCATTGCGGCAGCGGAGGCGGCGTTCGAAAGCTATGACTACTCGCTCGCCTCGACCATCGCCATCGTGATGGGCTTCGTGCAGTTGATCGTCGTGGCCGCGATGTTGAGCGCCAAGCGCTTCTTCTACTCGGGCCCGGTGAGCGGGGGGAAAGGCTGATGAGCGCCCATCAACGTAACGCGGCCGGCCTCGGCGGGGGGGCGCAGGCGGGCGAGGAACGTGGCGCTCCTGCCGCCAACGTTGCGCAGGCCAGGCCCGCTTCGCGCCTGCCCGACGTGCTCTGGAAAGTGTTCGTCTGGGGCGGCGTGGTGTTCTTCCTGCTCAACGTGGTGCTGCTGATCGCTACCGTGGGCGTGAACTCGATCGCCACGCGCTGGTTCGGCACGCCGCTGCCGCAAGGCTTCACGCTGCACTGGTATGCGCAGGCGTGGCGCGACTTCCAGTTGTCGAGCGTGCTGTGGGTGACGTTCGAAGTGGTCGGCTCGGTCGTGCTGCTCTCCATCGCGCTGGGCGTGCCCGCCGCCTACGCGCTGGCGCGCGCGCAGTTCCCGGGCAAGCGCATTGCCATGCTCGTATTCCTGCTGCCGCTCATGGTGCCGCCCGTCACGTACGGTATTCCGATGGCCACTGCCATGTACCAGATCGGCCTCGCGGGCACGCTGCCTGGCGTGATCCTCGCGAACCTGGTGCCCGCACTGCCGTTCGTGATCCTCGTGATGACGCCGTTCATCGAGCAGATCGATCCGAACCTCGAGTCGGCCGCGCGCATTTTCGGCGCGAACACGCTGCGCTATTTCCGCTATGTATTGCTGCCGCTCCTCGTGCCGGGGATGCTGGCGGCGGGGCTGCTCGTGCTGGTGCGCACGATCGGCATGTTTGAACTCACTTTCTTTACCGCCGGACCCGACACGCAAACGCTGGTGGTTGCGCTGTACTACGCCGTCTTTTCGACGGGCGTGCGTGCACCGCAATCCATCGACGCGATGGCCATGATCTACATGGTCATCACGCTTGCGTGGGTGCTGGTCGCCCTGCAGTTCGTCAGCCCGACACAGCTCGTGTCGCGTGTGAAGGAGCAACGCTAGGCCAACGCCGGCGGCTTTACTGGAAACACCTGGAGCAACGCAAGATGAGCAAGAAGCGAAAGACCCCCGAAGAACTGCGCAGCCACCGCTGGTATGGCGTGAACGACCTGCGGTCGTTCGGCCATCGCTCGCGCACCGCGCAGATGGGGTACAGCCGCGAGGAGTACGCGGGCAAACCGGTGATCGCCATCCTCAATACCTGGAGCGAGATCAACCCCTGCCATACGCACTTCAAGCAGCGCGTGGAAGAGGTCAAGCGCGGCATCTGGCAGGCGGGTGGTTTCCCGATCGAGCTGCCCGTGCAGACGCTTTCCGAGCCGTTCCAGAAGCCGACCACGATGCTCTATCGCAACTTCCTCGCCATGGAAGCGGAAGAGACGATCCGTTCGTACCCGGCCGACGGCGTCGTGCTGATGGGCGGCTGCGACAAGACCACGCCCGCGCTGCTGATGGGCGCGATCTCGATGGACCTGCCGACCATCTTCCTGCCCGCGGGCCCGATGCTCAACGGCAACTGGAACGGCGTGACGCTCGGTTCGGGTTCGGACACCTGGAAGTACTGGGCCGACCTGCGCGCGGGCAAGATCACCGACGAGGACTGGAAGGGCGTGGAGGGCGGCATCGCACGCTCGCCGGGCCACTGCATGACGATGGGCACGGCATCGACGATGACGAGCGCTGCGGAAGCACTGGGCTTCACGCTGCCGGGCTTCGCCTCGATTCCCGCGCCGGACTCGCGCCACGCGCAGATGTCGGCGAAGACGGGCATGCGCATCGTCGAGATGGTGTGGGAAGACCTGAAGCCTTCGGACATCATCACGCGCAAGTCGGTCGACAACGCCGTGACCACGTGTCTCGCGCTCTCGGGCTCGACCAACGCGATCGTCCACATGATCGCGCTGGCGCGCCGCGCCGGTGTCGATCTCACGCTCGCGCAGTACGATGAAATCGCGCGCCGCACGCCGGTGCTCGCGAACATTCGCCCGACCGGCAAGTACCTCATGGAGGACTTCTACTATGCCGGCGGCCTGCGCGCGATGCTCAAGGAACTCGGCGAGCTGATCGACGGCACGCAGATGACCGTGAACGGCAAGACGCTCGGCGAGAACATCGCCGACGCGGAGATCTACAGCGAAGAGGTGATCTATCGCCGTGCCAAGCCGCTCATGCCGGATACGGGCCTCGCCGTGCTGCGCGGCAATCTCGCGCCGGACGGCGCCGTGATCAAGCCGGGCGCGGCCGAAAAGCGCCTGCACGTGCATACGGGCAAGGCCGTGGTGTTCAAGGACTACAACGACATGGCTGCGCGCATCGACAGCGAAGATCTCGACTGCGACGAGAACAGCGTGATCGTGCTCCAGCACGCGGGTCCGGTTGGCGCGCCCGGCATGCCCGAGTGGGGCCAGCTGCCGATTCCGCAAAAGATTCTGCAGAAGGGCGTGCGCGACATGTTGCGTATTTCCGACGCTCGCATGAGCGGCACGAGCTATGGCGCGTGCGTGCTGCACGTGGCGCCGGAATCGTTCATCGGCGGTCCGCTCGCGCTCGTGCAGGACGGCGACCTGATCGAGCTGAACGTGCCGGAGCGCCGCCTGAACGTGCTGATTCCGGACGAGGAAATGGCGCGCCGCAAGGCCGCGTGGGTCGCACCGGAAGCGCGCTTCAAGCGCGGCTACGGCGCGATGTACCAGATGCACGTGATGCAGGCCAACAACGGCTGCGAGTTCGACTTCCTGCAGCGTGACGGCGTGGGCGGCTCGTGCGCCAGCGCCGGCGGCGAACCCGAGATTCACTAAGGAGACACATTTGGCCGGGAGCGCTTCAGGGGCGCTGCGCTCCTGGCCGGACAGGAGGCAATGTAGCAACCAGGGTTTTAACGAGTATCAAACCACAACGACTAAAGACAGGACGACTGATGAAAAAAACTATCCTCGCTTCCGCGCTTGGACTCGCCGCGCTTGGACTCGCCGCGCTGGGCGCTCACGCGCAAAGCAGCGTCACGCTGTACGGTATCGTCGATAACGGTATTGGTTATCAAAGCAGTTCCACCTCGCTGGGCAAGACTTCTGGCGGACGTTCGGTCGTCAAGATGGCGCAGGGCATCTGGGCCGGTTCGCGCTTCGGCTTGAAGGGCGGCGAAGATCTGGGCGGCGGCACGCGCGCGATCTTCACCCTCGAAGAAGGCTTCAATTCGGCAACGGGCGCACAGCAAACCACGAACCTGATGTTCAGCCGCCAGGCGTTCGTGGGTGTCACGAACGCGAACTACGGCACGCTGACGGCCGGCCGCCAGTACGCCCCGTACTACACGCTGCTCTCGCCGTACAGCCCGACCACGTGGCTGACCGGCGCATACGGCGCGCACCCGGGCGATATCGATTCGATGGACACCATCTATCGCATCAACAATTCGATGGTCTATACGTCGCCGAACATCGCGGGCCTGACCGTGAGCGGCATGTATGCACTGGGCGGCGTGGCGGGCAGCACCGGCGCAGGCCAGACGTGGAGCCTTGCCGCGCAATATCTGCACGGTCCGGCAGGCATCGCCGTAGGCTTCGAGCGCCTCCACAATTCGACGCCTGGCGGCGGCGCGTGGGGCGATAACTCGACGGCGAACAGCGCTGGCGAGCCGGGCGTGTCGGCTCTCACGAACGGCTTCCGGACGACACAGTCGCAGCAGCGCCTGGCGGTGACGGCTGGCTACCAGTTCAGCTCGCAGTGGGACATTTCGGTGGCCTACTCGAACGTCCAGTACATTCCGGGCACGAATTCGTCCTTCCACGACACGCAAATCTGGAACACGGGCGGCGTGGTGCTGCACTACAAGCCGATCACCACGCTCGATCTCGCGGCTGGTTTCGCCTACACGCGCGCGACCAAGGCCAACGGCATCCAGAGCTCGGCTTCGTACGCACAGTACAACCTGTCGCAGTACTACACGCTGTCGAAGCGCACGGGTCTGTACTTCGTCGAGGCGTACCAGCGCGCAGGCGGCCAGACGCTTGGCACGAACGGCGCGGGCAACATCATCAACGCGACTGCCGACATCGGCGACGGCCAGAACAGCGCGCCGTCTTCGTCGCGCAGCCAGGTGGCAGGCGCGATCGGTATCATTCACCGCTTCTAGGTCTTCACGCTCCGAAAGCAGTATGTTCGGCGGCGCCGGGTCTATACCCGGCGCTGCCGTTTTTTTTTGCGGGCAGAGGTAGTAGAACATCTAATCTTTGAATGTCTGGCTGAATCGATAAGATCCTGCGATGCTCCGAGGAGAATCGGCATGACATTCACGACTTCCGCACTTCATCTTTCCAACGTCAGGCTGGCCGATGGCCAACGCGTTTGCGTCCCGTTCGCCAATGGCCGCATCGAGGCAATCGGGCCCCATATCGCGGCACAACCGGGCGTACCGGTCGTGGACGGCGGCGCAGGGCTGCTGCTGCCCGGTTTCGTGGAAGGCCACACGCACCTCGACAAGAGCAACTGGGGCCGCCCGTGGTATCGCAACGAGGTTGGGCCGCTACTGACCGACCGCATCGCCAACGAGCGCGAATGGCGCAAGACCTCGGGCCACGATGCCGGCGCCCAGTCGCTCGCGCTGGCGCGCGCATTCGTGCATGCCGGTACGACGCGCCTGCGGACCCATGTCGATATCGATACCGAAGCGCGACTGCGCTATCTCGAAGGCGTGCTCGCCACACGGCAGACGCTGCGCGATGTCCTCGACCTGCAGATCGTCGCGTTTCCGCAGTCGGGCATGCTGATCCGGCCGGGTACGGTCGAACTGCTCGACAGCGCGCTGGCGGCCGGCGCCGACGTGCTCGGTGCGCTCGACCCGGCGCTGATCGACGGCGATCCCGTGGCCTCGCTCGATGCCACGTTCGCACTGGCGGAGCGCCATCGCAAGCCGATCGATATTCATCTGCACGAGCCCGGCGAGGTCGGGGCGTTCACGCTGAAACTGCTGCTCGATCGCGTGCAGGCGCTCGGCATGCAAGGTCAGGTTGTCGTGAGTCACGCGTTTTGTCTGGGCGCGTTGCCGGAGCGCGCGCGCGACGCATTGATCGACCGGATTGCGCAACTGCGCGTGGCGCTGCTGACGAGCGCGCCGCCTTCGTGCCCGGTTCCGCCGCTCAAGGTCTGCCGCGACAGGGGCGTGACGGTGTTTGGCGGCAACGACGGCATTCGCGACACGTGGTCGCCGTATGGCGTGCCCGACATGCTCGAGCGCGCCATGTTGATCGGCTTGCGCTACGACTTGCGGCGCGACGACGATATCGCGATCGCATTCGACTGCGTGAGCGATGCCGCCGCGCGTGGCTGCGGGTTCTCCGACTATGGCCTGCAGGTTGGGGCGCGGGCGGACCTTGTCGTCGTGGACGCGGAGAGCGTCGCGCAGGCCGTCGTCGCGCGGCCGAAGCGCAAGCTGGTTGTCGCGAACGGATGCGTCGTTGTGCGTGATGGGGAGTGGATCGTGTGAGCGATCGGTGGGACATGCTGCACGCCGGCGCGTTCGGTCCGCCTAAAAGCGCTTCGCAGATTGCCAGCTTAGGGCTCGGTTCGACCCGATGCTGCCGTTTAGACCGACGGCTTCGCCGGGGTCGCTCATGGCTCGGAAACGGCCATTCAGCAGATTTTAGCCAGGAGTAATGCTTTTCGACCGGGCTATGCTACCCACGCTTTCGAAGCCTGAGCAGCAACAGGCCACCTACTACGATGGAAGTTGCTCCAGTCCATCGGATCGCAGCGCGGAAATTCTCGTATTCACGATTGAGCCAGTCTTGTGTCAGCTCGAAAACGACTGTTCCGGACACGTTCAGCTTTGAAAGGTGTTGGCCACAAAATTCCGCTTGCGCAGTTGCGCCAGTGAGTTGTCGAAACGAGCGATCCGGAGTCTGACAACCTGTCTTGCCACCACAGCGGTCGATGACCACATTGTCGGCGTGAGAGCGCTCCAGGTAGTAACTACGTTCAAAGTAGCGAAGAACGCCGTCGACATGGCGATTAGGCACGGCATCCCCGTGTGCATCCGTCTCGCAGATATCTGTCAACTTCTCAGCTTGCCACGGCGTGAAAACCGATACGATTACAGCCAGCGCACCAATGCAGATGAAGGCCCGGGCCATCTGCTCGCGTTTTTTTTTCGTTTGTGTCATGGAAGCGAACCAGTTGGACACCGGCAAAGCCTTTTGCGACATCGCGCAAACGAGGCGCGGCGCCTGAATTGTGAATAACACATATACCAACACCGCTCCGCACGTGCAAGGGATGAAGTCGGCGTAGCGGCCGCGATTCACCCTCTTTCGGTCATCGTAGGGACGCGGAAATGCCGTTGGCGAGCGGCGGAACCTGGCCGCACTGCTGCGCGACACAGTGCGGACGGCGACCCGAACTGGCCACGTAGTTTAGCGACAGGGCACGCCGCGCTCAGAGGAAGTTCCTGATTAGCATCGTCACCCACCACCAGGCACCGCCGCAGCCGGCGGCCCGGCAGCGCGCATCGGGATCCGCCAGAAGGCGGCCATTGGCGTCGCTCACCGAACTTGAGTTGCTCAGGAAGTACGCCACGCTGTCTTGCAAGGGATCGAGCCCGTCCTCAGGAATATCTATCCACAGGCCGTTTTCGGTATTCAAGCGGGCCGACAGCGAATCGAAATTGAAACTGCCGAGATAATATCGATGGCCGTCGATGAGGACCAGCTTGGCGTGCATCATGCGGTTCTCTCGGTCGGAATATTCGCGCACCTCGATCCCCGCATTCACCAGGCCGGGCAGATCGTCGGCATAGGCGCGCCCGACTGCGGGGAATTCCTGCGTGATGCTCGCCAGCGAGGCGCTCACCAGGATCACGTGGACACCTTCGCGCCGCTTGCGCTCAAGCGCCTCGCGCAGTTCCGGCACCAGGATCAGGTAGGGGTTGATGATCAGGATTTCGTGCTGCGCCGTATCGAATGCTTGTAGCATGTCCTGCAACGTGCCTGGCGAGCGCTTGTCGGGCCAGTCGTGGACATAGTGCAGGCGCTCGCAGGCGATCGGCATCCAGGCGGGATCAAAATCCGCCCCGGGAGCGGGCGGAGCGGCGGGATCATTGGGCGTATCGGTAGCGGCCAGGTCTGTCGCCAGGGCAGCAGCTTCGAGCGGAGCCTGCAGCCATTCGCGCCAATAATGGATGCGCGCCGGGTCCAGCGTCGGATAACCCTGCGAGTCTCGATAAGGACTTTCGACTTTGAGGAATTTTTCCGGCTCGGGGCGAACCACTTCCGGGCTATTCCAGAACAAGGCGAAATGCTGGTACATGGCGTGCAGGGAGGAAGCCTCCTGGCCGGCGTCGCCCGACACCATCAGATCGCGCTCGCTGAGCCAGTTGCGGAAGCTCTCATCCCAGATCGAGGTACTGCCGATCACGGCCGTGTCGCCAACCAGGAACAGTTTGTCGTGCATGCGATGCGAAATCTCGACGAGATCGGATCGTGGATGGAAGATTCGGAGTTCAATGCCGGGCGCCACCTCGTGCAGGGCGACGATGAGCTCGTCCTCGAACGGGTAGTGCGGCTCGGGGCCGATGCCGTCGATCAGCAGCTTGACCGGCACGCCTCGGCGCGCAGCCTCGACCAGATGACGCAAAAGCAGGCCGCCGGTCTGATCGATTTCGAAGATGTAGGCGAGGATGCGGATCTGTTCGGTAGGCGTGGCACGGTCGACCAGCGCAATCCGCGACTGCATCAACTGACCGTCATCAAGACTGGCGACCAGGTCGACACATTGCGCGTGACCTTGCTGAGAAGCGGCAAACACGCATGCCAGAATGAGCGCCAGGCTTCTTGTTGTGGTCATGATGTGGCGAACTGGTTCGATGTGTCTCCGGCCCTACGTCCTTGAAGGTCTGGAAGGCTTTGTCGCGACGCGCTCCGCCATATCAACGACTTCCATGCACTTCTGGCCAATGGTTGTGCCAGAATACCCCGCTCGAATTCCGACCATTCCTGGCTGAGTCTTGCCACCTCATTGCAAGGCTGGAATCAGGGAGGATTCGAAGCGCCTCATGCACTAAGGAGCTATCCCGGCGACTTCAACCATTTCGCATGCGTGCAACCAATGCGACCAAGCGCGCACCCATTTCCTTGGCCGGCAAGTGCGCGAGCCAGCCGTGACCAGGAAGCAGCCATTCGAAACGATACACGGCCAGCTTGCTGAGCGATTCGGTGAGCTCGGTCCATGAGTACCAGCACGCGTCCCTGAATGCGACGAGGTCCTGCTCGCGTGGGCTCCAGGCAAGCGAATCACCCGAGCAGAGAATGCGATCGTCGAGGAGATACACGACGCTACCCCGAGTGTGACCTGGCACGGGGACTGCTTGTACGCCGACCGCAATGGTCGGCGCCGACACGTCGTCGAGAAGATCCGTTGCATAGGGGGCAGCCGAGCTGTCCTCCCGGTGAATCCAGACGCGCGCGCCGAATCGACGCGCGTATTTGTCCGCGTCTGCTACGTCGTCACGATGCGACAAAAGAATGTGTGCGATGCCACCGGCGTCGTCGAACCATTTGACGAGCTCTGCCACATAGCGCGGTGAATCGATCAGCAGATTGCCGTCCGCACGCGAGGCAAAATAAGAATGTGCGCCAAACGATGAGCGTGAGTTGAATCCGCAGCGCCACACGCCCGATGTGATCTGCTGTGGAAAGATCACCGCGTTCGGACGAAGCTGCTTCGTTTCGCTGCGTACCGATGCTGTCGGGCATACGAACACCGCACGCCAGGCAGCAAGCTGCTCTTCCGGCGTGCCGGGCTGCCGAACGAAGATGCTTTTGTCGTTTCGCTCGACGATCAGCCCGGGCGCGACATGACGCGATGCACCGCAATTGATGCACGCTGTGTCGATATACCACGCTCCAGGCGCGGAGTCGGTATTGCGTGGTGGCTTCATTCGATGCTCGGGTCCTGACAACGCATGGCAACCTCACAGTCCCATCATAGACCTTTCAACCACCAATACGCGACCGGAGCAACGTGATTCGTTAGCGCATATCGGGTCTTTACCCATGCCCTTTGGAGTGGTTGCCGACTTCCAGTCATATCCATCCGCGCAAGAATGACATGACCGTCGCCGACGGGGGGGTGCCCCTATGTGGTTCGTCAAGCGCTAGGGGCTGACTTGGGTTCGTAAAAGGTGCCGTCTCGCAGCATGGCAAACAGGACGTCGCAGCGTCGCCGTGCCAGTGCGATGAGCGCCTGGTTAT